>JBEBUV010000018.1:0-73866 GCA_040393085.1 Pedobacter hiemivivus | reverse complement strand
AAACACTAGGTCAATTCATAATTGAGAAACAGGCTGATTTCTCTTATGCAAAAGGTGAACTTTCAAGATTGCTGCGAGACATTGGTATTGCATCAAAAATAGTGAACCGAGAAGTGAATAAAGCCGGATTGGTGGATATTTTAGGCTCGGCGGGAACGGTGAATATACAGGGTGAGGGACAACAGAAGTTGGATGTGTTTGCGAATACACAATTTATAAGTGCACTAACCAGTGGTGGTGAATGTTGTATTGTGGCAACTGAAGAAGAGGATGATTTTGTTCCTATAGATTCTCCGGTATCTAAAAACGCCAAGTATATTGTTTGTATTGATCCATTGGATGGTTCTTCAAATATTGATGTAAACGTGGCTGTAGGTACAATTTTCTCTATTTTCAGAAGGAAATCTACTGAGGGGATGGCTACGCTGTCTGATGTATTACAAAAGGGAACTCAACAAGTTGCTGCGGGATATGTTATTTATGGTTCTTCGACCATGTTGGTGTATACTACTGGTAAAGGTGTAAATGGTTTTACCTTAGATCCGTCTATCGGCGAGTTCTGTTTGTCGCACCCAGATATGAAAGTACCGGAAGAGGGGAACATCTATTCTATTAACGAGGGTAATTATGTTCATTTCCCGGAAGGAGTGAAGAAATATATTAAGTATGCACAGGTTGAGGATGAGGCGACTAACAGGCCTTATACTTCCAGATATATTGGTTCGATGGTCGGAGATATACACCGGAACCTGATTAAGGGCGGTATTTATATTTATCCTACTACGTCTAGTTCTCCGAATGGGAAATTAAGGTTGTTGTATGAATGTAATCCTATGGCTTTTATTATTGAGCAGGCTGGGGGAGTAGCTTCTGATGGTTTTAACCGTATTTTGGATATTGAACCTACGGAGTTGCATCAGCGTACTTCTATTTTTATTGGTTCGTCTAAAATGGTTAAAGTTGCTGAGGAATTGATGGCGGAGTTTTCGGCAGATAAAAACAATGCGCCTGTTAAAGTGAGTGCTTTAAATGGTGTAGCTTAGTCTATAAGACAATTTTTTGAGTAAATATCACGGTTTATATAATTCGTATCAGAGGCAGCTTCGGCTGCCTTTGATATGAATCTTCTACGAAGATTGGGCGCTTTTTTCCAGCTCAAACTCTTTATCGATACCCATTTCAGTTCTATTTTTTGAAGCAGCTACTGCGAGAACGTCACATCGCTCGTTTTCAGGATGATTGTTATGTCCTTTAATCCAAACGAATTTTACGTTGTGTATTTTATATATGTTTAGGAATTGTTTCCAGAGGTCTTTGTTCTTTTTTCCTTTGAAACCTGTTTTTACCCATCCGAATACCCATTTTTTTTCTACAGAATCAATCACATATTTAGAGTCAGAGAATACGGTTACATCTTGTCCGGGTGTTTTTAAAGCATTTAAACCAACAATAACAGCAAGTAGTTCCATTCTGTTGTTGGTGGTCATACGGAAACCTGCACTCATCTCTTTATAATGAGCACCTGAACGTAAAATCACTCCATATCCTCCCGGTCCGGGGTTACCACTAGCTGCTCCGTCTGTATAAATTTCTATCATAATGTTAAGCAAATCTAAGTTTTTAAGCTTTAATATCAATTTGTAGGGAGTGATTATTATTTTTATAAAAAAGCAAATGGCTGAAATATAATTGATTAATAAAAATGTGTGCAATTATGATTGAAAATATTTGATTAAGATGTTTTTAATCGTACTTTTGTAACATTGAAAAACACATGGTGGTTTTAGCTCAGTTGGTTAGAGCATCGGTTTGTGGTACCGAGGGTCGTGGGTTCGAGCCCCATATTCCACCCCAAGTTTTGAAAGCAGTTCTGAAAAGAGCTGCTTTTTTTGTTTCCAGTCAATTTTACTAAGATTATTTTGTAATCCTCAGGATCAATCCAGATGTTGTGGAGTAGTCGTATGTTATGTTTTATAATCTACCTTTCATCTCGATAAAGTATGCTGTGCCCATTAATTTGAGCACAGCATACTTTAGCAGTTAAATTAAAAGAGCTTACCACCCAAAGTTTTGTTCGTAAGCCGGCATCTTCACATCATCATTTAGAGGAATTGGGAGTATCCTGTATTTATCAGCCCAGGCCCTTCTTTGTTCAACCACAAAACGATTGTAAGTAATTGTATTGCCATTCTTAACAATACGCATTCCTGTGGCTAATTTGTCTGTTTCTTTAAGAATATTCCATCTGCGCACATCATAAAACCTATGTTCTTCAAATGCTAACTCTACTCTACGTTCGTTTCTGATCCGTTCTCTGAATTTGTCCTGATCAGAAGCATACTTTAGTTTAATGTCGGGCATTCCAGCACGTTTCCTTATGGCATTAATTGCCTCTCTTGCAGCTTGTGTTGGTCCTTCTGCCTCGTTACTGGCCTCTGCATAATTCAAGTAAAACTCTGCCAATCGGAATATTGGCCAGTAAGCCTGTCCTTCCGGGCTTGGATTACTAACTAAACCATTTCCCCGGGTAGGATCAGTAAATTTCTTGATATAGTATCCTGTACGGGTATATTTCCAATCTGTCCTGATGCCATCAGCCCCACCTTCAAAAATTTTAACATAGTAGTCTGTACTCCCGCGTTTACCCCAATACGAGTCGTCATAATAAACGTAACCAGTTAACCTTGGATCGCGATTTTTATAAGGATCAGCAGGATTATAATCTGTAGCATCCGGATTAGGAACAGGCTGCAAATGATCTGCATCAGAATAACCCAGTATGGCTGGTTCGCCAGAAATGGTTTCAAAGGCATCTACAAGTTCCTGAGAAGGGCATGCTCCGGCTTTAGCACCGCCAGCAGTAGGAATACTGTTTACATTAGTGAAATGGCCATTGTTGAAATTGTGCTGCCAAATCACCTCAGATAAAGCTGCTGTACCATTGTCCTTTTGTTTAAACAACTCGTAAACGTTTTTACTGCCATCTGCGGGGCTAGAGCTGTACCATAACTTATATTCACCGCTGGTATTGGCCAAATCAAGAACTGCTTTTGCAGCATCTCTTGCATCTGCCCATTTTTTCAGTTCATTTGATGGATTGTGTAAAGGACTCGCATTATAAAGTAAAGCACGGGCTTTAATGGCCAATGCTATCATGCTGGATATTCTTCCAATTCCAATCTCTTCACTACTTCCAGTTTGTTTACGTCTAACCGGTAAAAAAGGTAAAGCGGCGTCGCATTCTTTGGCTATCCACCTAGCACACTCATCAAAAGTATTTCTTTTCATTGTGCCAAAATCAAAATCAGGACTGTACGCACGGTCCATTATTGACACAGCTCCATAAGCTTTCATCAGTTCCAGGTGATAAAATGCACGTAAAACTTTTGCTTCCGCCACCCATTGATCACGTTGTGCGGTAGTAATTGCAGTACTGGTAACCTCGTCGTTAATAGGTGTGATGTGTATGTTTTCTATAAACACATTGGTTTTTCTAATCCCACTCCAAAAAACACCCCATACTTCCGGTCCGTCTTGTATCCTAATGGGATTACTACTTGGCGATAATGTGCCGAGGCCCCATGCTACGCCAGTACCATTCATATCGGTGTCTACAGATTCATCACTTTTGGGTGAAAGCATAGACCACCAATGGTATCTGTCAAAATAGCCAGGGATATTTGTGTAAGCATTAGATAATACACCTCGTGCTAAATTGGGATCTTTAAAAGCCTCTTCTTTTGTCAATACACCATCCGGCAGCTTATCAAGAAAATCCTTTTTACATCCGGAAAAAATTGCAAGAACACAAATCAGTCCTGTATATATTAAATGTTTCATCTGTTTGTTTTTGAGTTAATTATTCTTTAAAACTTGGCATTTACCCCAAAATTGTAAACTTTAAATAATGGGTGACTGATGGCTAAACCAGGTACATACTCAGGATCGAAATCATTTGTAGAGAGTTTATCCCAGGTAAACAAATTTAGGCCGGTAAAGAAAAACCTAACGTTACCACCCAAACGTTTAGATATGCCTTTTGGTAAGGTATAACCTAGTTCAATCGTTTTTAAGCGAACAAAACTTGCATCTTCCAGAAAAAAAGTATTTAATCTTTCGTTGGCATTCGGCGTTTGTGACACTCTTGGATATGTAATAGGTTGGCCAGAGTCAAAACGCTCCTGATTCCACCTTCCCAGGTAACGTCCAAGATTCAGATTTTGCGAAGAATAAGCACCTTGTCCACTGATAAACAATGATTTCAATGCGCTTCCCTGAAAGAGTCCACCCAAATCGAAGTTTTTGTAGGTATAAGAAAAAGCAAATCCAAAATTTAATAACGGTTCATTAGGATAACCAATTGCTACTTCATCTTTAACATCTATGATACCATCGCCATTCTGATCAACATATTTAAGGTCTCCAGGTTGAGAAGCTTGTCCCAACGCTGATTGATTAGGCCAGTTTTTGATATCCTCTGTTGAGTTGAAGTATCCTGCTGTAACTAATCCTACAGGCTGCCCAATCATCATTCCTGTCGATGGGTATCTGGTTGCCCAGGTTTCGTCTCTAATTGGTTCATCTTTATTGATGACTTTATTTCTGCTATAGGCAGCATTTCCCCTTAGCATAAACGACATCTCATTGTTGAAAACCTTATTGTATCCTAATTCCAGTTCAAAACCATTGTTCTCTACAATACCAACATTAATAGCAGGTAATGCACCAACGTTTCCGTAAAGATCCGGTACTTTACCCGGTCTGGTAAGAATATTACTTCTTTTTTCTCTAAAGTAATCGGCTGTAACACTAAACGTATTGAATAATTTAGCGTCAATACCTATGTTAAACTTTTTGGCTTTCTCCCATGAAATATTGTAGTTGCCAATAAATTTTTCTATTGTACCTTGGCCAAGATCGGCCCAGCCACTTCCGCCTTTGCCAAAATCATCCAGGTACAAGAACCTGCTTGAGCTCATTCTGTCGTTACCCACAATACCATAAGAAGATCTTAACTTCAAATTCTGGATTGCATGTATGTTTTTCGCCCAATCTTCTTCAGAAATAACCCATCCCGCTGCAAAAGCAGGGAAGAAACCATAGCGTTTTCCTTTCGCAAATTGCTCAGAACCATTATAGCCTAAATTCACCTCAGCTAAATACTTTCTGTTGTAACCATATGTAAATCTGCTGGCCAAACTTTGATAGTTATAAGGTAAATCTGCATTAATCAATTTAGACTCACGCTGAAACAACAGGAGTCCGGTGGTTTCGTGTGCCCCAAATGTTCTGGCGTAGCTAGTAGAAAACTGTAAGGTGGAGTTGGAAACAAAGGATGATGATAAAGATGCTGCTCCCAAATTGGTATTGCTACCCTGGTACAATTGATAAGTTACGTTATTTCCGTTAATAACAGGTCTGTATCTTGCAAAATCTCTGCTACGCGTTTGTGTATTCACGGCACGCGAATCAAATGCAAATAATCCCTTAATCGACCAGCCCTTGGTAACCATACTCAAGTCCTGCTCCATGGCAAAAGTACCAGTAATGTTATTTCTTGATTCAATGATGTAACCCGTACGGTTGATCAGACCGTAAACCGGCGCATCACCTGGATTGTCAGAAACGCTAACTACTTCATCGTCTGGTGTAAGCTTGTTGAATAATCCGGCGGGGGTTTTTAAAATGGCATTTATAATTACGTTAGTGCCATCGCCAAAAAGTCCAGCTGGACGGTTTTGCTTTTCAATATAACCACCCAATTGCAGGGAAGCTTTTAAGGTATTACTTAAATCCGCATCAAAATTGCTTCGGAAATTATAACGATCTAAGTTGGTGTTTGCATTCCATTTTTCCTGGTCTGTTTTCCATAAACCTTCCTGACCAAGATACCCGGCATTGATAAAATATCTCACCTTGGGAGAACCACCTGAAAGATTAAGGTTATATCTGTTTTGAGGAGAATAGTCTGTGGTAGATTCCTTTAACCAATCAATATCCGGATAAGCTTCCGGAAAGTCCTTCATTCTCCAATGCTCCAGTTCTGCATCTGTATACTTAGCAGGTTGACCTACATTTTTTCTAGCCTCATTCGTTATGGTTGCATAATCAAGGGCATTTAATCGCTCAGGAAAATTGGTGTAATTCTGTAAAGCGTACTCTGCAGTAAAATTAATCTCCTGAGCATCTGAACGGCCTCTTTTTGTGGTTACAATGATTACACCATTTGCTCCTCTAACGCCGTACAATGCAGTTGAAGATGCATCCTTTAGTATACTGATGGATTCCACCTCATTCGGATCTAGATTATTTAAAAAATCTGATCTTTCTACTCCATCTACTACAATAAGTGGACTTTGTGTATTAAAAGTGCCTTTACCGCGGATTAGCAGGACGTTATTTTCGCGTCCTGGCTCACCAACTCTTTGCATAGCGGTTAAACCTGGTAACCTGCCTGCCAACGCTACACTAATGCTGGCTGCTGGACTTTGTTTGATTTCCGCATTTTTTATGGTAGAGATAGCAGCAACATTACTCAGCTTAGATTGCTGACGGCCGTAAGCTGTAACAATTACTTCATCTAGTTTGCTTTCATCCTTAACCAATCTAAGGTTATTCAAATCCTGGTTTGCCGTAACCGTTAACATTTGATAGCCCACAAATGTAATTTCTATAGTGGCGTTCTCATCCACGTCATTAATTACAAATTGTCCTTCACTACCTGTTACAGCAACTTTCTTAGTGCCTTTTACGCGTACACTTGCACCAGGTAAGGGCCCGCCATTTTCATCTAATATGCTTCCTTTGATATCTTTAGTATTAATTGCGTCAATTATCTTTTCAAAGAAAGACTTATCTTTTTCCTTGATCGTTACCGCTTTATCACTGATATGGTAAGTAAAAGGCTGATTGATGAAACATTTCTTTAACACATCTTCAAGTGACGCATCCGTAACTTGTATGGTTATTGGTTTCGACTTTTTGATCAATGAATTGGCGTAAAAGAAATCGTATCCACTTTGGATACGAACATCTTTAATGATCTGATCTAAAGATGCATTTTTTTTATTCAGTGTAATTTTTTGAGCGAAGGTAGTTGCGCTCACTTGCATGATAACCCCTATAAGTATCAGAGTAGTTAACTTCATAACCAGCAAGAATTTATTTAAGATGGAGTGGTTAACTCCAGCCCTAAAATGTCTGTAAATATTCATACATTTGAATGTTTGGGTTTTACGTGACTGCTATGCAATCTTGATTCGATTTAGTGTTGTTTGGTCAATATTTAAATTCCTGATTATATCAGGACGGGTAAACCCAATCATTAGCCAAGGGTGCTTGAGACCACCTTTGGCTTTACTGAAAAGGCTACCGGATGTGTAAGGCTTTACTGAATAACGGTAATCCTCCTTCCTTCAATTTTAAAGTGAATACTTCCTGTTGATTCCATTATTTTTAAAAGAGCAGAAATATTCCTTGACCTTGCAATTTCCCCTGAGAAAGTCTGCTCTTCATTAATATTTCCTTCGTAAATAACTTCAACATCGTACCATCGCGAAACTTTATTCATAATACTTCTAAGGTTTTCATTGAATTTAAAATATCCTTTCTTCCATGATATAACTTCTTCCAAATCTATTTTATCGGTTATAGTTAAACCTGTTGGCCTTAATTGCAACTGTTGTCCCGGAACCAACATTTTCGCCTGCCCTAATCCACTTACTTTAACAGAACCCTCCAATAATGTTGTTTTTATTGTGCTTTCATCAGCATAGGCGCTTAAGTTAAATACGGTCCCTAAGACAGTAATTTCCTGTATTCCGGATTTTACAATAAACGGACGTGTTTTGTCTTTAATTACTTCAAAATAGGCCTCACCTTTTAGTTCAACCTCTCGTGATATCTTGTTGGAAAATGTTGTAGGGAATTTAAGAGATGATGCTGCATTTAGCCATACTTTAGAACCATCTGGCAATATCACCTGATGTTGGCCACCCCTTGAGGTCTCCAATATATTAAACGCTATTTTGCCGTTTGCAGCCTCTTTATTACTGAGCTGATAAACCAATTGACTGTCATCGGTTTTAATGATACTTACACCTTGTTGCTTTGCGAGGTCGCCATTCATTGCTTCATTTAAACTAATTTTACTTCCATCGGCCAGGGTCAGAATAGCTTTATTGTTGCCTGGAGGTATGTCATTGGCATATTTATAAGTGGTTTTATGCTGCGAAATGTTGGAGGTACTAAAGTAAAAATATCCAGCAACACCGATTGTAACCAACAGAATTGCTGCTGTGGCTAGTTGTGGCCACAACTTAAAGGACCTTACAACAGGTTTTGAATTGATTTTGCTCCAGATCTCGTCTTTTAACTTCGCATAGCTTTCTTCTCCAATCTCCTCCAGGTTAGGTTTAACTTGTAAGTTATACGTTTTTTCAACCTGTGCTTTTTCAAAAGGCGTACACTTTCCTTCTATATATTTGTTTAGCAGCGCTTTTGCCTCTTTGTGTTCTGTCATATATAAAGCAAATAATTTGCATTTATACATATGAGTCTTTACTTGGGCCTTTGTGTTAGGTGTTTTTGGTTTTTATTGAATAATATTTAGAAAAAAATGAAAAGTATGATTTGCAACCTCGTGCGTAGTATTTTAAGCGCATTACTAACCTGTCTTTTTACTGTATTGTCTGCAAGTCCCAATTCATCGGATATTTCCCGATATGAATATTCATGGATTCGACTCAGTTCAAATACTCTTCTCATTTTAGGAGGTAGCATATTTAATTCCTGTTCAATCTTTTTACTGAGCTCTTTTTCGTTGACATACATATCTGTACTTTCCACCCCCTGAAGCATGATGTCGTTCAGTGTAGATAGGTAATTATCAACAACTTTACTGTG
Organism: Pedobacter hiemivivus; assembly: GCA_040393085.1. GTDB lineage: Bacteria > Bacteroidota > Bacteroidia > Sphingobacteriales > Sphingobacteriaceae > Pedobacter > Pedobacter hiemivivus_A. Next base: position 64,962 of record JBEBUV010000018.1, on the reverse strand, counting down.
TCTGAATCGCTTTAGTACGGCATACCTGACTGAAGTATATAAAAACGAAGATAGTGAGGTATGAACTTCCAATGTGGGTGCTTTTTCCCATAGCATGGTAAAAACATCCTGCACGACATCTTTAGCACCGTCTTCATCCTTAAGCATACCCAAAGCGTGTCGAAATAATAGTGCCCAATATCTTTCATAAATTTCTGCAAAAGCTTCACGATCTCCTGTTTTTAGAAGCTCGATAAGTCTGTTATTACTTTCGTGTCTATGGTTTTGCATAATTGGTTAGGCAATAAATATACAGATTATAGCATGTAAGTGTGCTATGAAAGTAAAAACGCTAGCAGTTTTCTAACAAGTAACCTTGAAAGATTCGAATTAACTGGTAGATTTAAATCTAGCTGCCAGTGCCATTATAACTCTCTAATTCAAAATACCTAATAAGAGTAAAAGAATGCATATCCAAAGACCCACAAAGAGTTCTTGCAAGTACCAAGGTTTGTCACTCGTAGGAGTTCGATCAAGCTTTTTTAGTTCTTCTGGATCCATAGAATAAAGATAAATGTAAAATTCAATAAATAAGAAAAATTTGCATTTCTTTATTAACTTGAATGATGAATAATCAAAATAATATTATTAATATTACTTCTTTGGGTGAAAGAGATTACAATATTAATTGTTCTCTAATTATAGAGCTTTAATTATTATTTAATATCAGCTTGGTTTTTAGTTTATATTTGAATAGTACCTTCGATGATAAATAAATTGGAATTGTAAATATATATGGGAGACGGTTACCAAGATTTAGACACTTCTGATCTATTATTTAAAATATCGAATGACGATAGGGAAGCCTTTGAGCAAATTTATCGGAATTATGTGGGGAAGTTGATGAATTACATTAAGCCTTTTGTTAAGAATTCTCAAGAAGAAGCCGAGGAGATATTACAAGAACTATTTTTAAAAGTATGGGTACATCGGAAGAAAGTGTCAAAAGCTAATAATCTTCAGGCTTACCTAATAAGAATGGCTAAAAATGAATTGATTAATCGCCATGCACGTGAAGTTCGATATCATGCTTTGATAGACTTAGAAAATCAAACAATGGATGATAGAGATACCAGTTTAGAGAAATTGGTGTATAAGGAATATTTACATTGTGCTGAAAAGGCAATTGAAGATTTATCGCCTCAACGAAAATTAATTTTCAAAATGCGAACCCAAAATGATATGAGTATTTCAGAGATAGCTTCTGAATTGAATATTACCTCTACCGCTGTTAAAAAACAGCTTTATGAAGCCAGAGATATGGTTAAAGACCAATTGACCCACAATACAGGCTGGCCGATTTCCTTAATTGCTCTGTTTCTGATGTTCTAACATAAAATATATTTCATTTTATAGGTATACTATTTAATTCCAGGATTGTCTATACGTTTATATGGGTAATAGAATAGATGCCGAGTTGTTGAATAAAATCGCAAAAGATTCAGCTTCTGATTTAGAACATCAAATTTTTAATAGTTGGTTAAATACATTAGACGCCGCTCAATATGAAGAGGTGTTAAATGATTTTGAGAAATTAGTTCAAAATGGAACTGATGAAAATGACGTAAATAGATCCCTGTGGGAAAAGATTAAACTGGATGTAGAAGCCCATGAGGAATCTGTTAAAATTAAGAGAAAGAAAACTTTCTTTTGGTTCTCAGTTGCAGCATCCGTATTGCTGACTGTATCTTCAGTTTTATATTTAAATACTAACAAAGTAGAGGATATTTCCCATTTATCTCTTGAGCAACGCTTAGATAATGATATTTCTCCGGGAAAGAATCAAGCAATTCTGGAATTAGCTGACGGTTCAAAGATCGTGTTGGATGAATCAGCTTCGGCTAAAATTTGGGAAGAATCAGGAGTAGTTGTCAAAAAATCTAAAGATGGACAACTATTGTATGACTTTGAAGGGAAGTCTAAAACTACCTCAGCAAAACCTGTTTATCATACTATTTCTACTCCTAACGGTGGGGAATATCAACTTGTATTACCCGATGGAACTAAAGTTTGGCTAAATGCTTCTTCACGTTTAAAATTTCCTACAGTTTTTGATGGTGATCAAAGAGATGTTGAGCTAAGTGGCGAGGCTTATTTTGAAGTGGTCTCTAATAAAGCGAAACCTTTTATTGTTCAGACGGATAGAGAAAAGGTTAAAGTTTTAGGTACAGAGTTCAATATGAGTGCTTATGCAGATGAAATGACTTCAAGAACGAGCTTGTTAAAGGGGAAAGTAGAGGTGTCTGCAAAAAATAATAGTAATTCGGTTGAGGTTTTACATCCAGGACAACAAAGTATAATTCATGGTGATAATATTCAAATAGTACAATTTGATGCTACTGAAGCTATTGCATGGAAAAATGGAGAGTTTATGTTTAATCGCGAAAGTATAGAAAGTGTGATGCGTAAAATAGCTCGGTGGTATGATGTAGAAATTATATATAAGAAACCAATTGGCGATGACCTGAAAATTTGGGGTGCTGTTTCGCGCTTTGATAATATTTCAGAAGTGTTAAAATTTATTGAACGTACTAAAGTTGTCTATTTTAAGGTGGAAGGGAGGAAAGTCTATGTTATGAAATGATACTAGACAACGAAGTTAAAAAAATTGAACCGGATAAGTTTGCTGCTCTCCGGTTCTAATTTAAAACTTGATTACTACAATATTCCATTGTTCAAATTCAAATCTTACAAATTTAATGAAAAATAATAGATTCCTTGCGAGGAATATTCATTGTTCCTGGCTGAATAAAATTCTCTTAATTATGAAATTAGCCATTGTTTTATTTTTTGCAATCATATTTCAGGCACGGGCAGACAGTTATGCACAAAGGGTGACTCTTTCGTATAAAAACGTTTCAATTGAAAAAGTATTTAGAGATATTAAAAAACAAACAGGGTACAATATTCTTTGTGACGTACAGTTTTTAGATATTTTAGGAAAGGTTAACCTAAACTTTAAAGAAGAGAAAATTGAAACTGTTTTAGAAGAGCTCCTTAGTCCTAAAGATTTAACTTATTATATCGAACATAAAACGATCGTAATCAGTAAAAGCGAATCGAACAAGGTAGAAAAGATTGTACCACAACCTAAACGTATAAACATCACCGGAAAGGTTACGGATGCGTTTGATAATAAATCTATTCCCGGAGTAAGCATTTTGGTAATGGGTACAAATCAAGGTACAAGCACTGATCTTAACGGTGTCTACGAGCTTGTAGTAAATGAGGGAGATTCATTATTGTTCTCATTTATAGGTTATAAAGCCCAAAAAGTAAAAGTTGGGAAAGTCAAAGTCATCAATATAAGCCTTTCTGAGGATGCTAAAATGTTGGATGATGCTGTAGTGGTAGCATTTGGAACACAAGCGAAAGAGAGCGTAGTTTCTTCTATTACAACGGTAAATGTTAAGGATCTGAGAGTCCCATCAAGTAATTTAACAACTGCTCTTGCGGGCAGAATGGCTGGATTAATAGCACAGCAATCTACTGGTGCTCCTGGCGAAGAAGATGCACAATTCTTTGTGCGTAGTGTGACCTCTTTTGGTAGTGGACTAACTTCGCCCCTTATTTTGATAGACAATATTGAGGTTACATCAAGAGATTTATCAAGGTTAAATCCAGATGATATAGCAAGCTTCTCTATTTTAAAGGATGCATCCGCTACTGCGTTATATGGAGCAAGAGGAGCCAATGGAGTTGTTTTAGTAACGACAAAAGAGGGCGAGAAAGGAGCTGTTCAAACATCATTTCGTTATGAGACTTCGCTGTCGACTCCAACAACACGGGTTGATGTAGCGGATCCTATAAAGTTTATGGAGTTCTCGAATATTGCAAGTATGACGCGTCACGATGAACTTACATATCCACAGAGTAAGATTGAGCTTACAAAAAATCCAAATAGGAACAAGTCTGTATACCCTGCAGTTGATTGGAAAGATCTGCTGACACAAGATTATTCCATAAATAAAAGAGCTAATATCAACCTTACCGGGGGTGGAAATGCCGCAACATATTATTTAGCTGGTTCATTCTCACAAGATCGAGGAATATTAAAAGTGGATCAAGCGAATCCATTTAATACAAATATAGATTTAAAAAAATACTCAATCAGATCTAACGTAAACTTAAACTTATCAAAAACACTAGAAGCTAAGGTGCGGGTAAGTGCAAATTTTGATGATTATACAGGCCCAATTGGAGAGTCTGGTAGTGGTGGCGCCAACACTTATAGGAAAACTCTTATGGCTAACCCGGTTTTATTTCCTGCATTTTATGAATCTGATCAAGCCACTCAATATGTAGATCGAATTCTTTTTGGTAACTATTCTGGTAACGATTATGGTGGTGGTTCTCCAGACTATATTAATCCTTATGCAGATGTAATGCGAGGCTATGAAGATGTAAGAAATAATACGCTTTTAGCACAATTGGAGTTACATCAGAATCTGGATAGTTTTACAAAAGGCTTAAAGGCTCGTTTTATTGGTAGCATCACACGCTATTCAGGATTTAATATTCAACGAAGCTATAAGCCATATTACTATCAATACATAAAAGGAACATACGATCCTTTCAATACTAATTTTCCTTATGAATTGTCTTCTTTGAACCCTGAAGGTGGCTCTGACTATATTGATTATACGGCAGGTAATAAATTTGTTGAAGCACGTGCATACGCAGAAGGAGCTGTTATATATAACAGGAAATTTGCTAAAAAACATGATGTTGGTGGACTTTTAGTAGGGTCATTGAAAGAGACTATGGATGGAAGTCCTAGTAATCTAGATTCATCATTACCATCAAGGAATGTATCACTTGCAGGACGTTTTACTTATGGTTTTGACAGGAAATATTTCCTTGAATTTAATTTTGGATTAAATGGTTCTGAACGTTTTGATCCAAAATACCGCTGGGGTTTCTTCCCGTCAATTGGAGCAGGATGGCAGGTTTCTGATGAGAAATTTTGGGATGGGTTGAAAAATGTAGTTCCTAAATTGAAAATAAGAGCAACGTATGGATTGGTTGGTAACGATGTTATTGTATCTGATCAGGATCGTTTCTTTTTTACTTCAAACATTGACTTAAATGGACCAAATGCAGGGAATTTTGGAAAAGATCCTTATACAACTTATTCCCGTCCTACAATAGTTGTGGAGAGATACGCCAACCCATTTATCACCTGGGAGGTGTCATACAAAACAAACTTAGCCATTGAATTGGGATTCTTGAATAATGACCTTACGTTGATTGCTGAAGTTTACCGTGAAAATCGTACCAATATAGTACAGGAACGTAAGGATATTTCTTCAGTATTGGGACTAACAGCCGGAATTAAAACTAATTATGGTAAAGCGCTTGGAAAAGGACTTGACTTGACAATGAACTATAACAAGTCTTTTGCGAATTCAATGTGGTTTATTTTTAGGGGTAACTTTACTTATGGAACTGCAAAAATCACTGAATATGATGAGTTGGATTATTCAGAAATAGCACCATGGAGGTCTGTAATAGGACGAAAGGTTGGACAATCGCAAGGATATGTTGCTGAGCGTTTGTTTATTGATGATAATGAAGTAAGCAATTCACCATTGCAGCAAGTAGGTAGTTCTGGAGTCTATCAGGCAGGCGATATTAAATATCGTGACATCAATCAGGATGGTGTGATCAATTCGTTTGATATTGTTCCTATGGGATATCCAAGTAATCCTGAAATTCAATATGGTTTAGGGGGGTCTTTCGGCTACAAAAATTTTGATTTCTCCGCGTTTTTTCAAGGATCATCTCGCTTCTCTTTCTTCCTCGATGCGAATTCAATGGCACCATTTGTTGAAGTGACCTCTGGTGGTAAAAGAGGTAATAGAGCAATGTTAAATTTTATTGCTGAAAGTGTTTGGACTGAAACGAATAGAGATCTTTATGCAAAGTGGCCTCGATTGTCTCCTGATGCTGTTGCAAACGGTGCTTATGGTAATAGCAATAATTTTGTCAATAGCAATTACTGGATGCGTTCTGCAAGCTTTATACGGTTAAAATCAGTAGAGATTGGATATAAATTACCTAAAATAAGAGGTGTGGTTCCTAGAATTTACGCTAGTGGGACTAATTTATTCACGCTTTCTGATTTTAAATCATGGGATCCTGAAATGCGTGGAAATGGACTTTCATATCCTTTGCAAAAGGTCTTTAATCTGGGAGCTCAAATCAACTTTTAATAGTAAAAAATATATATAATGATGAAAAATATACTCTATTTTTTAACTTGCTTAACTTTATTTACACTCTCGGGGTGTAATAAGTTTTTAGATATTTTGCCAGACGATAAACCTGTATTGGAAGATGCTTTTAAAGACCAATACAATGCTGAAAAGTACCTGTTTACATGTTATCGTTTTCTTCCAACATTTGCAAACCCCACCAATTCATTAGGACTTAGTGGAGGGGGAGACATCATTTATTCCGAAAGGAATACAGGCGCAGGTCTATCTGCTGGGCCCCCGGCACCAATGATGATTTTTCTTAAAGGTAATAATGTAGCTGATCCTTATTCTAATTTTTGGGATGGAAGAAATGGTGCAAACCGAAATATTTGGCAAGGAATTCGGCACTGTAATGTTTTTTTGGAGAATATTGAATTAGCGGATGGCGGCCCTCGGGACTTAGATGATATGCTTAGAAGTCAGTGGATTGCAGAGGTGAAAGCAATAAAAGCGTATCTACACTTTTACCTTTTACAACTTTATGGACCTATTCCAATAGTTGATAAAGTAATACCTATTTCTGCAAAAGGTGATGAGATCGATATTTATCGTGAGCCAGTTGATAAAGTGGTGGATTATATTGTAAGTACGTTAGATGAAGCCATTCTGGAACTTCCTGCTCAAAATCAATTGGACGTAGTTAGTGAATATGGCAGATTTACTAAGACCATAGCTTTGAGTATCAAAGCAAAAACTTTAGTGTTGGCTGCCAGTCCAATTTTTAACAACAACAACTATTATATTGGGTTTAAAGACAAAAGAGGAGTAGAGCTTTTTCCTACAGGAAATAGCCAGGAGCGATGGGAAAGAGCATTACAGGCTACTGATGCTGCTGTTCGTTCCGCAGAAGCGGATGGGGCTGCTTTGTTAATCTCAACAGATGGTGGTAATAATGCTATCAGAGGAACTAATAGTACCAATATTAATGATACGACTAAAGCAATGATCAGCCTTAGACAGGCGATTACAACACCATGGAATCCTGAGTTAATATGGGCAACTAATGAAAGTACCACTACGCTACAACAATGGAGCACTATGCTAAGTAATGATGAATGGTTTAATTTTGGTGCTGTAGTTCCAACATATTTAGGACAACGTCATTCACCTACTTTGAATGTAGTTGAAAGCTTTTATTCTTCAAATGGAATACCTCTAAATGAAGATGAAGAGTGGGAGAGGAATGGTTGGTATAAAAACCGTTATAACACTCAACTTCCTGATGCTGAACATCAAAAGTACTTTATTAAAAAGGGACAGGAAACCGCTATCTTACACTTTAATCGTTCATTACGCTTTTATGCATCGGTAGGTTTCGATGGAGGAATTTGGGAAGGAAGAGAAAAGAGCTTAGCTGATGCATCATTCCCTAACATGATGAAAAATTATGGCAGTGGATTCAAACTTTCAGAAAACTATACAGGTTACCCTTATTCGGGATATTTAGTGAAAAAATTAAGTCCTTTAAGTGCAACTTATACTGAAACCAGAATTACTTTAATAACTCAACCTTATTCTTTTCCAATTATTCGATTAGCAGATATGTATTTGTTATTGGCGGAAAGCTTGAATGAGGTTGGAGGTCCTGGCAAAACGGATTCGAAAGGACAAAATGCTGTTTTTTATTTGGATATGATTAGAGCCAGAGTTGGTATGGAGGGGGTGGTTGATAGCTGGAATAAGTATGCGCTTTCTCAGTATAAAGCGAAGCCTAGCGACATAAATGGATTACGAGATATTATCCGTCAGGAGCGTTTAAACGAGCTGGCTTTTGAAGGACATTTCTATTACGATGTGAGAAGATGGTTGATGGCTGAAAAGATGTTTAATAAACCAATTTTGGGATGGAATAAGGATGGAGAAAACAAGAATGATTTTTATAATATACAGGTTTTATTACAACCCCGGTTCTCAATGAAGGATTACCTTATGCCAATTAATACTAACACATTGTTACAAAATAAGAATCTTGTTCAAAATCCAGGATGGTAATTCTTAATGATTAATTTATTTAAAAATGATAAAAATGAATAGATATATAGGTGCTTTCCTGGGGGTATTAATTACCTCCTCGATAGTGGTATCTTGTACTCAATCTTATTTAGGAATAGAGCAAGTAAAGACTACATCAGGTAATCCTGAAAAAGTTACAGTTAATAGGGTTGTTTCTAAATCGGGTGCATTGGAAATATTTTTCTCTCTTCCAAAAGGAAATCCGAATATTGATCAGGTAGTTGCTACATACCTGAATAGAAAAGGGGAGAAAATGGAATTTAAAGTTTCCAGATACAGCTCTTCTATTTTGGTTGAAGGTTTTACTGGAACTGATGAGGTGACTGTTGAATTAGCATGTCTTGATGCTAGTGGAAATAAATCAGAGATCAATCTTGTTAAAGCAGCACCTTTAATTTCACCGGTTGAACTTGCTTTGAGTACGATGATCATAGAACCTGCATTCGGTGGAATTAAAGTTGTATGGAATAATTCAAATGCAAATCCATTTATAATTCATGTTCTAGTGGAAGATGTGTTGGAAAAAGGTGTTGTTACGTTAGTGGAAGATCCAACTAAGACAATATATACCAGAGACTCGGTTAATACCTTTTCATACGTTCGTCAATACCCTTCAAAAGAAAAAAAGTTTGGTTTTACTGTGTCTGATAAATGGGGGAACAGAACAGACACTTTGATCAATCTTATAACTCCTTATAAAGAAGAAGAAATTGATTATAACCTGGTAAAAGAAGTCTCTTTTTTTAATCCTACTTTATTTAACGGTAGACGGGATTATGGTGTGTATGGTGTTAATAAAGCAACTGGAATTCAAAATGACGGAAATGCTCATGCTGCAGCATATGTAGGTAAAAGAATGTTTAATGGCGTGAAGACTGGGTCTGAAACGTTAATCTATAAATTTGTTAAAAACCTTTCAGATACTGATGCTGCAAATCAAATAACAGTACATGACGTTTATACAACTTTAGATTTGAATATGGAAGTACGATTAAGTCGGATTAAAATATTTCCGCGGACTGGTACTGCTTATACTTATAATAGAAGTAGCCCAAAACGTTTCAGAATATGGGGTACGAATGATGCTAATAGTCAACGATGGGCAAAATTCCCAGAAACATGGACGTTAATTGGTGAATATGTTGGGAAAGATCCAGCGGATGTGAATAATTTAACACCTGAAGAAATTGAGTATTTCAATGTTAATCAAGAATATTCAATTAGTGAAGATAATGTAAATCCAAACGCACGTACAACTGACACTTTTCGTTATATGCGACTTCAATTGATGGAGTCTTATAACAAGAATGAATCTTTTTATACTATTAATGAATTTCAAATGTTCGGAGATATTCAGAAATTTTATTAACTCAAAAAGGTATTATAAATTAAAGTTGAAATTATGAATAGATATTTATATAAAGCTACAGTCATATTAGCTTTGTTTTTAGTGAGTTGTGATAATGCAAATGATTTGTTGGATCAATATATAAAGGATGGGCCAATTGTTTATGCCGGGAAAATAAGTGAATCGAATACTCAGTCTGGATATTACAGGTTAAGAGTAAATATTTATCCGGCTGAAGATGTTAATCGTTCCTATTGCATTTTAAAATGGAATGTAACCAGTGGAATTAGAGATTCTGTAAGGATGGATTATGTTGATGGTAATTATGATAAGGATTTAAAGTGTTATTTTACTATTATAGATTTACCTAAAATTGAGGGTAACCTGCTGCTGGAATCACAAAATGTGGATGTGTTTGGAAACAGATCTTTAAAAGATAGCGAGGGTGCATTTATTTACGGATCAACTTATGTGTCCACTTTGTTGAATTCTCAAGTAAGTTTTTCAGCTAAAGTAGATGAAGTTATATTTGAAAATAGAATTGGTTCAGTTGGTAATCTACTGAGCTATGAGCAGAACGACGGACAGTTCACTGAGGAGGTTTTAGTAACCAGCCGTTATCCACTGACAAACGCTAAGAAAGGTGGAATTGTACGTAGTAAAACCAAGTATCTTCTTGCCGCAACAGATATTGATACGCTCGTGACTACGGAGTATTTAGAGACACTAATTCCATAATGATAAAATAATACAGTGGAAATAGTATTGCTAGTACCCTAATTTTAAAGGCAGTCTGAAATGTAGTGCTTCCCGAAAGTTGAAAATTTTCTGGAGGCATTCTAAAAAGGCTGCCTTTTATTATTATTATTATATTATATCATATCTTTGCAGAATAAACATTTATTATCTAAATATGAGCTTCTTAAAATCTTTGTTGGTGATGTTTTCTATCATCATGATGTCCAATTGTGTATACGCAGAGCAAAGTAAAACCGATTACTTTGTTGAGAATGGTGAAAAAATTAAAGTTAACAAGGATTCCATTGCACTAGTAAAGCTGGTTCAGGAGTTTAGCAAAGATTCATTAAAATTAGCTAACCTGAAAAGCCAGGTAGAAGAGAAAACGAAAGTTAAAGAGGAGACTGAGGCTATTGCTCAAAAGCTTGCCAATGAAAATAATAAAGTTGCAAGGCAATTAAGTAAAGATCCATTGGAGAAGAAATTAGCGAAGAAAGCTGACAAGCTTTCTTCAGAGGCCAGGAGTAGTGCAAAGAAAGCGAGAGCAGCTGCAAATGCGCTGAAGAGTTTGAACAAAAGTATCGTTTCTCTGGAACGTAAAATTGAAAAGCATCAATCCAAAATGGCAAAGCTTAAGGTTGCTATTCAACCATCAATCGCTTCTATACAAAACTAATTTACAGTTTTTCAACAAAAATGGGAGTTTCTGTCACTGCGACTTGAAGCTTCCCATTTGTAGTATTTACTGTTTTACTGAGCATTTCATTTTTTCCGATTTGTAAGGTATGGATAATAGCTTGTTTGGCATCACCCAGATTAAGTTCATAAGTTGCTGTTCTTCCTTTTTGATCTGGAATTGTAAGTACGTAAACCTCTTTTTTGTCTAATTTATATAGATCTACAATTGGGTCACTGTTTAGCGTTGAATTATAAGTGTAATTACCAATAAGCTTCTTTGTTTGTAAGAAATAATCTGCAGAAGGTCTCTTGCTACCATTTGAGTTTACAAAACCAGATGATGAATATTGCGTTGTACTATTAATATCTACATCGTCAAGCATATAAAATATGGATTTTTTCAACCCGTTTCTTGCGTACAAAAATGAAGTACGTAAATTCCAATCTGCCTGTGTAACCTGCGAATTTTTACTACCAATAGGAATTGCACGCTGTGGAGTGTTTTTACCAACATCATATCCAGCCTCTGTAATCCATACAGGCATATTATTGGCGTATTTATTAGACATATCAGTAAACTCTTTCGCGATTTTAGCATTTAAGGAAAGTTCTGGAGCGATACCAACGGTTGCATTTCCATTATTTGTATTGGCATCATTGGCATAAAAGTGATAATTGATAATATCAAAACATAAATCTACAGAGCCATCGGCCTTGGTTCCTCTGTTTTTTCTACACCATTCAATCATTTTTATAACAAATTCAGGGTCAGGATTTGCTAATCCACCCATTACGACCATCATATTTGGATCAGCAGTTTTAACACCTACATTTTTTCCTAACTTGCCTTTATTTCCATCATAAAAAGCTGACATATTTGCGGCATATTCTTCTGGAGATTGCTGAGCTTTTGGACCTTTCCACCATTTGTCGCGCTCATTATCACACTCTATATATTTAACTGTTCCAAGTCCTATTCTTACAACATTCGGCCTGTCGGCTGTCCACCGCACTGAAGAGTTGACAGTAACTAATGAAGGATCGACATTTTTATTCGTACCATATCTGGCGGCTAACTGGAAAGCTGCTCTTGCCTGTTGTATATAAGATGCCGGATCTGATCTGTTTAAGCCATAAGGAGCAGGTACATTCTCTCCATCCCTTTGATCGCTCGGATAAGTGTTGACTAACCATTCTGGACAAGTTTTAATGTCTATGATGACATCCATAGCTCCATCTTTCATCCGTTGATATATCAGATCATAATCCCAGCCACCAGAATGAGCTGGACTAAAGGTATACTTGCCTTCTTCAGATTCAACTTTTTCCCAATCCAGATAATGACGAATTCCAGAAAATGATTTAATTATTTCGAATTTTGATTCGTCTATTGTTTCTGGAGATGCAGGGTCTACAAAATCCCATTCAAAAGCATTTATGCCAAGAAATTCAGAGAAAGGAGTAGTGGAGGGGGTGCCCGGGATAGCTGGTACCTCAATGTCTAAAGATGTTTTATCTTCCTTTATCTTTTTTTTTGAACAGGATAAAGTAGATAAACAAAGAAAGGCTATTATTATGTACTTCATGAAAGAGGCTGCTACTCATATAAATATAGGTATTATATATTTAATATAAGTTTAAGTGAGAGTGTTTTTGGGGTATTGTAAGGTCTGAAATTTCAAAAAAAAAGCATCCAAATATTTGGATGCTTTTACATAAGGATGCTTGTTTTAGCTAAGTTTTACATTAGTAGCATTCAATCCTTTTTTTCCATTTTCAACCTCGTATGTAACGCGGTCGTTTTCTCTTACCTTATCAATAAGGCCTGTAACGTGTACAAATATTTCTGGTTCACCATTTTCTGGTACGATGAATCCAAATCCTTTTGACTCATTGAAAAATTTTACTGTTCCTTCTGGCATTGCAATGTTAATTTAAAAATTTAAATATAGGAGGTTATTATTCTGTTGCTATATAAACAACAATGCAATATAATTGTTTTTGATGCTTTAAAACAAATAAATTTGATGCTGATTAATAATTTATTTAAAATAGCGGCTCTACGCGTCTTAAATGCTAATTATATGTTAATTAGATAGATAGTGAAATGGTGTATGATGAAATCGATCTGTCATTAAACGATGATATTCTTTTGATATTCTCGTAATTAATTGTGTTTAGTTAAATTGTTGTTAAAATATTTTTTAGATATTTGTTTGGCATGCTTATTGGCGATTGCAATTGGTTTTTGTATTACAAAAACGCTTTGATTTTAGGTGTACATTAATGAAAAAAAAACAGCGTTCTTTTCTGGTTATATTTGGGATTATAATTGTCTTTATAACGTTGTTATTCCGCAATTCTATTATTCAGCGAACCGAAAAAAATGCTTTAATCGGGACTCTTAGTGAACTCGAAGTAAACAATAGGCAAATATCTAAATTAGATTCCATCACATTAAGTCTACAGATCGCAGAGAATAATTTCAGGATGTATACTTCCTTATGGAGTCCGGAATATTTTACGAAATATACGGATGAGATAAAGACAATTATCGGTTTGTTGACTAGCTTATCAACTGATGGTAGAAAAGATATTTCCGGCAGTATAGTGGGCGACCTACAAAGCAAACGCAAGCAAATGTCACTCTATGCTGAAATTAAGCAACTTGCTGATTCCATTACTAATATCAATCTGCAGCTTAATGTAAATAAGATCAGTAATAGTATTGTACCTGACAAAGCTTTGCCTAAAGCAACTTTAAAGAAAGTAGTTGAAGTTGAGGAAATTAAGACAGAACCAGAGGTTAAAAAGAAAAAGTTATTCCAGCGAATTAAAAGTGCCATTTTAAACGAAAAGGATCCTGTTGATACTTCCAGATTCAGAAAAACTGAAACTACCTACGAGCCCATAGATAATGGTGTAAAGGCATATAATAAGCAACAACTGCAAAAAATTGGTGATTACTACAAAGGTTTGTTGAATGATCAGAAGATGAATCATGCCCGGCTTACCGAAAAAGAGCAGGAAATTTTATCGTTAAATGAGCGGATATTTGAGAATATAAAACTGCTGTTTAGGGAATATAAAAGTAGTGTCGCTTTAAATGAGGCCGCAAGAAAGATCGAACTTAAGAATAAAGCAAAGAATTCGTTAGATAATATAGATTGGTCAAGCAAGCTTAATTTTGTAATAAGTTTAGCCTCTTATCTGATTATTATTATCCTGTTATATAAATTATTCCGGGCGTATAGTAAAACTATTAAAGCGAATAACCTTGCTGCAGAACAAGTAATAAGTAAATCGCGTTTCTTTACAAACATCAGTCATGAAATGCGTACACCATTAAATGCCATCATTGGTGTTTCTGAACAATTAAAATCAACCCCCTTAAATGAAGATCAACTTCCTATGTCGAAATTGCTGGATAGTTCTTCATCTATGCTTTTGTCTGCCGTAAACGAAATTCTTGATTTCTCCAGATTGGAAGCCAAAAAGTTATCATTAGCTAAAACACCTTTCCGTTATAAGAGGATTTTAAAAGAGGTAGTGGATACAACAATGGTGTTGGCTGAGCAGAAAAAACTGGAACTCGAGCTATTACAAGAAGATACACCTGATTTATTGGTAGATGGCGACCCTTATCGCTTGAAACAGATTATTACCAACCTGACTGCCAATGCTATAAAGTTTACGGATAAAGGAAAGGTGAGTATCATTGTAGAAGTGAAAAATAGTGATGCACAGAATATATTGTTAACTATTAAGGTTAAGGATACTGGAATAGGTATTGCGCCGGTAAATATCCCACTTATTTTTAATGAATTTTCGCAGGTGATCGATTCTAAACGTCAGGATTGGCAGATTGGATCGGGATTAGGTTTAACAATTAGTAAGAAACTGGTTGACCTACATAAGGGAAAAATCTTTGTTGAAAGTATTTTGGGTAAAGGGACAACTTTTATTGTGGAGTTACCATATAAAGTATTAACAGAGGGAGAAGAGGACCTTGAAGATCATAAAGAGCGAATTATCAACAGTGACCGTTTTAAAAATATTCATGTTTTAACAGTCGACGATTCAGAAATGAATTTACTGGTGATAAAAATGATCTTTAAAAAGCATGGAATTAGCTTTGATTCAGCCACAAGTGCTGAAGATGCGCTCTTATTGATTGAAAAGAATAAATACGACATGGTGCTTACAGATATTCAGATGCCAGAAATGGATGGAATTGAATTTGCAAAGCGCATTAGAGCAAATACCGACCAGCAAAATGCTAAAATTCCTATAATTGCGATAACTGGACAAGTGAACGAGGAAGCACATGAAATGTATCTATCTGCCGGTTTAAATGATTATATCATAAAACCTTTCACAGAAATTGAGCTGATTGAGAAAATCCTCGACTATAGCGCATAAAATAGCGCAAACGTTTGTAATGATTAAAACAAACGTTTGCGTTATTACTACTTATTTTATGGTGTCATTTTTAGTTAAATAATTCATTATTATTGTTCTGGAGCATTAAATTTTAATTGCTTTCAAAACCATTAATTACTTAAGCTAAATATAACACGTATGAAACTAAATAAGTGGCTGTTGTTTTTCCTGGCGTTTTTTAACGCTTCTCCAATTTTTGCCCAACTGGATATTATACCGCTTCCTAAACAGGTAAAAGAAACGAACAATTCATTTACAATCAATAAATCAACTCCTATATATTATGAGAAAGGTCTGAAACAACAGGCAGAATTGCTTTCGCTAGCACTTTCTCCTGCAACAGGTTATGATTTTGTAATAACAGAATTGAAAAATCCTGCTCAGAAAGGTATTGTATTACGCTTGGATAAAACATTAGCTGCAAATAAAGAGGGGTACCGTTTATTAGTTAACAATGATAAGATTGCTATTAATGGTGGCAGCCCAGCGGGCGTTTTTTATGGTATTCAAACTGTTCTGCAATTGTTACCATCTGAAATTTATAATAAGCAACGTCAAAAGGGAGTGTCCTGGAAAGTTAAAGGTGTTGAAATTGAAGATGCACCATTATATACTGCCTGGAGAGGGATGATGCTGGATGTTGCAAGGTACTTCTTCAGTAAGGAGTATGTGCTGCGTTTTGTGGATCAGATGGCCATGTACAAGTTGAATGTATTACATTTTCACCTGACCGATGATTCGGGATGGCGTTTAGAAATCAAGAAATATCCTAAATTAACTTCAATAGGAGCATGGAGTGGTCTTGGTGCACAACGTCAGGGCGGATATTATACTCAAGATGATATTAAAGAAATAGTAGCCTATGCTGCGGCCCGAAACGTAGAGGTGATACCAGAAATTGAATTGCCAGCACATAGTTTAGCGGCTGTTGCCGCATATCCTTATTTATGTTGCACCGGAGATCAATATACGGTACAAACTCAACATTCTATTAGTAGAGAATTACTATGTGCGGGTAAAGAATCAACCTTTGAATTCCTTGCTGATGTTTTTGCGGAAACCTTTGCATTATTCCCTTCAAAATATGTACATATTGGTGGCGATGAAGCCCATTACGACCGCTGGAAAGCATGTCCGCATTGTCAGAAACGTAAAACTGATTTAAACCTAAAAACAGAAAAGGAATTGCGTAATTATGTTACCAACCGCGTTCAGAAAATGGTGGCTAAGTATGGTAAAACTATTGTAGGGTGGGATGAAATGATTGAGGATGGATTAGAGGGAAAGGTTGTTGGTATGATTTGGCATGAGCCTAGTAAAGCACTAAAAGCAGCACAAGCTGGTCATTCATCAGTAATGGCATTAACTGCAAATAGTTATTTTGACGTACCCGAAAGTAATATTGAAGGTGAAATAAAGGGAGCTACATGGCTTGCACCAATTTCACTTGAAAAAGCTTATCAGTTAAATCCAATGTTACCGGGGTTGGATGAAAAATATAAACCACTGATATTAGGTGCACAAGGTGCATTATGGTCTGATCAGTTTATTCATGGTACTATTTTACAGGAATTACCTAGAATAAATGAAAACCGTTCTGAAAAGTATTTCGATTACCTCACATTTCCACGAATGGCTGCATTAGCAGAAGTTTGCTGGACGCCAGTAAATAAACAAAACTTTAAAGATTTCGAAAAACGTATAAGCAGTCACTATGGTCGTTATGACCAGGCTGGTTATGGTTATCGTGTGCCTTTGCCTAATCTGGTTGCTAATGATAAAGGATCAGATGGTTACACTTTGAAGTTAGAAAATCCGGTTAAAGGTGCAGTAATTAGATATACTACCGATGGTACAAGAGCAAATGTTTACTCGCCAATTTACACTGGCCCGGTTAAAGTTAAAGATCTGAGTGATTTTTATGCAATTACAATGGTTAACAGAGAGCAGTATTCATTGCCTTTATACTTCCCGGAAAATTATGATAAATATAAGTCTTCCGGTAAAATGGTGATAGAATGGAGGCCAGAAACAATAAAATCAAATAATGCTGTTTTGGAAATTGATGCGAGCGGAAAAATTAATGCCAATGGGGCCTACCAGTTGTCATTCTGGCATGTTAAAGGTGATTCAGGATTAAATATCCAATCTATTGAAGTTTTTAAAAATGGTAAGAAGATCGCTGAAGATGCTCATGAGGGTTTTGCAGGGGCATCACCAAAGGATAATATCTATAAATTTAACGTTAATGATTATGAAACCGGTGCAGCTTATCAGATCAAAGCAAAAGTAAGTGGTGGAGACACCAAAGGTGCTGCTTTTTTAAAGAGATAATAGCATTCTAAAGATATAATAGAAACATAATACAGGACGTATCATATATCATTGATACGTCCTGTATTATGTAATATCCTATCCTGGTTTATTGTTATCCATGTTTTTAGAATGAGTAATTTCCTGAAGCAACTTCGTATATGTCATAACCTGGCACTGAGCGTAAAAACTGTATGTCTTTATCGGCTTTTACCAGCTCAGTGTTTTTTGTAAAACCATTTCCTTTTATAGGAACCCAGATTTCTGCAGTACAGTTTGCCGGGATACCTACATCTAGTTTAAACACACCGTCTGTTATTCTCCAGCTACTGCTAATTAAACCACGAATAGAGTTGTAACTACCTTTAGCCCAAGTGAGATCCCCAGCAGGCTGTGGTTTAATCTGAATACGTTCAAATCCGGCTTTTGCAGAGTTTATCCCTAACAATGAACGGTAATACCATTCGACTATAGAACCGAACATCGGATGGTTTTGTGAATAAATATTGTCTGAATAAGCCCAGGTTTCCCATAAGGTGGTAGCACCATTGTCGGCCATATACCCCCAACCCGGAAAATCCCGCTGATTGGCAATACGGTAAGCCATTTCGTTTTGATCTCTTTCTCTTAATACATCAAACATCATTTTTGTAGCGAATATGCCGGTCGATAAATGCCAGTTCTTTGTAGCAAATGCATCTTCCAGTTTTTTGAATACTTGTGGCTGTTCTGTTGCTGTTGGCATCCCGTAATAAAGTGCAAATATTTGTGCTGTCTGTGTACCATTGTCGTACTGACCGCTATTCTCTACTTTGTATTTTTTTTTGATGGCTGTTTTAATTTGTGCTGTTAACTGCTGATAAGCTTTTGCATCGGCTGATTTACCGAGTATTTCGGCAAATTCGGCGATCAATTTGGCATGGTGATAGTAAAATAATGCTGCCGTCAGTGCTTCAGGTTTGGTATCTAGTGCTTCATGGTCACTAATATCTTTGTAAAAGAGGTGATCACTGGTTTGAGTTTTTAGGAAGTTCATTTGATGTTGAAAAGCTGGATATCCTTCTTCTAACACCTGTTTGTCACCATAAAATTCATACAGTTGTTTCAACATCACCGGATAAGCTAGTTGCCATCCAAGTGGTCCTGTTCCACCACCTTGACCTAAATCTGCAATTCCTATATAAGGGGCAGTTTCAGTAAAACCACCCTTTGGACGCTGGTCATTTCTGAAATCCTGAATGGCTTTTTTGTAAAATTGTGCCATGTTAAAACTGTAAAGGAAAGTTTCTGCAGTAGCTACAATGTCGCCTCCATAACCCAGCTTTTCACGGGCAGGGCAATCCGACTGGACACTGAACACATTACTCAAGAACGTCCAGTTTGCGATTTTATCAATTCGGTTAAACATTTCGTTTGAGCTGCTGAATTCTCCTGTTTGTTCCAGATCAGTATTTAACCTTAGTCCTACAATATCATTTAATGTTGGTGTTCCCGGCCATCCTGTAATTTCTACATAGCGGAAACTGTGAAAGGTAAAACGTGGCGCCCATATTTCTTTTCCTGATCCCTTTAAGGTGTAGCTATCTTCTTGCCAGGCTATTTGTGGGGCCCCAGGGCCACCATTTCCAGATTTGATTTGTCCCGTTACTGCTGTGAAAAAGTTTAATGAACCGTCTTTATGGATATCTTCACCATATTTTAGGTTTACACGTGTGCCTGCTGGTCCTTGTACCGTTATTCTGGCTACACCGGCAAAATTTTGCCCCATATCGAATACAAATACGCCAGGCTTTATTTCTTTAACCTGTGTGGGTTTCAAAACTTTTGTAGCGCGGATTGGTGGTTGCATTTGTAAAGAAAGTTTACCTGATGGTCCTTGCTCCAGTGCTGCATTTTTCCAATTGGCCATCGTTTTAAGGGAACTGTTACTGTTCCAGTTTGCTTTTTCTCTTCTTGCATCGTAATGCTCTCCCAGGTAAACACTGTTTTTAATTACAGGTCCTGGTGCAGTTTGCCATTTTTCATTGGTGATAATCTTTTCAAGTGTACCGTCAGAATAGCGGATGTGGATTTCTGCCTTTAAGCAAGGGCGACCAGTTTCTTGTGCATCGCGTATATTAAATTTTCCAAACAGGCGCAATGGTAGGGGGTTGTAAAATCCATTACCTAATATAACACCTGTAGTATTGTTGCCTCGTTGAATCATGGAGGTTACATCATATACGCAATATAAGGACTGTTTCTCTTTTGAAGTCCATCCTGGATCAAGTACATGATTGCCTACTTTTTTGCCATTGATATAAGCTTCATAATATCCTTGACCACTAATGTATAGTCGCGCAGAAACTGGTTTTTTACTTGCAGTGAACGATTTTCTTAAAAGTGGTGATGGATCTTCCTGATAAAAGTCTTCCTCTTTTTTAAATTGTCTGCTCCCGTCGCCAATCCATTCTGCGGTCCAGTCAGACTCATCTAACATGGCTGTTTCAAACCAGTTGGTATTGCTCCATGCCGATGCTTTTCCATTGCTATCAAATACCCTTACTTTCCAGTAATAGCGTTTAAAGGAGGTAAGGGGTTGCCCCTCGTATTTAATGTGTAAACTTTGGGCAGTATTTACCTTGCCACTGTTCCATATTAAGCCTTTTGAGCTTTGGAGATCTTTCTGGTTTTCACTTACGATTAATTCGTAAGAAGTTTGTTTTTGATTTCTTTCTGCTGAGGAGAGTATCCAGCTAAAGCGAGGTGTTCTGGTTTCAATACCTAGTGGATTTTCAATGTATTCGCAGGTTAGTCTTTTTGGATCTAATGCAGCATTTGCGGAAAGCATGGAGCTGACCAGTAACGCCGTTAGCAGGCAGGTAATAAATTTCTTCATATTTGTGTGTGTGTTATTATTTGCTATTCAGCTATAAAAAAGAACTGCTTTTCTGAATTTTAGATATGAATTGAACATAAAGTTCGTCATCATATTTTGCTTCATAAGTTCGAAGTACGATTATATAATTGATTTCCGCAACCTGTAGCATCCTGTAATTTGCAATATTTTAAGTAGATAGTTTTCTTAAATATTAAACCCATGACAGGGAGGTACAGGGCCTGTTTTGCTTAAGCATATTAGATATGAAGATCAATAGCCTGATCGAATGATGTCATCTGTTTGCCTTGCCTGTTTTACATGCTTTTTACTTGTGCCCAGATTTCATCATTTACAGGGATGCCATTTTTTTCGTTCTCTATACGTGTTTTTAAAGTCCGTTCTCCGGGGTAAGTGATCGGAGTTCCAGGCTCAATTTCCGTACTGCTTTTAGTGAAGCCGAGAATTTGTTCGATCATGGAACTATGTAGATCTGGCTGATTGATACAGATGAAGCATTGCGACACACCAGTTTCGTATTTATCTGCTGATATTTTCTCGGTGGATCGACCGCCACTAAGTGCTACAGCCAGTATGTCGAGCATTAAAGAAAGACCAGAGCCTTTCCAAAAGCCAATTGGCAGGGCGAGTTTGGTTTTTCTGATTTCTGCAGGATCGGAACTTAAATTTCCTGACTCATCATATCCTCCTGGGAAAGGAAGCATTTCTTCTTTTAATTCATACTCCTGCATCTTGCCATAGGAAAACTGAGACATAGCCATATCAAGCACTATATGTCCCTTTGGACGAGGTACGGCAATAACTAAGGGATTGTTGCCTAAGACAGGAGATGACCCGCCCCAGGCCGGCATATTAGCCGTAGCATTGGTAAAACATATACCTATGCATCCTGCTTCTGCAGCTTGCCAGCCATAAGTTCCACCACGCATCCAATGATTAGTATTTTTGATGGCCACACAACCAATACCATTCTCTTTAGCCAAAGATATAGCACGGTTCATGGCATGGGTTGCATTAAACATGCCGGGTGCAAACTTTCCGTCCCAACGCTCAATACTACCATTACTTTCCAATAATTCTGGCATAGCAGATGGTAAAACCAGACCTTGCTTCACATGTTCTATAAATACAGGAAATCTGTTTAAGCCATGAGAGTAAATTCCATCCCTGCTGTTTTCTGCAAAGATTGTAGAACAGGTCTCCGCCATTTCAGCTGTAAATAATAATTTTAAAAGTACTCTTTTGAATTCTGAATGGAGTTCTTGATAGGATACGCGCATAATGGGAAGTTTATGTCCAAATATAATGAATGTGTATTGAATCGAAAATTGATTATCATCGATGAAAAGGTAAGGCATGCTTCAAAGGAAAAATATATTTGAGTTGTAGATAGAAGATTTTTATAAAAACAAATATCTTAGTATAATAATTCTTGAAGCTTGAATGACCAAATAATTAAAGAGAAAAGTGCTGCAGCATATCTGTTCAGTGCTCCCGTAATTGTAGCCGCACTTGGCTATTTCGTAGATATTTATGATTTGCTGCTGTTTGGTATTGTAAGGATACCCAGTTTAACCGAATTGGGGCTTGATGAAGCTGCCGTTTCTATAGAGGGAGCAAGTATTTTAAACTGGCAAATGACAGGCTTATTGCTCGGAGGCATACTCTGGGGAATATTGGGAGATAAAAAAGGCAGATTATCGGTATTGTTTGGTTCTATTATTACTTACTCTTTGGCAAACTTTGCCTGTGGTTTTGTACATGATGTAACTGTTTACAAGGTTCTTCGTTTTATTGCAGGGATTGGTTTGGCGGGCGAGTTGGGTGCCGGAATCACTTTAGTCTCGGAGAGTTTACCTAAGCGATTAAGGGCAATTGGTACTTCGTTAGTGGCGGGTGTAGGCTTGCTAGGTGCTATTGTGGGCTATTTTACTGTAGAGCTTTTCAGTTGGAGAAATGCTTATTTTATTGGTGGTGGAATGGGTATCTTGCTGCTATTGTTAAGAGTCGGTGTTTTTGAATCTGGGATGTTTCATACGATGAAAGAAAAATCCCATGTTGCAAAAGGTAATTTTCTCTCTTTTTTTACGAAGAAAAGCAGACTTATATTATACTTAAAATGTATTGGGATTGGCTTGCCTACCTGGTATATCATAGGTGTATTGGCCACATTTAGTAATGAATTTGGCAAAGCTCTGGGTATTAGTGAAGCGATTAAGCCCGGCCTTGCAGTAATGTGGTGCTATGTGGGACTTTCTATTGGGGATTTACTTAGTGGAGTGGTCAGTTATTGGCTTGAATCGCGTATCCGTACTGTAACTTATATGATGGCGTTTACCGTAGTTGGTGCATTAATATATCTATATGCAGGCATTACTACCTCAACAGGTCTTTATGCTATATGTGTATGGATGGGATTTGGAATCGGCTATTGGGCTATGTTCGTTACGATTGGTGCAGAACAATTTGGTACAAATATAAGGGCTACGGCTGCTACAACTATACCCAATATGGTGAGGGGGACAGTGGTGTTAATGACTACCTTATATACCACATTAAAGCCGCAGGTTTTAGAACTACATGCAGCTGGTATAGTGGGCTTAATATGTTTTGGAATAGGTTTCTATTGTATCAGAACAATTCCAGAAACCCATCATAAAGACCTCGATTTTATTGAAGAAGACTAATCAACCAAAAGAATTACTCAATCATTAATCAATTACAAAAACCGTCATTCCTTTAGGGCCATGAGCACCTAAAACCAGGGATTGCTCTATATCGGCTGTTTTAGATGGGCCGGCAATAAAGCTTCCAAAACCATATTCAGCATTGCCTATTTTTACATAAGCATCATGCATGGTTTGAACAATTTCGGTGTTTTTTATGACTACCGCTAGCTGCTGACAAATAAAAGGTACTGCACGCTGATGCATTAAATCTTCTGTTATCCATACAGCAGCATTTTCGGCAACACCAAAATGGCCACTGATTATAGCCAGATCTACATTAGCATAGCTATGGGGATCTTGATTTTCCCATCCTTGCTCTGAAACTTCTGAAAGCTCAGTTAAAGTGGATACAATACGCTGATCCGGAAATTGTTCGTTAATGTAATCTTTAATAGCCTTATAGTCTTTCAATGCTACAAAATTACCGCCTATATTGGTCAATACAGTAGCAAAAGCTTTTAATGGATTGGCCACTGGAAATGCGGTTAACAAATCGACTGGAAGTGATTGAGCTTCGGGTTGATTGGCCAATACTTTTGCTAAAATCTGTTCTCTGCTAGTCATTGTTTTTATTTTTTTTATACCACTCTCCAAATGATTCTTTCGGTACTGCAGGCATTTCACGCTGCTGATACCATAAATTAATTTTGTTGTTTACTGTAAATGGCGCATGTTTCATGAACCAACGACCTGCTTTACCGGCATTTCTATAAACAAAAGGACTGGACAAGGTAAATTCCATCGCTTTCATCGCTATTTTCTTTTTAGGATCAGCATAGCCTTCTTTTACAATGACTTGTCGCCATTTATATAGTTGCTCATGTATGTTGATTTTAACTGGACACACATTAGTACAGGAACCACATAGGGTAGAGGCGAAAGGCAAATCTGCATATTCCCTCATATCCAGGTTAGGTGCAAGTATAGAACCAATTGGACCAGCCACTGCGGTGTGATAACTGTGACCACCACTTCTGCGGTAAACCGGACAGGTGTTCATACAGGCAGCACAACGGATACATTTCAATGAGTTTCTGAAATCAGGACGACTCAATTGTGTTGTTCGACCATTATCAACCAATACAATATGCATTTCTTGTCCCGGTCTTGGTTTCCTAAAATGACTGGAATATGTAGTAATAGGTTGTCCGGTAGCACTTCTGGTCAGCAATCTTAAAAATACGCCCAGGTTTTTACGGTTAGGTATAATCTTTTCAATACCCATACAAGCAATATGTACATCAGCAAGGTGTGCACCCATATCTGCATTTCCCTCATTGGTGCAAACTAAAAATTCGCCTGTTTCGGCAACTGCAAAGTTCACACCTGTGATGGCAGCTCTGCGTGTTAAAAAAGTTTCACGTAAATGTTCACGTGCGGCTGCAGTTAAAAATTGAGGATCAGCCATTCCCTCAGGAGTGCCCAGATGCTCGTGAAATAGGTCGCCAATTTCTTCTTTCTTTTTATGAATACAAGGTAATACGATATGACTTGGGGGTTCTTTTGCCAACTGTACAATACGCTCGCCCAGGTCAGTATCAATAACATCAATGCCATTGTTATGTAGGTATTCGTTTAGGTGACACTCCTCGGTAAGCATTGATTTACTCTTGATGAGGCGGTCTACCTTATGTTTTTTTAATATCGAATGAACAATCTGGTTATGTTCTTCTGCATTAGCAGCCCAATGAACAATAACCCCGTTATTTTTTGCATGAGTTTCAAAATCAATCAGGTAATTATGCAGATTGGAAAGTACGTTGTTCTTGATTTGCGAAGCTGTTTCCCTTAATATTTCCCATTCTGGGATGCTATGGGCTGCCTTATCGCGCTTGGCGCGAACAAACCATAAAGTCTCGTCGTGCCAGTCTACCCTTGCTTCATCTTTATTGAATATCTCTGATAAGGCTGCGTGGTCTTTTCTTTCTGAACTCATTTTCTCAATTGCTGTACTATCCTTTTTAAACTATTCGGCATTTAATATTTCTGCAATATGCAGCACTTTTACATGACTGTTTTGTCGGCGAAGAATACCCTCCATATGCATTAAACAAGACATATCAGCAGCGGTGATGTATTCTGCACCGTGATTTATATGGTCTTCTACACGATCTTTTCCCATTTTTACAGAAACCGCCTCTTCAGCAACACAAAATGTTCCGCCAAAGCCACAGCATTCATCAGGTCTGCTCAGCTCTACAATTTCTAAACCTTTAACCATATTTAATAAGTGCAATGGCTTAGAAAACGGGGCGTCTACTAATTCCGTCATTTGCGCTAACATTAAACCACGTTGCCCATGACAACTTTGGTGCATGCCTACTTTATGTGGGAAACGAGCCTCCAGTTTTTCAACTTTTAATACATCTGTTAAAAACTCCGTTAATTCATATACCTTTTTACGAATACCCAAAGCTTTATCTTCTGCTGTCGGAGAATGTAAATGATCTTTGATGTGTAATACACAGCTTCCTGACGGAGAAACTATATAATCAAACTCTTCAAAATTGTCGATAAATAAATCATTGCATCCCTGAGTCAGATGTTCAAAACCAGAATTGGCCATGGGTTGTCCACAGCAGGTTTGGTTGACAGGATATTTTACTGTTATGCCAAGTTTACTTAATAAATTTAAAGTGGCAATAGCAGCATTTGGATAAAACTGATCAATATAGCAAGGTATAAATAAGCCTACGGTCATTAGTATAGAGGTTTGGGGCTTAAATATAGTGTTTTTATATAATGAGACCATCCTGTTCCATCATAGGGTTCATGTTAAACTGGTATTTTATGAAAACGTTTTCATAATCTTTAAATAATTGCTAGATTGCGATTATTTAAAGATTATGACTGCAGGTAAAAAGACATATCAGAACACCATCCTGGATATTGCAGAAGCATTGAAGCTTTCGCCTGCAACTATTTCAAGGGCATTAAATAATCATCCTTATGTGAAAGAAAAGACACGAAAGGATGTGATGGAAATGGCTCAGAAATTAGGGTACCGCAGAAACCATATGGCTTCGGGATTAAGGAGCAATAGAACCAATACAGTTGGACTGATTATTCCAAGGGTTTCTATGTTTTTTCATGCCGAAGTGATTACTACCATTCAAAATGATTTGCATAAACATGGGTATAATCTGATCATTTGTCAGTCTAACGATTCTGTAAGTATGGAACGTGAGCTTACAGAAACTTTATTTGCCTCACGTGTGGATGCCTTAATTGCTGCTTGTACTTTACAAACAGTAGATTTTAGTCATTTCGACAAGTTTGTGGAACACCAAACGCCAGTGATTTTTTATGATCGTGTTCCTGTTGATGGATACAAAGCGACCTTAATTAAGGGTGAAGATTTTAAAGGTGCATACTTAACCACCAAACATTTAATTGCTGCTGGATGTAAACGTATTGCGCATATATCTGGTCCTTTAACTTCAAACCTATATCAGGACCGTGAAGCCGGGTTTTTAAAGGCTATGGAAGAGCATGGTTTGCCTGTACAAAAGGAGTGGATCTTTCATCAGGAACTGACGCATGAAAATGCAAAGTTGGTGATGCAGGCTTTGTTTGAAAAGGATATTGTGCCTGACGGATTGTTTGCTAATAATGATACCAGTGCCATTGCTGCAATTGAATATGCTAAGGAGCAGAATATTGATGTTCCAGGGAAGCTAAAGATTGCAGGTTATTCTAATGATCCGCGAACAGCCATCATTACACCCTCAGTAACTTCTGTCGAGCAATTTCCAAATCAAGTTGGTAAACGGATTGTGGAGGCGCTGATCGAGCTATTGAAACATGAAGAGGGTGGACAAATGTATAAAACTGAAGCAATCATTATTCCTGTAGAATTGATCACCAGAGCATCAACAGCTACGAATTAATTGAAAAATACTTTACATCCTTTGCTGGATGATTGATAAATATAAAATACAAAACAATGAAGACATCTTTTGAAAGCCGCTATGCAGTTAGTCCGGGTGAAGCAAAACAATTTGATACCGCTGCTTTACGCAAGAATTTTTTAATGGAAAGCTTATTTGAAGCAGATGCTGTTAAGCTTACTTTATCTCATTTCGATCGCTATATCACTGGGGGTGTAATGCCGGTAAATGAGGCTGTAGAATTGTCGAACCCTGAAAACCTTAAAGCAGCTTATTTTCTGGAAAGAAGAGAACTGGGTATCATTAACGTTGGTGCAAAAGGTAAAGTTATTGCTGATGGGGTAACTTATGAGCTTGAATTTAAAGAAGCTTTATATTTAGGTAAAGGAACACAATCTGTAAGCTTTGCATCGGAGGATAAAAACAATCCTGCAAAATTCTATATTAATTCTGCACCTGCACATCACACTTATCCTAGTAAAAAGGTGTCAAGAGCTGATGCCGAAATTGTAGAGTTGGGTACTCCTGAAACAGCAAATCACCGTGTAATTAACAAGTTAATTGTAAACAGTGTATTACCTACCTGCCAGTTACAAATGGGTATGACAGAGTTGAAAAGCGGAAGTGTCTGGAATACGATGCCAGCACATACACACGACAGAAGAATGGAAGTATATTTCTATTTTGAAGTGCCAGAAGGACAAAGTGTTTGTCATTTTATGGGCGAGCCTCAGGAAACAAGACATATCTGGATGCAAAATGAGCAGGCAGTAATTTCACCTAACTGGTCTATCCACTCAGGTGCAGGTACCAGTAACTATACTTTTATTTGGGGTATGGCGGGTGAAAATCTTGATTATGGCGATATGGATCATTGTGCAATTAATAATTTAAAATAGTATGGCAATACTTGATTTATTCAATTTAAAAGGAAAAGTAGCTTTAGTTACCGGTTGTAAACGCGGTATTGGTAAAGCAATGGCCGAGGCTTTGGCTGAGGCGGGTGCCGATATTATTGGTGTATCTGCAAATCTGGAGCTAAGCGGAAGTGAAGTGGAAAGTGCTGTGAAAGCATTCGGAAGAAATTTTTATGCTTATCAATGTAATTTCAGCGACCGTGATTCTTTAAAGACATTTTGTGAGAAAGTAAAAACCGATCATCCGGTAATTGATATTCTGGTAAATAATGCGGGTACGATATTAAGAAAACCTATTGCAGAACATCCTGATGAATTTTGGGATGAGGTGGTGGCAGTAAACCAAACTGCTCCTTTTATTCTGACCAGAGAAATTGGTCGGGATATGGTTGCCAGAGGTAGTGGGAAAGTGATCTTTACAGCTTCATTACTAACATTCCAGGGCGGAATTACTGTTCCCGGTTATGCGGCTAGTAAAGGTGCAATTGGACAGTTAACCAAAGCTTTTGCTAACGAGTGGGCATCAAAAGGTGTAAATGTGAATGCAATTGCGCCAGGTTATATTTCTACAGATAATACTTCAGCATTAAGAGCTGACGAGGATCGTAGCCGCTCTATTATGGAGCGTATTCCGGCAGGCAGATGGGGTGAAGCCGAAGATTTTAAAGGTGCAATTGTGTTCCTTGCTTCAGAAGCTTCAAGCTATATGCATGGTACGGTGATGACTGTCGACGGTGGTTGGATGGGGAGGTAAAAGATTAAATTTTAAATATCATTTAAAAGCAGGCCTTTTTAAGCCTGCTTTTTTTATATATTCGAAAAAAACTAACCATATACACAAATAAAAACCAGATGAAACAATTATTATTATTAAGTTTTACTTTATTATTCTGTGCAAATGTTACGATCGCACAGCAAAAAACGGTTTATAAAACCTGGAACCCTGCTAATGACAAGGAAAGTGTAATTGGCGGACAAGGTTGGCACAGCGGAATACAGGATTTTTACGACCGTTTGCCTGCCAAAGCTGAAGCTGCGGTACGTAAACCGGTTTGGGGTTTATCTAAAAATAGTGCCGGTCTGAACATTCGTTTTAAATCGGATGCTCCTGAAATTGTAGTAAAATATGTAGTAGCAGGAGCAAAAGCAATGCCTCATATGCCGTCTACAGGGGTGAGCGGTGTAGATTTATATTCAAAAGAGAAGAATGGTCAATGGAATTGGGCTGCTGGGAAATATGCATTTGGAGATACGATTGTGTATCATTTTTCTGGTATCGGTAAAGTAGGGAATGATAGCCGTGAGTATACTTTGTACCTGCCTTTATATAATACTGTAAAATGGATGGAAATTAGTGTGCCAGAGCAAAATAGCTTTACACCTTTAGCGGTATCTAAAAAGAAACCTATAGTAGTGTATGGTACTTCAATTGCCCAAGGTGCTTGTGCAAGTAGACCTGGTTTAGCATGGACTAATATATTGAGCAGAAAAGTAGATCAACCAGTTATAAACCTTGCGTTTTCTGGTAATGGCCGACTTGAAAAAGAAGTTTATGAGTTATTGCCAGAAATTGATGCCAGCTTATATGTTTTGGATTGTTTGCCAAATTTAACATCGGCAAAAGATTTTAGTAATGACGAGATTGTAAAGAGAATTTTAGCTACCGTTGCACATTTGCAACAGAAAAAACCGGGCGTACCGATCTTGCTTACTGAGCATGATGGCTATACCGACGACGGTTTATACCCTGCCCGTAAAAGTAGTTACGAACGTGTAAATGTGGCATTAAATACAGCGCTTGCAAAATTAAAAGCAGCAGGGGTAAAGCAGATTTATCATCTTACAAAAGCCGAAATCAATCAGGATATCGAGAGTATGGTAGATGGTACACATCCAAACGATATCGGTATGTTACATTATGCTGAAGCCTACGAAAAAGCAGTTAAGAAAATTCTTAAATAAGGCAGTTATAAACTAATAAGGCTGCTATAGATTATTTTCTATAGCACCTACTTTTTCACGATACAGGTCTATCGGACCATCCAGTAATACCGCAATTATGGTTAGGTTTTTATCCAACCGCGATTGCGGTATTGCTATATAGGCGATACCCGGAATTGCACTCCAATAAAGTTTGTTAAAGAACTGCGGTTCAATCATAGTACCCTCACCAACAATTCTAATGCGACTGATCTTATTTTTGATACCTTTTAAGGCAATTGGACCTGTTGGTGTTCCCTCTACAAAAAGATATAAGGTTTGCTTGTCGGCCGATAAAGCACTTGCTCCCTGATAATGACCTGTAGGTAATCCCTGTACAGTTTTATATAATGCTTCCGCGTTTTTAACTGTCCAGTTGTACAATTCTGGAGAAAAACCTTTCTCTTTTTCCAGTCCTAGTCCATCAGCTGCAAGCGCGGTGTTGATAAAAGGGTTATTTCCTTTGTGTAAAGAATTGGCTAACCTTTTTAAAAGTAACTGATCTGTAATTCGTTTATCTTTAAGGTTTTCAAGACTGATTACAGGATTTGAAGCTTCCTCTAACTGAATCGGTTCATTGAATTTAATGGCGATTACGGTTACATCTTCATCTGAAGCAGCAGAAGGGATTTTAAGTAATAGATCATTTCCTTGTTTGCTGATCTTTGCTGTCGTCTTTGTACCCACGATCTTTGCATTAACAGGTTTCGATTTGATGCCGCTTAACAACAATTCGTCTTTATCATTGCTTACCCAGTCTGCATATAGATAAAGGGTTTTTCTGTCTTTCGATAAAGCCGTTTTACCACTAAAATGGGATGCCGGAATACCAGCTCTGGTACCATAAATAGCTTCAGCATGTTTATTTGTCCATCTGCCCAGGTGCTTAAGGATATTTACCTGTTCCTCTGGAATGGTTCCATCGGCTTTAGGGCCAATATCAAGCAATAAATTTCCGCCCATACTGATACAATCTACCAAAGTTCTGATAATCATATTTGGTGATTTGTATTTGAAGTCAAAGGGTTGGTAACCCCATGAATCATTCATCGTATAGCATAACTCCCAATATTCGTTATCTGGTTGTAAAACAGGGATACCCTGCTCTGGGGTCTCGTAATCACCGCGGTGATTTAAGCGGGAGTTAATGATGATGTTTGGGTTGTGTTTCCTTAATGAATTCAATACCTTGGCGCTTTGCCATTCGGCATCTGTATGTTCCCAATCTCCGTCAAACCATAGTAGGTCAGGTTTAAAACTGCTTGAAATTTCATCAAGTTGTCCGTGGAAATAGTTGATGAATTTGTTCCAGCGTGCTGGTTCTGCAGCAAGTTGATACCTTTTTCGTTCGCGGGTAAAAACATCATAATCTGGATGACTCCAATCGGGAAGTGAGAAATAAATACCTGTTTTTAAGCCAGACTTTTTTAACTCTTTAACAAAAGGACTCAGTAGATCTTTCTTTGCTGCACTATTTTTTAAAGTGGTTGTTGCATTTTTTTCTTTAGTATTCCATAAGGAAATTCCATCATGATGCTTACTTGTAATAACAGAATATTTTGCACCACTTTCTTTGATTAATTTAACCCATTCCTGCGGATTATATTTTGCTGCATTGAAGCCTTCAAGCTGCTTCATATAATTATCGTGATTCAGATAATTGTTGAAGAAAGACCATGATTCTGCCACTCCGTTAACGGAATAAATTCCCCAATGTATAAAAACACCAAGCTTAGCATCTTTAAACCATTCCATTTTTTTAGCTTTTTGCGCTGGATTTTCTTGTGCCACTTGTTGGCTTAATATTTGGTCATTTTGCTGTGCTGATACTTTACTGAAATGAAGGAGTAGCAACACAGAGATAAATGTTTTAGGAAGTAGATATTTGCTCATTTTTTAGCGAGTTTTTTGCAAAGGATTATTTAAGGAGGAAAGATTTTTGATAGGATAGGGGGCTTTGGCCAGTTATAACTTTAAAGTGTTTATGAAAGCTGGCGAAGTTATGAAAACCACTTTCATAACAGATTTGCTTTACATTTAAACTGTCCTCTATGAGTAACTTACAAGCATGACCTACCCGTATTTCGCTGATAAATTGGGTGTACGTTTTTCTGGTTCTTGTTTTAAAATAACGACAAAAGGAATTGGGACTGATATTGGCAACTGCCGCCATCTCTTCCATTTGTATTTTCCTTTTAAAGTGGGTTAAAGAATAATTATAAATGGCATTTATTCTGTCGTTTTCAGAATCCTCAAAGTTGTTATGAAACCCCATAGAAGACAGCTGTTTTTCTTTCGCACTGCTTTCAATTTCCAATAGAGCTTCCATTAATAAAATGATTCTTTGAGTACCTGAAGAAACCAGAATTTGTTCCATCAGGGCGGCTATATTTTTTCTGCTTTTATCTAAAATTTGTATACCGCGTTGTGCTTTTTCTAAGGTCTGTTTTATGCCTTTATTTTCTGGTAGAGATAGGAAATGATTTCCCCAAAAATTTTCACAAAAATGGATGACAATAACGTCTGTATGATCAGCTTCTCCCTCACTAAAATAGTTGTCATCGAACTTCCAATAATGTGGTAAATGAGCACCGACCAAAACAATATCACCAGAGCTAAATCTTTTAATGCTATCGCCAATAAATTGAGTCCCATTTCCCTTTTTAAAGTAGATTAGCTCTACTTCAGCGTGGTAATGCCATCGATTATTAATATAAGGTACGTTATCTCTTCTTGCACTGAAAGAGTTAACGAGATTATTAGAAACTTTTAGCAATTGAGGTTTCATTTGTCCAATTTTATTTTTTTTAATATTTAGGCGGGAGTGTTTTGTGATTAAAATGATTATTCCCTAATGTGTTAATAATTATTTTAAGTATATCTGGTTCATAACATCTGGTTCGATATTTACAATATTGAATATATTAAAAATATTTTATATGTACATGACATATGTCATTTACGCTATATATTATGCCAATATCGCTTAATTATTTGGTTTTTTAGTGATTTTTTTGACAATTGAAATTGACCGGGTAAGTATTGAATTTGTATGCAACTTTCGTTATTAAACCCCCAAATTATACTAAGAGGTAAAGGAGTTAAAAAAAGTATGTTTAAACTTTTATTTATTAAAAAAGATAGTTACATTTGGGCTTACCCTTTCGAGGGTATGTTTTTCATAGGTAGATGTAGGGTCGAAATTAATTTTTCGGCCCTTTTTTGTTTAAGCTGCTTCCGTATCTTTACTCCTGCTATGAGTAAGAAAAAAAAAGTGATCGTTGCCGTTACCGGAGCTAGTGGGTCTGTTTATGCTAAGTTGTTGTTAGATAGTTTATTGAAGCTTTCTGATCAGATTGAAAAGGTAGGAGTGGTGATGTCAGACAATGCAAAAGAAGTCTGGCGCTTTGAATTGGATAATGAAGATTATGATCAATATCCTTTCACTTTTTATCCAAAAATGGATTTTAATGCACCTTTTGCTTCAGGCTCTGCAAAATATGACACCATGATTATTATTCCCTGCTCTATGGGGACGCTTGGTAGAATCGCGCATGGTATCTCCAATGACCTAATTTCCAGAGCTGCAGATGTGGTACTTAAAGAACGTAGAAAATTGATTGCAGTTGTTAGAGATACGCCTTTTAGCCTTATACACCTCAATAATATGAAGATTGTAGCCGAAGCAGGAGGAATTATCTGTCCGGCAAATCCATCATTTTACAGTCTTCCTAAAACAATAGAAGAGGTAGCACAAACAGTAGTAAGCAGAGTAATAGACCTGGTCGGTTTTGAGCAGGATAGTTACCGCTGGAATGAGGAATAAGTCATCTAAAACCTTACCTTTGCAAAATATTAGAATGTCTGGTTAATGAAGAAAGTTGCATTTTATACATTAGGCTGTAAGTTGAATTTCTCTGAAACATCAACAATTGGTCGATTATTTACCGATGCAGGTTATGCTGTAGTGGATTTTACTGATGGGGCAGATGTATATGTAATCAATACCTGTTCTGTGACAGAGCATGCAGATAAAAAATGCCGTAAAGTGGTTAAGGAAGCCTTAAAATATGCTCCCCATGCTTACATTACCATTGTGGGATGTTATGCTCAGTTGAAACCTGTAGAAATTGCAGAGATTGAAGGGGTAGATATGGTTCTGGGTGCTGCAGAGAAATTTAGAATCGTTGAATTTATTTCAGATTTAACCAAACAGCCGAAAGCAATTATTCATCAACAAAATATTGAAAAAGTAAATCACAATTTTATTGCTGCTTATTCTATAGGCGACCGTACCCGTACTTTTTTAAAGGTGCAGGATGGTTGTGATTATCCTTGTACTTATTGTACCATTCCTTTAGCTCGTGGTGGTAGCAGAAGTGATACCATAGAAAATGTGGTTAATCGTGCGCAACAGATTGCTGAGAGTGGTGTTAAAGAAATCGTTTTAACTGGGGTAAACCTGGGCGATTTTGGGATCAGAAACGGAGAACGGGAAGATAAATTCTTTGATCTTGTAAAAGCGCTTGATGAGGTTGAGGGTATTGAGAGGATTAGAATTTCTTCTATAGAACCTAATCTTTTAAGTAATGAAATCATTGAGTTTGTTGCAGGTTCAAAAAGATTTGTCCCACATTTCCATATTCCATTGCAATCTGGTTCCGATAAAATATTGGGACTAATGAAGAGGCGTTACAGAAGAGACTTATATACAGAACGCGTAGCCAAAATAAAAGAGGTGATGCCAAACTGCTGTATTGGTGTTGATGTGATCGTTGGCTTCCCTGGCGAAACACATGAAGACTTTTTAGACACTTATCAGTTTTTAAATGAACTGGATGTTTCCTATTTACACGTATTTACTTATTCGGAAAGAGAGCAAACTGAGGCTGCAGTAATGAAAGGAAGTGTTGCAGGAAGTACTCGTGCTGATCGGAGTAAAATGCTTCATATCTTATCGGATAAAAAACGTAGAGCTTTTTATCAGTCGCAAATTGGTAGTATTGGGGAAGTTCTTTTTGAAGATGATCAAAAGAATGGATTCATGCATGGCTTTACAAAGAACTATGTAAAAGTTAAAGCAAAATACGATCCTGTGATGGTGAATGAAATAAAAACAGTAAAACTGGTTGAACTTACTGCCGATGGTGAGGTAGAAGTTGCAGAAACACAAGAAGTATTAGCGCATTAATCCTATATTCGCATAAAACTTTTTTTAATTTATGTTTCCAACCGTATCTCATTTCATAGAATACCTCTTTGGCGTACAAGTTCCGCTACCATTTAATACATTTGGTGTTTTCGTAGCCCTGGCATTTGTTGCCGGTTATTGGGCTTTTACCAAAGAATTTAAAAGAAAAGAAGCACTGGGAATTCTTCACCCGGTGAAGAAACTGATTACCATAGGTAAACCTGCAAGCATAGTTGAATTAGCTTCGAATGCTGTTTTTGGTTTTCTTATTGGTTATAAGCTTGTTTATGCCCTGTTAAATTATAAACTTTTTGTAGCCGATGCGCAAGTCGTTCTATTGTCTACTCAAGGAAGTATTTTAGGAGGTTTGTTTTTTGCGGGTCTGTTTGCTTATTGGGATTATCAAGAAAAAAATAAAGTAAAACTCGATAAACCTAAGACTGTTGAAGTTACTCAACATCCACATGAGCTGATGGGTAACCTAATTGTATGGGCTGCTGTCTGGGGCTTTTTAGGGGCTAAGATATTTGATAATCTGGAGCATTGGGATACTTTTGTTGCAGATCCAATAGGTGGTCTTCTTTCATTTAGTGGATTAACTTTTTACGGTGGATTGATCTGTGGAGGTGCTGCGGTATTGTATATTGCGCGTAAAAATGGTATCAAGCCTTTACATATGTTAGATATTGGCGGACCAGGTATGATGCTTGCTTATAGTGTAGGTCGTATTGGTTGTCACATGTCGGGTGATGGAGATTGGGGTATTACAAATTTAAACCCTAAGCCTTTTTCATGGCTTCCAGATTGGTTATGGGCTTATAAATACCCAAATAATGTTGCCAATGAAGGTGTTCCAATTCCGGGATGTGTTGGTAAATTTTGTAATGAGCTCGCACTCCCCGCTTATCCAACACCACTTTATGAAGTAATAGTTTGTTTCGGTCTGTTCATGATTTTATGGACAATTCGTGATCGTATCAAATTACCTGGAATGATGTTTGGAATTTACTTAATGATGAATGGTGTAGAACGTTTCTTTATCGAATTGATCAGGGTAAATACAAAGTATAATGTTTCCGGAATACAATTTACACAAGCCGAACTAATTTCATGTTTAATGTTCTTGTCTGGCTTGCTTCTTGTGCTTTATTCGGTAAGAAATAAAGAAAAATTAGCCCACTACTAAACCTGCTGGATTTGAATTACGAAATATTGTGTTCCAAGGTTGTTGCAATAGCCCGACTAACGGGTAACTTTATAAGAAAGGAATCTATGAACTTTGATCCTGATGCTGTAGAGTTCAAAGGATTGAATGACCTGGTGTCTTACGTAGATAAGACTGCTGAGCGGCAATTGGTCAGAAACCTTTCTAAAATTCTTCCTGAAGCTGGCTTTACGACCGAGGAGAAGACGATTAACAGAAAAGGAAAGGTTTTTAACTGGATTATAGATCCGCTGGATGGGACAACCAATTTTATTCATGGTGTGCCCACTTATTCTATAAGTATTGCTTTGTATGAAGAAAATAAGCCCGTAATTGGTGTCGTTTATGAAATCAATAGAGGCGAAATGTTTTCCACCTTTAAAGGTGGAGGAGCTTTTTTAAATAATAAACCTATTAGTGTTTCTCAACGAACTGAGCTTGCCGATTGTTTACTGGCTACAGGCTTTCCTTATTACGATTTCGACAAACAAGAACAATATATAAAATTGTTTACTGAAATGATGCGTAGTTGCCGTGGTTTAAGAAGAATCGGCTCTGCTGCTGTAGATCTTGCTTACGTGGCCTGTGGACGTTTTGATGCTTACTTTGAGTATAACCTTAATGCATGGGACGTTGCTGCTGGTGCGTACCTTGTACAGCAGGCTGGGGGTGAAATCATGACTTTCAGTGGAGAAAGTGAGTTTATCGAAAAAAGAGAGATTTTAGCGACCAATGGGAGAGTTACTGATGAGATCTTAGTATTAATGGATGAGCATTTTTTATAGATAACTGATTTTTAAACGATCATATACAAAAAGAGGGGATTCATTATGAATCCCCTCTTTTTGTATATCGAATAACCGATAATTTTTTTACAAAGCTTCTGATACTACTTCTTTGACCTCAGGAACCATACGTTGCAATAAGTTCTGGATACCTGATTTTAAAGTGATGGTAGAAGATGGACAGCCACTGCAAGAACCTCTAAGCTCTACGGTAACCACACCTTCATCGAACGACTTGTAACTAATAGCACCGCCATCCTGTTCAACCGCAGGGCGAACATAATCGTGTAGGATTTGCTGTATCTTAATTTCAAGGTCAGTTCCTTCAAATGCTGGAGCTTCGTCTGTCGTATTTTCTTTAATTTTATATTCAGATTCAACCGCCCCCTTAACAAACTCTTTTAAAATAGGTTCGATATCTGGCCATTCTGCATCTTCAGTTTTAGTGATAGTAACAAAGTTACTAGCGAAAAATACGCCGTTAACAAAGTTGAACTTAAACAGTTCCTTAGCAAACGGAGAATGCTCTGCACTTTCTTTAGTTGCAAAATCTTCACTGCCATTGATCAATAATTTATTGACCATGAATTTCATTGTAGCAGGATTTGGTGTTTGTTCTGTATATACGTTGATAGTCATTGTCTTAATATTTTATACAAAAATAGATAATTCATTGCTGCAATTGCAGGCCTGGGTGTCTGTTTTAGGTCATTATATCTTATAGTCTGATTAAAAGACTCCTGTGTAGTTAAAAGGAGTGATCTGTTTCAGTTCTACTTTTAAAGCTTCGCTTACATCTAAGCCATCAATAAAATTGGCCATTGTAACTGCTGTTATCTTTTGATTAGTGCGTGTAAGGTCTTTCAATGCCTCATATGGATTAGGGTAGGCCTCTCTTCTTAATACAGTTTGAATTGCTTCTGCAACTACAGCCCAATTGTTTTCTAAATCTGCAGAGATTGCTTCATTGTTTAACAAAATTTTATTCAGGCCTTTTAAAGTAGATGAAATAGCGATAATAGTATGTGACATAGGTACACCTACATTTCTAAGTACTGTAGAATCTGTTAAGTCTCTTTGTAGTCTTGAAATAGGAAGTTTTGCGGCAAAGAATTCAAACATTGCATTTGCAATACCAGCATTACCTTCAGCATTTTCAAAATCAATCGGGTTAACTTTATGAGGCATGGCAGAAGAGCCTACTTCGCCTTCTTTAATTTTTTGCTTGAAATAGTTTTTAGAAATATAAGCCCAGATGTCTCTGTCAAGATCGATAATGATATTGTTAATCCGTTTCAATGCATCACATTGTGCAGCAAACTGATCATAATGTTCAATTTGAGTGGTATACTGAGCACGGGTTAATCCTAAAGCTTCATTTACAAAATGATTTGAGAAGTCTACCCAATCAATATTAGGATAAGCGATATGGTGGGCATTAAAGTTTCCGGTAGCACCGCCAAATTTAGCACTGTTAGGGATGTTTTTTAGGTTGTTCACCTGAATTTCCAGTCGCTCTGCAAATACCAGAAACTCTTTACCTAGTTTGGTAGGTGAAGCTGGTTGCCCATGAGTATGTGCAAGTAGAGGCACATCTTTCCACTCATTGGCTAAGCTCTTTATTTTGCTGACTAATTCTAAAATGTTAGGGTAGTAAACTTCATTTAGGGCCAGTTTAAAGGTGAAAGGGATGGCCGTATTGTTAATGTCTTGTGAAGTTAAGCCAAAATGAATAAACTCTTTATAGCTTTCCAGTCCAAGCTTGTCGAATTGTTTTTTGATAAAGTATTCAACTGCTTTAACATCGTGATTAGTTACTTTTTCAGTGTCTTTAACTTCCTGTGCATGTTCATCATTAAATTGCTCATGAATCAGTCGCAGTTTCGGATAGTTTGCTTTATCAAAAGTCTCTAGTCCAGGTAGGCCTGCTTCACATAGTGAAATGAAATATTCAATTTCTACATAGACTCTATACTTGATTAAGGCATATTCTGAAAAATACTTAGAGAGGTCCTTTGTTGTATTTCTATAGCGGCCATCAATTGGAGATATGGCTTGGAGTGAAGATAAGTTCATGAATGTAACGATTTTTTACAAACGCAAAGGTAACATTCCTGACGGCAATAAAAAAAGGCTTTGGGATTCCCAAAACCTT
The DNA here is from genome assembly GCA_040393085.1 of Pedobacter hiemivivus. Classification (GTDB taxonomy): domain Bacteria; phylum Bacteroidota; class Bacteroidia; order Sphingobacteriales; family Sphingobacteriaceae; genus Pedobacter; species Pedobacter hiemivivus_A. The sequence continues at coordinate 25,401 of JBEBUV010000018.1, read as the reverse complement.
TTTTTATAAGTTGTACTTATTTAGCTTAGTTAGCTGGAACTTCAGTAGTTGTAGTAGTAACTGCTGTATCTTTAACTAATGAATCAGTTACGTTAGTGTCTACTGTAGTAACGATAGCTGAAGTATCAGTTAACGTAGTATCTGTAGATTCGCCAGTTTTTTCTGATGATTGACAAGCTGCTACTGATAAAGAAATTGCTAAAGCTAAAAAGCCAAATTTAAATGCGTTTTTCATTCTAATTCTATTTTAAATAATTAATTAATTTTACTGATTAATACCTGAAAGTTTAAAAGGTAACCCAGTTGTTTGAAAAAAAAGTAAAATTATTTTTAATAGTACTTGTTTCATCTGTTATTGTACTGTTTTACAGTCTGATAAGCTTTTCAGGCCCTAATTCAGAGCCGCAAATATATCATCATTTCTTTACTATCCTCATGTTTATTTGTTTTTTTTGTTTTAAAAAGTGTAATCCTGCTGGTTTAATGATAGTTTAAATTTTGATTTAATTTAATCAGCCTCAATATCGAGTTCTATATATATCAATATATAAAGCAGGGTTATTACATGGTAAGTCATGGTTTATTGCTAAAACATTGACTTAGGATGGATCTACCAAGGACTTAATCAATGAGTCCTAGCGGAAACAGTTACAGTAATAAAAAGAATGTACATTATGGGTTACTGATGATGGATTCAGGTATTAAGAGATAATAGCAAGAATAAATAATTATTTTACTTAACATTGGGTTACCATTTACGTATAAAGGTATTAATTAGTGAGTAATAAGTTAAGCAGTTCAGTTCCAACAGATAGAGAGGTTGTTTTAGGTATCTTAAATAACTCAGAAGAAGCGCTGAATAAACTGTATAGCGGGTATTTTCCGATGATTTTGCAGTTTATTTTGAATAATAATGGTGATGAAGATGATGCAAAAGACGTGTATCAGGAAGGAATCATTGTTTTATACAATAAGATTAAAGGTGGCAATTTCGAGTTAAGCAGTAAACTAAAAACATATATCTACTCAGTTTGCAGAAGAATTTGGTTGAAAAAGCTTTCGCAACAAAGCAAAAAATCAAATGATCTTTCAGATTTTGAGGATGTAATTGCTGTAGAAACTGATGTGGAAGAGCATGAGGAAAAGGATCAGCAGTTTGAAAAAATGCAATCGGCATTAATCCATCTTGGAGAACCTTGTAAAACTATTATTCAGGATTTTTACATGAATAACCTTTCAATGCAGGAAATCTGTGAAAAGTTTGGCTATACCAATACTGATAATGCCAAAACACAGAAGTATAAATGCCTTCAGAGGTTAAAAAAGTTATTTTTTCAATCTTAATATTGACATGAGGAACGAGATAGAATTAGAGGGGATAATTGAAGATTATCTGAATGGTAAACTAAATGAGGCAGAATTAAAAGCTTTTGAAGAGTTACGCTTAAATGATGCTACGGTTGATCATAAAGTGGTAACTCATAAAGTTTTTCTGGACTCATTAAAAGATTATGCCTCGATTTCTGATTTGAAAAATAAAATGGATCAGGCACATGCACAAATTGATGTTGCTACCTTAAGTAAAGAATTTGCTCCTCATCCATCATTCATCATTAATATTTGGCGTAAAAATAAAGCAGCTATAGCTGTAGCCGCTTCATTTATATTACTTACAGTTGTTACTTTATATTCTATACAACAAACTACTCAACAAAGTGGAAGTGTAGAATTAGTAAGTAGAGAGCTTGCAAAAATTAAAACGTCTCAAAGTAATCTGATTAGAAAAATCAATTCTACAAATAAGGCCAATTCTGCCAATATTACTAAAGAATTAAAACCCGCAAACTTTGGAGGAACAGGTTTTGCCCTTACTGCAAACGGTTATATTTTAACCAATTTACATGTAGTAGATGGTGCTGATTCTGTTTATGTTCAGGATAGTAAAGGAAATTCATATAAAGCAGTAGTAAAACGTAGAGATGCTCAGTATGATCTGGCAATCCTTAAGATTACTGATGATTCCTTTAGTGCTTTGTCAAACTTGCCATATCGGTTGAAACAAAATATTATAGGTATGGGAGAGTTAGTGTATACACTTGGTTTTCCTAAAGATGACGCCGTATATGGACAAGGTTATGTAAGTTCGAAAACCGGTTATAATGGAGATACTACTCAATATCAAGTGTCTATACCTGTTAATCCAGGTAATAGTGGTGGCCCTTTATTAGATCATGATGGAAACATTATAGGGGTAATCAGTGCTAAACAGAACCAGGTTGATGGAGCTACATTTGCTGTTAAATCTAAATATATTCAGGAAGCATTAAATTCTATTCCTAATGACTCTTTAGGTAAAAAGATTGCTTTCAGCAAAAGGAATTCATTACAAGGCTTAAGCAAGCCTAAGCAGGTAGACAAAATAAAGGATTATGTATTTATGATTAAGGTCTATAAATAATAGTCTTAATATATAAAGGAACCTTTATATAGGTCTGTTTTCTTTTTTTATTTCTTTGCTTTCTGGAGTTTCTTTAATTACAGTTTTTTCAATATAATTCTCAACTGAGTTGGAATTTTCTTGATGGATTTTTTCTTTTAAAATTGTGTCCCAAAAAACAGTAGTTTTAGTTTCTTTAAGCTCGTCCTGTTTATCTTTTCTGATCATAATATCAAATTTAATGAATTAATGTATAAATAGGCGTGCTTAACGTGTCATAATATATTAACATTTAATTTATCTGGGGTGCAAAATTATGCAAGTATACAGCGTAATTTTCATCAGTATATAATTTGTTTTTTATCGGTGATAAAGCTATCATGAGTTTTTATTCATTGCGTTTTGCGAGTGTAAACTCATGATGGTTTCATAAGGTAAAAAGAAGAAAAACACTTTTTTTGGTAAACTAATCGGTAGTTTCGGGGTTTACTATATATATAGAAATTAATATGGATTTTGGAAAAGTAGCAGAAAATGAAATCGCCTCTGTTGATTTCAGCCTTCCTGATGATGGGAAACAAACAGCAATAACGCTTGCCGCAGGTAAGCCTGTTAAGAATCCTGAATTTTACGTCGGCTGTGCCAAATGGGGGAGAAAGGAATGGCTAAATATGATTTATCCACCCAAAACTAAAGAAGCTGATTTCTTAGACCAATACGTTAAACACTTTAATTCTATTGAGTTAAATGCTGTGTTTTACAGCATACCTAATGCAGATCTGATCCGTAAATGGAAGCAGAAAGCAGAAGAAAACTCAGCTAATGGTTTTCTTTTTTGCCCTAAATTTTCCAGAACAATCAGTCATATTAAACGCTTAAAGGATGCCGAAGTTCCTACAGATTTATACTTGTCGAGTATTCACGAATTTGGTAAGTTTTTAGGCCCTTGTTTTTTACAGCTTGGTGATAACTTTGGCCCAAAAAATTTTGATACTCTTGAGCATTATTTGAAGTTTTTGCCTGTAGATTTTCAGGTTTTTGTAGAATTGAGACATGAAGAATGGTTTGCTGATGCTGCAGAACGTCAACGCTTATTTGAAATGCTTCATCGTCTAAAAAAAGGTGCCGTAATTACTGATGCCAGTGGTAGAAGAGATTGTGTGCATATGGAGCTGACTATCCCTGAGATATTTATCCGTTTCGTTGGTAATGGACAGGATTATAAAGATTCTGACTTTGCCAGAATTGATGAATGGGTAGTAAGAATTAAAGGCTGGCTTGATAAGGGACTGGAAAAAGTTTATTTCTTTCTCCATCAGCATGACGAAAAGGATACGCCTATTCTGGCTGATTACACCATCAGACAATTCAATAAACACCTTGGTGCTCAGGTTCCTGAAATTAAGTTTTTGTCTGATGATACAGCTACGGAACAAAAGCAATTATTCTGATTTTAATAATTACATAAATAGTATACCTGTTTTGTAGTCTTTATCTGTTTTATTTTGTAATTTTAAACTTTAACATTTAAAACATAATATTATGAGTTTAAGAATAGGGGACTTAGCTCCCAATTTTAAAGCAGATACATCTATAGGGCCTATTGATTTTTACGAATTTTTAGGAGATAGTTGGGGTGTTTTATTTTCTCATCCGGCAGATTATACACCAGTTTGTACTACAGAGCTTGGCCGTACGGCAGCTTTAAAAGGCGAGTTTGAAAAAAGGAATGTGAAAGTTTTAGCATTGAGTGTTGACTCAGCAGAATCACATAGAGGTTGGATTAAAGATATTAACGAGACGCAAAGTACGGAAGTTGAATTCCCAATTATTGCTGATGAAGATAAACAGATTGCGGATTTATATGATATGATCCATCCTAATGCTTCAGAAACGTTAACTGTACGTTCGCTGTTCATTATAGGCCCAGACAAAAAAGTTAAATTGATGCTTACTTACCCAGCTTCTACAGGTCGTAACTTTAATGAAGTTTTAAGGGTGATTGATTCATTGCAACTTACAGCTAACTACAGCGTTGCTACACCGGCCGATTGGGAAGATGGACAAGATGTAGTTATTGCAAACAGTATTAAAAATGAGGATATTCCTGCAAGGTTCCCTAAAGGACATACAGAAATTAAACCTTATTTAAGAATGACGCCACAACCGAACAGATAATTCGGTTTATAGAATAGTAAAGCCTGCATCATAAATATGCTTAGATTTAGACAATCTTAGGAACATTTATGATACAGGCTTTTTTAATGCCTCATAATACTTTTAACTAAACTTAGCTTCCAATTCCTTAAATCGGATTTCTATCTTTTTGCTTAGCTTATCTTGACCATAGCCTGCAGCAATTTTATAAAGGTTGTCTAAAATATACATGCCGACCTGCAATTCTCTTCCATAACTGTGAATTCTTTCTGGTTCTAAGGAAATAATATAATTAAGCTCTTGATCCAAAAAGTTAAAAGTATCGTTTGTCAATTTGTTAGCTGCTATTGTTTCATTTAGTGCATACAAGTGTTGAATCGTTTGAAATCTGGTTAGCGTGTCATCAACAGAACTATTTTTTAAAGGAATTTCTTTGATGTTTTTAATCAGGAATTTATGCGCCTGACTAGCTTTACCTTCTGTAATCAGGTTTGAAGTGAGCGCGTTTGCAATCATCCAGCTGCCCTCTGCAACTCTTCTGCTTTCAGGATCTAAGTATTTGGCAGTGTGAAATCCTTTATAATCAAACTTCATCATATTATCATACATCACATCAGTATTGGTACGTTCCATCTTTTCGCCGGAGTCTTTAGGGTCAATTTTATAAGGGAGCAAACGCAAGGCATAGCCCTCAAGATATAGATAATCGTCCAGGCCAATGTAGGTGTCTTTAGATACGTTGGTTTCGAAATATACCGGTCTTTCCCAATTGTTACTTGCCAGGATGTCTAACATGGCAAGATCTGATTTAAATATATACTCTTTATTGTAAAGCCATTCTATTTGTGGAGCGATTTTGTCTTTTTCTTTAGTCGAAATGGTCTTGTTCTTTACCAACTGATCTGCATTGACACTTAATTTAAACCTTTTAGAGGGTAAAAAGTTCTGATAAGTTCCGTCTGATAATTCCAGTTTGTCTGCCCGATCATCGGAGGTCATCACCGCTAAAAGATCTTTAAGCTCTACGCTATCTTTAAAGCCATAATCGAAATAATGGAGATAGTCTCTTACCCCATTTACATATTTTTCTTCTTCCATAGAGATAGGGAGAGGTGCAGATTTGTTCAATTGAGCTTTCATTTGGTTGATATAAGCATCATCTGAAAGGTATTGTATATTGACTACACGGATGTCTGTGCGGACGCCCTCTACCTCTTGTGCGTACCATAATGGAAAGGTGTCATTGTCGGCCGTTACAAATAGGATGGCATTGGGTTTGCAGGAGTTAAGATAATTTTTTGCCCATTCTAAAGTTGTAGTTTTACCTGAACGGTTATGGTCGTCCCAGCCCTGAAAGCCCATAATAGCCGGGGCTGCCAATAGTCCGGTAAGTGTAGCCAGAGCTAGTGTTAATTTGGGTTTAGTAATTCGCGACAATGCCTCGCGAATGGCGAAAACGCTGAAGCCAATAAAAATGGCAAAAGCATAAAATGAGCCTACATAGGCATAATCTCTTTCCCTTACCTGCAAAGGATCTTGATTTAGGTAAAGAATGATGGCCAGGCCGGTAAAAAAGAATAAACTGGCAACTACAATGGCGTCATTTCTATTTTTGCGATATAAGAATAATAATCCTGCTATTCCTAGTATTAAAGGTAAACCATAAAATCTGTTATGACCATTATTTTGAGTGATACTAGGTGGTAGGTTGTCCTGATTTCCCAGGCGTAATGCATCAATCGATTTTATTCCTGTAATCCAATTGCCCTCGGCATTACTACCTTGGCCTTGTTTGTCATTCTGCCTGCCTGAAAAGTTCCAGAGGAAGTAACGCCAATACATGAATCCCATCTGGTAGGAGGTAAAGAAGTTTAAGTTCTGTATAAATGATGGTGTTTGTCCGTCGGCCAGTTGTAGCCATTGTTTATAGAAGTTGACATGATTTGGCTTATCGCTATATGTACGTGGGAACAGCATATTCTTATCGTATTCAACAGCTATTCCAGTTCCTGAAACTTCATATTTGTCTTTTCCTTTTCTGTATTTGGTATAACTATCTTTTGCTGCTATTTGTTTAGCATCGAAAGTTTGCCCATATAACAATGGTTTATCTTCATAATTGGTTCTTCCTAAATAGCCATATAATCCAAATGCATTGTCTGGGTTAGAAAGATTTAAACTTGGCTTTGCATCTGCTCTGATGATGATTAAAAAGTAGGAGCTAAAACCAAATAGGACAAATGTTAAGCAAGTGATGGTCAGGTTAAGGTTGTATTTTTTATTTTTAATAGAGTAGCTGATGGTATAAGTAATGGCCGCAATTATAAAAACTATAAAAGCCATGGCCCCATAACCAAAGCCAAATCCTAATGTATTTACAAAGAACAGATCAGATTTTGCAGCGAACAAGACAAAATATTGAATGATAACATATTGTACTGTTACCCAGATCAGGCCTGCAATTCCTATTGCTTTAATGAATCCTAAGACAGTTGGTTTCTCTGTTTTCTTGAAATAATAAACCAATACAACGGCTGGAATAGCTAGTAAGCTAAGTAGATGTACACCGATAGAAAGACCTATTATAAATGCAATGAGTATTAACCAACGGTTATCTGTTTCAGTTTCCCATTTTAAAATACACCAGAAAACAAGAGATGTAAATAGTATTGATAGTGAATAAACTTCGGCTTCGACTGCTGAGAACCAGAATGTATCAGAAAAAGTAAAGGCTAAGGCGCCGACTATACCTGTTGCTATTATGGCTAACAGATCAGTAGTAGTTTTTGCCTGCTTGAATAGTTTAGCTGCAATTAAGGTGATGGTCCAGTAAAGAAACATGACTGTAGCAGCACTAAAAATCACTGAACTGAAATTTATCCAATAGGCAACTTTTGCAGTATCTCCTGCGGCAAGCAAGGAGAATATCTTTCCGATCATTAGGAACAATGGAGCACCTGGCTGATGACCAACTTGCAATTTATCAGATGCCGTTATAAATTCACCACAGTCCCAAAAACTAACTGTAGGCTCCATAGTGAGCCAGTAGATTAAGCCTGACAGTCCGAAAAGGGAAAAGCCGATCAGGTTATTAACGCGTTTAAAGTTCTTCATGATTTAGCTATTTGGGTAATCAAAAATAACTAATTCATTAACATTCAAGTTCTTGTTGGTGTTAATTTTTGTTAAAACCGATGTGTTTTATGATTTGACTACTGGGTTTTTATCAATAATGCTGTTCAATTGTTGCATCAACAATTAAATAGCCGTCAGTTCTGCTTTGCGTGAAAATCAGAAATTGCTGTTGATCTGGTTTAATTTTATACTTTTTTACCAGATTTTCTGCTTTGTCTCTATAATTTCTGACCATGACATTGCCTGTTAGTTGTTTTCCCTTTTTTAATTCTCCAGAATTAATGATTCTGTTGATTTTAAATATTCTACCGGGGAAAAGCTTATTCGGTATATCAGCAGTGTACAGTTGGGTCTGTGCATCTAGTTTTTGTAAACCATAGGTTTTAGCGATGAGGTTAAATGCTCCACTTTTAAGGAGGGCTGAATCAGGTTCATACAAATAGGCTAACAGTGGACCATTAAGCAGTTCTGTTTCAGTTAGCTCTTCCTTATTCTTAAAAAAATTAAACTGCTTTACCTTCTCATTTAATGTTGTACATATAATTTTAGGTGTACCTGTGGCGTTATTTTCAAGAATCCAAAGTAGTTCTTTCACCTCGTTTTTAACACTTACAATATGAATTTCGGCTACGTTTGTGAGTTCTTTTAATCCCGCAGTTAAGTCTAGCAGAGGAGCAGTTTTAATGATAATCCGTTTTGATTTAGATAGCAGCAAATCCAAATGCTCCACAACATTTGGTGTGCAATCTTTTAGCATAAAGACCTTACCTGCAGTACTCCGTCTGGCTGGATCAATATAAATGGTGTGGAAAGTTGTTGCACTTTGCTGTAGCATTGCCATACCATCCCCGGCAAAGAAAGTAATGTTATTCTGCTCCAGTATTTTGGCATTGTGTGCTGCTATTTCAGATAGTTCAGTATTGATTTCACAATGTGTTACGGTAGCTGTAGTTTTTGCAAAATATAGGCTGTCGACACCAAATCCACCAGTGAGATCAATTAAACTGTTTCCCTTAACGAGGCCTGCTTTGTACTTTGCAGTAGCCTCAGAGGAGCATTGTTCAATAGAAAGTAATGGGGGGTAATAGATGTCGACAGCCTGATACCATGTAGGTAATTTGCGTTGGGATTTTTTTTTAGCAGCAATCTGATTCGCCAATTCTTTAGCTTCAACTGTTGTAAATGGGCTTTTAGCCATAGCAATTTTGGGTACATCATCATTTAAATGCTGATTAATGTAATCCTGAACCGGTTGATCTAAAATGTGCTTATTCAATCCTTATTACTCCGTTTCTTTTTTATTCCTCATCACAATCTGACAAGTATTCCTGCTTTTTACTTCTAAAAGGATGTTTTTATTGACTGTTACCCGATCTATCGTTTCCTGATTATAATATCTGATGGTAACGAGCTCTACATCTGTATTGTATTTTATTTTATAGTCTTTAGATAGATCTGTTATCAACTGTTCCAATTTCTTCGCATCATAATCAAAGCTGATGGAAAAGCTGATAGCCGAGTTGAGCATGGTGTTAATTTTTACCTTGTGTTTATGGAATAAGCTAAAAATCTCGCTTAGGTTCTCTTCAATAATGAACGAAAAATCCTTAGGGAATATTGAAAGTAAAGCCTGATTCACTTTAAAAATAAAGGAAGGTACAGGTAAATGATTTTTTAGATCAGTGATGGCTGTACCGGGTGCATCATGATTGAGGAAAGATCTTACATAAAGAGGAATGTTCTTATTCTGTATGGGCTTAATTGTTTTCGGGTGGATAACTGTAGCACCGTAGTAAGCCAGTTCAATTGCATCGTGATAAGAAAGTTGCGGAATCATTTCGGTTACATCAAACCATTTTGGATCAGCATTTAGTACCCCAGGTACATCTTTCCATATCGTAACTGATTCTGCATTCAGGCAAGCCGAAAATATGGCGGCGGAATAATCGGAACCTTCGCGACCAAGAGTGGTTGTAAAGTTTTCACTGGTACTACCAATAAAACCTTGTGTAATTACAATATTGTTCTGTAGGATAGGAGCAAGGCTTTTTTGTATTTCAGATTCAGTTTTCTCCCAATTTACCAGTCCCTCACGGTAAGTATTATCGGTATGAATAAAGTTACGTGCATCTACCCATTGTACATTGTTTTGTAGAGTGCCCAGATATGCGGCAAGTATTTTGGTAGAAACGATTTCACCTATTGATACGATCTGATCATATATATAATCATCTGCATCTTCAGGATCCTCCTCAATCAGCCAATCTACCTCTACAAAAGTATTAATGATATCATTGAATATAGGATGATTGTGGTTACTGAAAAGCTGGTTTAGCAGGTTGAAATGGTAAAGTTTTACTTCTTCAAAAATCTGGTGAACATCATCTTGTCCGCTGATATAAGCTGAAGTAAGTTCCTCAAGCTTATTGGTTATTTTTCCCATTGCAGAAACTACAATCAGCAGTTCATTGCCTTTATGTTTCTGAATAATGGATGAAACGTTTCTTACTCCATCGGCATCCTTAACCGATGCTCCTCCAAATTTATAGATTTTCATTTTTTAATTTGTAGTATTTAATAAACTATTTGGCCTGGCAATATCTTTTAGCTCAGAAAAAGGAATCAACAATGCTGTTGTCCCATATACATAAGCTTTAATCTCGTATGGATTGTAAAGGAATTTCAAGCCATCTTTTGTGATGGTAAAATTTTGATTTAGACTGAAAGTATCATTTTCAAAGAAGTACTTGTCTTTTAAGCTTTCAGTAGGAGTAAGTTTCTCATTTTTTCTGAAGATTGTTTCTGCTACTGCAGTCAACTTAGACATAGCTTCTGGTTTGATCAGGTCATTTAAGGTGATTTCTTTATGATTGGAGGGATCATAATTCAGATACATGGAAATACTATTGGGATGTGCTCCTCCTTCATAATTTACGAAAGTGATTAAGGTCGATAAATAGTTTGGTAGATATGACATTACTTCAATTTTTCCATCCATAAACCAAGTCTGCCCATAGTTCTTATTCTCTTTGATGAAATTGTCGTAGTTTTTGATGAAAGCATTGGTGAAATCCTGATAGGTATTATAATGCGCTCCTTCGTTCGCAAAGCCCATCATTTTTTGTTCTATGAATTGATTTATTTTCTGATCAGCAAATACAGGGTAGACTAGCACTGCTTTTGCCGTATCTTTTGTGTTTTTGATGGAAACGATATGTTGACTGTATACTATTACTGAATCATATTTAACAGACGAATCAGTATGTTTTATCAGAGCTGTAGTATCAGAAATGTTTACTGATTTTCTTTCATTCTGACAAGCCAGTAGGCTGGCAGAAAGCAAAAATAAAGCTAGTCTTTTCATAGTATTTGAGTTTTTAGTAGATATAATTATTTATCATTTTATGATTTGTTCTTTAGTGAACGAACCATTCAACCATTCCGGGTCTAGATCTGCATCATATTTTTTATAGAAATTGATGGCCGGCTCATTCCAGTCCAGCACTTGCCAATTCATGCCATTGAAATTCTTGTCTTTTGCGTGTTGTAGAACAGTTTCAAAAAGCATTTTACCGATACCACGACCCCGATATGATTCAGTAACAATGAAATCTTCAAGATATAATCTACGGCCTTTCCATGTCGAATACCGCGTGTAATAAATGGCAAAGCCTGCTATAAAGCCATCTTCTTCGGCAACTATAGCATCCCATACTTTATTCTGGCCAAAACCAGCGTCAATAAATTCTTCCAGTGTAACTGTAACTTCATCAGGAGCTTTTTCAAATACTGCTAATTCATTAACCAGCTCCATTAATCTCACACAATCCTCTTTAATTGCGGACCTTATTATAATACTCATTTACGATTCCGCTTTGTAGTGTTTAATAACTCGTTTTCCAAAAATATTGCTGCCAATACGTACCATTGTACTACCTTGATCAATTGCCAGTTTATAATCGCCAGACATTCCCATAGATACCTCTTTGAAATAATCTACTTTTCTGAAGAAACTTACTTTGATACCATCAAAAAGTACTTTTAACTCATTGAACTCATCTTTGGTTTGTTTTTCCTGAGCATTATTGCTTGCGATACCCATTACCCCAACAATACGTATGTTTTGCATCGCTGCAAATTCATCAGAACGAAGCAGTTCTATCGCTTCATCATAGCCCAGGCCAAATTTAGTGTCTTCATCAGCAATATAAATCTGTAACAGACAGTCTATTACTCTCTTATTTTTTAGCGCTTGTTTATTGATTTCGGTCAGTAGTTTTAAACTATCAACCGATTGGATTAAACTAATGAAAGGCGCAATGTATTTAACTTTGTTGGTTTGTAGGTGTCCTATAAGGTGCCATTCTATGTCTTTCGGTAAATTGGCCTGTTTTTCAATCAGTTCCTGAACTATGTTTTCACCAAATATCCTTTGTCCTGCATTATATGCTTCTAAAACTGCATCAGCTTCTTTGTATTTAGATACCGCAATCAATTTTACGGATAGGGGATCTAATTCGCTTTTATATTTTAATAAGTTATCTGCTATACTCATTTATCAGTATTTTTGGTAAAATTAACAACCTTAGCGAACTTTGTCTAAGAAATAATGATGTTTTAACATAATGAGGTACTTTCTTTATATAACAATGATACTATTCTTTCTTTCTGGATGCAAACCGGGCATTCCTGGCGATATTATTCAGCCTGATGAGATGGCCAAGGTATTACACGATATTCATATTGCTGATAGTTATTTAGGAATGAATACGCGCCCCGATTCTGTTAAGATCAAAGCTGCAGAATATTATAAAGGAATTTATAAAAAGTATGATATCGATTCGGTTATGTATAATAAGAGTATGGACTATTATTATAAGCAGCCTAAAGTATTAAATGATATATATATAAAAGTAACGTCCGTACTGACGAAAGAGAAAGATGGAATTATAAAGGCCGATTCAATAATTAATGCTAAGGAAATAGCAAAAATAAGAATGAAGTTTGTTAGAGATTCTACCAGGACTGCTGATTCTACTTTCTGGGCTGATTTCTTGCTGAAAGATACTACATCGTTGAAAATGGATACGGTTTTGTCGAAGAATGCAGGTCTATTATCGAAAAAAACGATGGCCTTGAAGAAAAGTATTTTGGCTGGTAAAAGGGATACAACTAAATTAAAACTGGAGTTGGCTAAGCTAAAAGAGGATTCTGTGAAGTTAAAACTGGATTCTGTGAAGAAGAAAATTGACGTGATGAATTTGAAAATGGACTATAAGAGTCTGAAAGATTTAAAATAAGTATGTTATATCCAGAGAATTGTTTGGAGCGTTTGGGGTTTAATGAGGTAAGGCAACTTATTTAAAAACACTGTTTAAGTCCAATGGGACAACAAATGGTCGGGAAGATGCAGGTGATGACTAAGTTTGACCAGATCAATAAGTTTTTAAGGCAAACGCATGAGTTTAAAAGTATCCTCGAAAACCAGGAGCCTTTACAGATTAGTGCCTTTTTTGATATTAAAAGTCTGGCCGAGAAAATAAAGGTAGAAGGGACATACCTTGTTGAGGATGAGCTGCACCAGATGTATGCTTCCTTGCAAACAGTATTTTCTGTTCTACGCTTTTTTGAAGAAAGAGCAGGTGTTTACCCTAATCTGGAAGCATTGTTTGAGCATTTGCCGGTAGAGAAAAATATCCTTAGAAAGATAGAAACAGTCCTTGATCCGAAAGGAAAAATCAAGCCTAATGCTTCTCCTTTATTACAGGAGATTATTGGGGCTATTGCAAAAGCCGAGCAGGATGTCCGCAAGAGGATGGATTCTATATATAAGCAGGCGGTAGGTAATAATTGGGTTGCTGACGGTAGTTTAACCATACGCGATGGCAGGATGTGTATTCCGGTATTAGCCGAGAATAAGCGGAAGTTAAGAGGTTTTATTCATGATGAATCGGCTAGTGGACAAACAGTTTATATAGAGCCTGAAGAGGTGTTTACCTTGAATAATAAGCTAAGGGATCTGGAATTCGACAAGCGTAGAGAGATCGTCAGAATTCTGATTGCCCTGACAAACGATTTAAGACCTTATACACCGCTTTTGCTATCTTACCATGGCTTCCTAACGAAATTAGATTTTGTAAGAGCCAAAGCTTTATTTGCTATTGATGTGGAGGGAGAGATGCCTACTCTTATTTCTGGGGCAAAGACAAAAATGATTAATGCAAGGCATCCGTTATTGTATTTATCCTTTAAGGAGGATAAAAAAATGGTTGTGCCTTTAAATATACATATCAACGACGAGCTTAGAATTGTATTGGTATCTGGCCCTAACGCGGGAGGGAAATCTGTTTGTATGAAAACTGTTGGCTTATTGCAGTTGATGGTACAGTCGGGTTTATTGATTCCTGTTCATGAGTCAAGTGAGGTGGGGATATTTGACAATATTTTCGCTGATATTGGTGATGATCAATCGATTGAAAGTGACCTAAGTACTTATAGTGCACACTTAACTAAGATGCGTTATTTTGTGGCTCACGCGAGTCCGAAATCCCTTGTGTTGATTGATGAGTTTGGTACGGGTACCGATCCTCAATTTGGTGGCCCTATGGCCGAGGCTGTATTGGAAGTGTTAAATAATAAGAAAGTAAGGGGTGTAATTACTACCCACTATTCTAATTTAAAGCTGTTTGCAGGCAATACACCTGGGCTTGAAAACGCTTCGATGTTATTTGATAATGATAAGATGAAGCCTTTATACGTCTTGGAAATCGGTAAGCCGGGAAGTTCTTATGCTTTCGAGATTGCACAGAATATTGGTCTTCAAAAGGAAGTACTTGATCTGGCCAGGACAAAAATTGGTACCAATCAGAACAGGATAGATAGCTTACTAGTTGATCTGGAAAGGGAGAAAAAACAGATTTACGATACTAAATTGCAATTGTCGAATCAGCAGAATAAGGTGAAGAACCTAGTGGCTGAGAATGAAAAGCAGAAAGCATATTTAGAAGAAAACAGGAAAATTCTAATTAAGGAAGCCAAACTAGAGGCGCAGGCTATCATTAAAAATGCGAATAAGCTAGTTGAAAATACGGTTGCTGAAATTAAAGAAAAGCAGGCTGATAAGGCTGTAACGAAAGAGTTAAGGCAAAATCTGCAGAAAGCTTTGGTACAGAACCATGTAAAAGAGGAAAAAAAACCAGAGGTTGTACAGCTTTTAAATACGCCAATTGTGGTGGGCGATTGGGTACAATTGAAAGATAGTGAAACTGCTGGTCAGGTTTTAGAGATCAATCGAGATAACCTTGTTCTTGCTTTAGGTGATTTACGTTCTGTAGTTAAGAAAAACCGCGTCTTAAAAATCAGTAATAAACAAGCGAAAAAAGTGGCTCATACAAACTCCTTTACAGGAAGTATTTCAGAAGCCATTAGTAGCTTTAATGCAGAGCTTGATTTAAGAGGTATGCGGGGTGAACATGCCATCCACGAAGTGGAAAAATATATGGATAAGTCGATCATGTTAGGTTTTCCGGTTGTTAAACTGATACATGGCAAGGGTGATGGCATTCTTAGAAAGATGATCAGAGAGTATCTTAAAAAATACAGCCAGGTAAACCGTCTGGAAGATGAACATGCCGACAGGGGCGGTGATGGGATCACATACGTTTATTTTAATTAAGTAAACATATTTAAAATGAGTGTGTTATATTTATAGTAAACATCTTGGAATGCTTTTATTATAAATATAACATTACATCATGAAAACACTTGCCTTAGGTATTGTCGCTCTTTTTATCGCAGTTGCCTCCTGTTCAAAAAGTAAGCCTCCGGCTAAAGATGATCAATCCCCATTGCCAGATGTTGATCTAAAGACTAGAATAGTAAGTTCTGGATTTTCCCATGTATGGGAAATGGTGTATGGCCCCGACAAGCAATTATGGATTACGGAACGTGGTGGTAAAATAAGTCGTGTTAATCCGGAAACAGGTGCGGTAACTTTGTTGCTAAATGTACCTGATGCGTTTAGTCAGAATGAGGGTGGACTGCTAGGTATGGCACTTAATCCTGCATTCTCTACTAATCCATGGGTATTTATTGTTTACAATTATAATTCTGCATCAGGTTATAAAGAGAAAGTAGTTCGTTATAATTATTCTGGAGGAACCTTAAATACACCAATAACATTATTGGATATGATTCCCGCTTCGTCTATACACAATGGTTCGAGGTTGCTGATTACAACAGATCAAAAATTACTGATTACTACTGGGGATGCCAGTTCGGGGGATAATGCACAGCAGATGGGCTCTTTATCTGGTAAAATATTGCGCTTAAACCTGGATGGAACTATTCCGTCTGATAATCCTTTCCCAAATAGCAGAGTCTGGACTTTCGGGCATCGCAATCCACAGGGGCTGGTACAGGTAGGCAATAGAATATATTCATCTGAACATGGGCCAAATAATGATGATGAAGTGAATCTGATTATTAAAGGTCGCAATTATGGTTGGCCCAATGTTGAGGGCTTTTGTGATAAACCTGCTGAGCAGACCTTTTGTACTACGAATAATGTAGTTGAACCTTTAATGGCCTGGACACCTACTATTGCAACATCTGGACTTACTTATTATAATTCTGATCTTATTCCTCAGTTTAAAAACTCCTTACTGCTGTTGAGCTTAAAAGGATCTAAATTTACACAGCTTAAATTGAATGAGGCTGGCGATAAGATAGAGGGTAGCAAAGACTTTTTTGTTAACGAGTTTGGCCGCTTAAGAGCTATCTGCCAATCTCCGGACGGTAAAATCTATATAGGTAGCAGCAATGGAGGAAACGATAAGATTATAGAAATCGACTAAATATTTGGTCAGTACGCCGGATATAGTATACTTTAGTATTAAAATCAAACTATATATGATCAATAAAGTTGTTTTAGGCGCTGAAGAGGCAATAAAGGACATCCATGATGGTGCTACTTTAATGCTTGGCGGATTCGGTTTATGTGGCATTCCCGAAAATTGTATCAATGCACTTGTAAAAAAGGGTGTTACAGAATTAACCTGTATTTCAAACAATGCGGGGGTTGATGATTTTGGAATAGGACTATTACTTCAACAGCATCAGGTAAAAAAAATGGTGGCTTCTTATGTAGGTGAAAATGTTGAATTTGAGCGCCAGCTGTTAAGCGGTGAACTTGAAGTAGAATTGATTCCTCAGGGTACACTTGCTACCAGATGTATGGCAGCGGGATATGGTATGCCTGCAATATTTACGCCTGCAGGTGTGGGTACAGAGGTTGCTGAAGGTAAAGAAATACGAAACTTTAATGGTAAAGATTATCTGATGGAGTATGCTTTTGATGCTGATTTTGCTATTGTAAAAGCCTGGAAAGGTGATACAGCGGGGAATTTAATTTATCGTTCAACCAGTCGCAATTTTAATCCGGTAATGGCTATGGCAGGTAAAATTACCATCGCTGAAGTAGAGGAACTGGTAGAGGCAGGGGAATTGGATCCGGATCAGATTCATACCCCGGGAGTATTTGTTCACCGCATCTTTAAGGGAGCAGCATACGAGAAAAGAATTGAACAACGTACAGTGAGAGAACGTGAGAACGTTTTGAGAACTAAAGGATAATCCTATAAAATATTTATATGCTGGATAAAAATGGAATTGCGCAGCGCATCGCAAGAGAAATACGTGATGGTTATTATGTGAATTTAGGGATTGGAATACCAACGTTAGTGGCCAATTATATTCCTGAAGGAATAAATGTAGTGTTACAATCTGAAAACGGATTACTAGGGATGGGCCCTTTTCCTTTCGAGGGAGAGGAAGATGCCGATCTGATTAATGCAGGTAAACAAACCATTACGACTTTACCGGGATCATCAATTTTTGATTCTGCATTGAGTTTTGGAATGATCAGGAGTCAGAAAATAGACCTAACCATACTTGGAGCAATGGAAGTGTCTGAAAATGGAGATATTGCAAACTGGAAAATACCAGGAAAAATGGTGAAAGGTATGGGGGGTGCGATGGATTTGGTCGCTTCTGCAAAGAATATCATTGTAGCTATGCAACATATAAATAAAGCGGGTGAAAGCAAGCTGTTGCCTAAATGTACATTGCCATTAACTGGTGTAAAGTGTATCAAGAAGATTGTGACAGAGCTTGCTGTGCTGGATGTTTTACCAGAAGGAGGTTTTAAATTGATTGAACGTGCGCCGGGAGTAAGTGTAGATTTCATCAGACAGGCAACTCTTGGAAAACTTTATGCAGATGATAATGTACCTGAAATGGTGTTTTAGTTTATAGAAGTAAAAGACATA
The DNA here is from genome assembly GCA_040393085.1 of Pedobacter hiemivivus. Classification (GTDB taxonomy): domain Bacteria; phylum Bacteroidota; class Bacteroidia; order Sphingobacteriales; family Sphingobacteriaceae; genus Pedobacter; species Pedobacter hiemivivus_A. The sequence goes on along the minus strand of JBEBUV010000018.1, from coordinate 7,344 downwards.
AAAAAGGAGCCGATTGGCTCCTTTTTTATGTCTTTTCTTATTGTTGTTATTTTTTACAATATTTTTCTTTGAGATCTACAGAGATCTCCTCTGTAATTCTAATAATATCATCCGGGGTATCGTGGTTGTTAACCACAATGGTTTCACACAGGTTTTTATAAGGAAGTAAGAATTCTTGATAGGCAGGTACCACATGGTTGTGCCATTTATAAAGGACATCATCTTCGGGATAGCCACGTTCCATTCCGTCACGTTTTATGCGTCGTTGTAAAGCAACACTATCTTCCGCTTCCACAAATATTCTATGATCAAGCAGACCTGCAATTTCCTGAAAATGTAAAATGAAAAGACCTTCAACAATAATAATAGGTGCAGGGCTGATTTCGAGTATTTTTGTAACGGCAAGAGGATTATTAAAGTTGTATTCCTTTTTATAAATTACTTCTCCTTTAATCAGTTTTTTAATATCGAGTAAAAACTGTTCATGATCAATAGTGCGAGGTAAATCGAAGTTATATAACTTATTTTCTTCCTGAGTCATTTCACCGGCAGGGAAGTAATAGTCATCCTGAGATACCAGAGTTACTTCATCTTGCATGAAATGATGAAGAAATGAATTCAAGAAAAAGGTTTTGCCCGAGCCACTTCCTCCCGCAATACCAATAATAAAAGGCTTATTGTTCATTGTCTTGTCCGCCGTACGTTAAATTGCAATAAAATCTTTTGTCTAACGCACCAAGTGCATCAGCTACAGCTTTAGTCATTACAATGACAACATCTTTTGTAGATTCATTTTCAGTGAATTTACCTACAACTTTAGCGAAAGTAGAACGGTTGGTCATAGGGTTTGTAATTTTCATTACTGTACCTATTGGTGCAGAACGGTGTAATACCAACATTTTAGATGGGTCAAGATAAGGATCAGCAATCCATAATGCCGCTCCTTTTTCATCAATTTGGTTTAAGCCATACCTACTGGCGGGTAATCTTAAAGAAGGGTCTTTTATAGAATTTAAGGTGTCGGCTTGAGTATCAGTGTTCTGACTTGTGTTTTTTGCCGGTGGTTGCCCACTGATCAATAACTTTTGTCCGATGCGTAGAGAATTGTCACTAAGGTTATTTTTGGCTTTTAACTGATCCATGCTTAATTTATAACGGGAAGCTATAGAGTACATGGTTTCATTAGAAGCTACAATATGTTCTATAAACTCTTCTTGCTTTTTGTTATTTGCTGAATCTTTCTTTTCTTGTTTGGTAGGTTTTTGATACCTGTTTTCGGGTGGGATATCAGTTTTAACCACTACATTTTCCACTTTTGAATTTACCGGAGGAACTGTTGTTTGTATAGGATTCTGTACTGGGTTTTGTTGTGCAACCTGTTCTTCTGGAGCATTACCTGGTACCTTTAACACTTGACCAATTTGTAAATTGTTATTTCTTAGATTATTAATTCTTTTAATCTCTTTTACTGTGGTGCCATACATTCCGGCAATCATGTTCAGGTTTTCTTTTTTCTGAACGGTATGTTCTTTAAACTCAGTTTCTGGTATGTTTGAATTAACCGGTGTTTGATTTCTATTAGTGGTAGTGGCAGGTGTTTTAGTGTTTGTAGTAGCATTCACAAAAGGAATACTTGTAGGTACCTTAATGATCACGCCAATTTGTAAGAATTTGCTGTCGTTAAAAGTCATAACGTCTTTAGGGACTACATTATAACGACGTGCAATAGAATAATAGGTGTCTTTAGCAACTACCTGATGGATGATTAGTTTTTTTCCTTTATTATTTTCAACTCCTATGGAATCTCTGGTGATGGCACTTGCTGCCGACAAGTTCGCTAGAAGAGCAAATACGGATACTATATAATATTTATGCATTAAGTTTTATAAATTTTATGGGGCAATAATACGAATAATATAAATAATGCTCCCAATTCGAATATTAAACGTTCATTTCTTGCTCCTATTGCACGCTTTGCCGATATTTATAAAAACCATTCATTATGTTCGCTGTTATATAGATAACAGTAACAAGTTACATTGAAATAAATTAAGTTCTAAAAATAAAATTATTATTATGGCTGCAAATGCGATTAGTTTAAGTGAGAAACAAGTGAAACCAGTAGTTGATTTGTTGAATGATTATCTGGCAAATTATCATATCCATTATCAGAAATTAAGAGGATGCCACTGGAATATCAAAGGGCAGAATTTTTTTACGTTGCACATTAAGTTTGAAGAACTGTATACCAATGCGCAATTGACAATTGATGAGATTGCAGAGCGTGTATTGACTTTAGGTAAGCCTCCTCATAGTCGTTTTGTGGATTATATAAAGGAATCTACAATTAAAGAAATTGACACTATTGGTATGAAAGATCTGGATATGGTAAATGCCATTCTGGATGATATGTCTAAATTGATCGAATTAGAGCGTGAACTATTGGATGAAACGGATAAGCAAGGGGATGACGGATCCAATGACATGGTTAATAAGTTCATGCAATTCAAAGAGAAAAACACCTGGATGTTACGTTCATTTGCGGGTAAAAAATAAGTTGGAATTGAATTATAGTTATTTTTAGCGAATCATAACTATAATAGAATCCTTGTAAAGAAGCTGTATCATTAATCGTGATACAGCTTTTTTTGTAGGTGTTTTACACCTTTCTTTAATATCTTTGGGGAAATGGGATATAAAAGCTTAGCAGACTGTGTCGCTGATTTAGAGAAACATGGTCATTTGATTCGTATTAAAGAAGAGGTAGACCCTTACCTTGAAATGGCGGCTATTCATTTACGTGTTTATGAAAACAAGGGGCCTGCATTGTATTTTGAAAAGGTTAAAGGGAGTAAATTTCCTGCAGTATCCAATTTGTTCGGTACACTTGAACGGTCTAAATTTATGTTCAGGGATAGTCTGCATAAAGTAGAGCAATTGGTAAACCTACGTTTTGATCCTTTAAAAGCTTTAAAGAACCCTTTAAAATTACCAGGTATCGGTTTCACTGCACTTACCGCTTTACCTTTAAAACAATCATATAGGTCTGTATTTAAAAAAACGACCATCAGTGCCTTACCACAAATTGTAAATTGGCCAATGGATGGTGGTCCCTTTATTACTATGCCTCAGGTATATACTGAGGATATTGATAAACCAGGGGTTTTAAATGCCAATCTGGGAATGTATAGGATTCAACTTGCAGGTAATGATTATGAATTAAATGAGGAAGTTGGATTGCATTATCAAATCCATAGAGGGATAGGAGTTCACCAGTCTAAGGCCAATGCTAAAGGCGAACCTTTAAAAGTAAGTATTTTTATAGGTGGCCCCCCTTCACATCCATTAGCTGCGGTTATGCCATTACCTGAGGGCTTGTCGGAAATGACTTTTGCAGGTGCTTTGGGCAACAGAAGGTTTAGATATTTTTACGATCATGAGGGCTTTTGTCTTTCTGCTGATGCCGACTTTGTAATTACTGGTATTGTGTATCCACAAGATAATAAGCCTGAGGGGCCTTTTGGTGACCATTTAGGTTATTATAGTTTGACTCATCCTTTCCCTGTGATGAAAGTACATAATGTATATCATCGTAAGGATGCGATATGGTCGTTTACCGTGGTTGGACGGCCTCCACAAGAAGATACCAGTTTTGGTGCGCTGATTCATGAAATCACAGGCTCGGCTTTACCAAAAGAAATACATGGTTTAAAAGAAGTGAATGCGGTGGATGCGGCAGGAGTACACCCATTGTTGTTTGCGATAGGTAGTGAAAGATATACACCATACCTTAAGGAACGTAAGCCACAAGAAATACTGACTATAGCCAATCATATTTTAGGAAAAAACCAATTGAGCCTTGCTAAGTATTTATTTATTGCTGCAAGGGAAGATGATGAAACTTTAGATACAAACGATCTTTCAGGATTTATGCAGCATGTGTTGTCGAGAATGGATTTTAAAACTGATCTACATTTTCACACTCATACAACAATAGATACACTTGATTATACTGGAGATGGATTGAACAGTGGTTCCAAAGTTGTTTTTGCAGCTGCAGGTGAGCCAAGGAGAATCTTGTCAAAAGAACTTCCAGGAGGCTTTAAACTGCCGGAACCATTTAGTCATTATCAAATGGCTTTACCTGGAGTATTGGCGATGAAAGGTAATCCATATATTGATGTTGCACATGCAGAACAGGAAATGGTATTGTTAAATGAGCATTTAAAGCATCAGGAGCTGGCGGGTTTGGCATTAATTGTATTGTGTGATGACCATCAGTTCACAGCGGCTTCTATTAATAATCTGGTATGGGTTACTTTCACCAGAAGCAATCCTGCAGCAGATATACATGGGGTAGGGAGCTTTATTCGTGAAAAGCATTGGGGTTGCTCTGGTCCGGTTATTATTGATGCAAGAAGAAAGCCACATCATGCACCAGAATTGATCAAAGATGAAAGAGTAGAGAGGGAGATAGAAAGGTTAGGAGTGGAGGGAGCATCACTACACGGAATCATATAAATATATAAAACAGAGTTATACTGACTATAAACAAAACAGCGCCTGCATCATTTGATGCAGGCGCTGTTTTGTTTATTAATACTAGCATACTAAATGCTATGTACTCCATACTTAATCTAAAATCTTACTCCAAATGTTAAATACACATTGTTGTTCGCATTTTTAATAGCAGCAGTTGGTTCAGCGCCATTTAATACATAAGGGCTTAGTCTGTTTTCAGACTGTACATGCTGATATGCAATGTCAAAATAATATTCATTAATACGGTATCCTAAACCACCAGTGTAATATTGAGTATCGTATATTTTTTGTGTATCATCTATCATCGGACTACCATTTAAACCATAACCAGCTCTTAAGCTTAAGTTTTGAATTTTGTATTCACCACCAATTCTGTAGTTAACGGCAGAGGTATAATTGTTTTTGATATAGGTGTTGTCATTCGTCATATCCTCAGTTAGCTGACCACCGCCATCCATAGAAAACTTGGTGCTTGAATAATCAATAAAATCTACATCGGCAGAAATGATCCCTTGGCCACCAATTACATAACTAGCACCTATAGATCCTTTTAACGGAGTTTTAAGTCTGTACGTATAACTATAAGACAATGGGTTAATAGGATTTTGAACAATAGAACCAGATAATGAGGTTAATAAATCTTCAGAGAAGTAATCCTCTACATAGTACCATGTAGGTGTTTGGAAAGTCGCGCCAATTCTGAAATCAGGAAGTGGTCTGTATATCAAACCTAATTTGCCATTAATTCCAGAACCTTTAGTTTCCTGGTGACTGGTATAAGAGAAATTATACTTTTCATCTCCTGTGTAGCCGATTGGACCTTTGGTAGGGTCATCGTTGTATGGATTTAAAACACCATTTTCTGTGTATTCAGAATCGTTTATAAACCGTGTATTTACCATCCCAATTGTTGCACCTAAATACAACTGATTGGATATGTTTACCGCACCGGCAAAGTTCAGTTCTGAAGTACCACCATAAGAAACAGAATTCATATGCTGTAGGTTTGTTCCTTGCGTAGCGCTATAATCTGGCATTCCGCCACCTGTAGGTGTAATCTTATTGATTAAGAAGTTTTGGAAAGCCATATTCTCTAAAGAGTTACTTTTTAGATTTCCTGATTGGTCTTTAAAGTAATTAGCCTGATCAGCAAGGTAATCACGCATTGAATTTTGTGCATTACTTCCACCATAGTTATATTGCTGTGTAAAATCGCCATTTCTGTTAAAGCCAATACCAAACACAACACTTAAAACACCTTTTCTAGTGTCCTGTCCTTCGAATTTGAAAGTAGGATTGTACCAAACTACACCTGCCTGATTTACGTTCATTTTATTCTGAGAACCAGTTCCTTTTTGTCCGAGGAAATCTGATTTTGAAGTGCTGTTGTTAAATTCCGGAGTAAAGCTGAATTCAGACCTGGTAAAAAGACCAAGACCTGCCGGGTTACCACCTAGTGAGCTCATGTCGCCACCAACACCAATCTGTGCGTTACCCATACCTTTAAATCTGGCAGAACTTCCGTAATCTCCTTTAGCAGTGCGGATTGCATCCCCTACATACTGAGCATATGATGTGCCTGTGGTAGCTACTGTAGCTACCATAAGCATTTGTATAAATTTCTTCATTTGTGTTTTTCGCTAAGTTATCTGCCCCCGCCTCTTGATGGTCTCGTTGTACCGCCTCCACCACCAGAGCTGCCGCCGCCATAGCTTCCGCCAGAAGATCTTGCTGGTGGATTGTAAGTTGGAGGTGGAGTGTAAGTTTCTCTAGTTGGTCTGGACTCAGTAGGCCTTTGTGCCGGTGCCGGTCTTGATTCCGTTCTGCTAGGTCTTGACTCTGTTCTATTTGGTCTTGTACTTTCAGTTGGTCTGGTAGTAGTCTGACCTCTGCTAGGTCTTGTAGTTGTATTGCCAGTAGGTCTGTTAGCATCACCAACAGATGGCCTGTTAACAGTACCCGAAGTATTACCTCTTGATGGTCTTGTAGAACTATTTGAACCAGCGACAGATTGTCCTCTTGAAGACCTTGGAGATATCATTCCGTTATTACCGTAACCTCCTCGGTTACCGCTATACCCGTTAACGTTACCTCTGCTAGGTCTTGTTCCGTAGTTTACAGGAGTTGTTCTGCCGGTATAGAAACCGCCACCCCAGTAGCCACCGCCCCAAAGTCCGCCACCATAGTAACCATTACCGTAATAACCGCCACCATAATAGTTGTTATATCCCCAGAATGGAGAATAAACATTACCCCATGAACTATAATATGGAGAGTTCCATAAAGAACCATAAAATGGATTATATCCATAACCGAAACCTATTCCTAATGACATGCCATAATTACCATACCATCCACCATCATAGTATGGATCGTAATAGCCTCTCCAGGATTGACTTCCATAAGAGAATCTATTGATACGTGAAGAATAATCCATATCATAATAAGGATCGCTTGTGCCGTAGTAGTCATCCTGAGTATCGTAATCCGAATCCCTAACCTCCGAATCTCTCACAGGAACTTGTTGTCTATACTCTTTGGCCTGCGCTACAGAGTTATAAACATCATCATACGAGTTGTGCTGCGCAAACCTGGGCGCAGAGCATGACGCAACAACCATGGTCGTAAGCGCCAGCATACTCGTGATTAAATAATTTGATTTCATAACTATATCCCTTCTTTGTGTGTATTGTGTTTTTGTAGGTATAAATTTATAGATTTGTAGCCTACTTTACAAGTCATTTAACACAAAAAACGTTCCAGATAGTTATGAGCAAAGGTATTACAAGCAAAAACGAAGAT
>JBEBUV010000017.1:0-77363 GCA_040393085.1 Pedobacter hiemivivus | reverse complement strand
GGAAATGAGTTTAAGAAAATTTATAAGTAACAAATCAATAGCGGCACTAGCAGTAGTATTATCTGCATTTGCAAGTACCAGCGCATTTGCACAAGCTGCAGCCGCTGACGCCGCTACAAAGCCCGTAGATATGGGGCCGGTTTATAAAACGGCGATATTTTATGCACTTGCATTTTTACTGCTATGCTTGTTCATAGCAATAATTGGAAAAGCATTAAAGGTGTATGAATTGACCCGTGAGGCTCAGGATAAACCTAAAGGTATTAACTGGAATACGGTTAACGCTGTGCTTTTTGCATTGTTCCTTGTTGTTGGTTTATACGGACTATATTGGGAATACTCAGTTCATGGTAAAATGATCTTACCTGAGGCAGCATCTGAACATGGTAAGAAAATCGATCAGATGTTCAATGTGACTTTGATCATGACTACTATTGTTTTTGTTGCAACACATATAGTTTTATTTGTTTTTACTTATTTATACAAATACAACAAGAAAAGAAAAGCTTACTATTACCCACATAACAATACTATTGAGCGTATCTGGACTATCGTTCCAGCTTTAGGTTTAACAGTTTTAGTATTGATGGGATTCCTTACATGGAGATCAATATTCTTTAAAATTGAAGATCCGAATAATAAGCCTATCAATATTGAGGTAATCTCATCACAGTTCGCATGGTCAATTCGTTATGCAGGACAAGATGGTGTTGTAGGTAACAAGAACTTCAAATTGATTACAGCAATAAATGGTATTGGTATCGATTTTAAAGATAAAAATGCTTTTGATGATCAGGCAGCTGATGAAATGGTAATCCCGGTAAACAAACCAGTACGTTTAATATTAGGTAGTAAAGATGTTATTCATAGTTTTTATATGCCACATTTTAGAGTACAATTGAATACTGTACCAGGTATGACTTCTTACTTTGAATTTACTCCTACAATTACGACTGAGGAGATGAAAGCTAAAACCAACGATCCTACTTTTGAATACTTATTTTTATGTAATAAGATCTGCGGTGATGGACACTATAAAATGGGTAGGACAGTTAAAGTTGTTTCTATGGAGGAGTATGAAGCTTGGATAAAAGAACAACCAACTTATTTAACTGATGATTTGAGAAAGGAATTTAACATACCTGTTAGTTCTGCAGCCGCTACTGTACCTGCAGATACTGCAGCAAAAGACACTTCAGCGGTTAAAACAAAACAATTAGCTTTAAATAATTAATAATACTGGAATAGCACATTATGTCAACTATATCATTACACGATACACATAAACACGATAACCATGATGATCATGGGCATCATAAAGAGACCTTCTTAACGAAGTATGTCTTTAGTCAAGATCATAAGATGATTGCCAAGCAATTCCTGATAACAGGTATTATTATGGCAGTTTTCGCAATGATTTTGTCGATACTTTTTCGTTTGCAACTTGCATGGCCAGATAAGGATTTCCCTATTTTAGAGACTTTCTTAGGAAAATGGGCTGAAGGCGGACGAATAAAACCCGATTTTTACCTCGCCCTAGTCACCATACACGGTACCGTTATGGTATTCTTTGTATTGACAGCAGGATTAAGTGGTACATTTAGTAACTTATTGATCCCGCTACAAGTGGGGGCAAGGGATATGGCTTCACCATTTTTAAATATGCTTTCTTACTGGTTATTCCTGATCGCATGTTTGATTATGATGAGCTCATTCTTTATTCAAACAGGACCTGCTAGTGCTGGGTGGACGGTTTATCCTCCTTTATCAGCACTTCCAACTGCAATTAGTGGATCGGGTCTGGGGATGACATTATGGTTAATCAGTATGGTGCTATTTGTAGCTTCTCAGCTAATGGGTGGTATCAACTATATCAGTACTGTTTTAAACATGAGAACTAAAGGTATGGACCTTTGGAAAATGCCTTTGACAATTTGGTCTTTCTTTTTGACCGCTGTTCTTGGTGTTTTATCTTTCCCTGTTTTAGTTGCGGGTGTTGTTTTATTAATTTTCGACAGAAGTTTCGGTACCAGTTTCTATCTTTCTGATATTGTTATGGGTACACAGATTCTTCCTAACGAGGGTGGATCTCCGATCTTATGGCAACACTTATTCTGGTTCTTAGGTCACCCTGAGGTATATATTGTAATTATGCCAGCAATGGGATTGTCTTCAGAGATTATGTCTGTGAATGCAAGAAAACCTATTTTCGGTTATCATGCGATGATTTATTCACTAATCGGTATTACGGTTCTATCGTTTATCGTTTGGGGTCACCACATGTTTGTAACGGGTATGAACCCACTATTAGGTGGTGTGTTTATGATCACTACGTTGATTATCGCCGTACCATCAGCTGTTAAAACCTTTAACTGGTTAGCTACTCTATGGAGAGGTAACATCCGATTTACACCAGCAATGTTATGTGCAATCGGTATGGTTTCATTCTTTATCTCTGGTGGTTTAACCGGTATCTGGTTAGGTAACGCTTCATTGGATATCACTTTACATGATACTTACTTTGTAATTGCCCACTTCCACCTTGTGATGGGATCGGCGGCTATATTTGGTATGCTTGCGGGTGTTTATCACTATTTCCCTAAGATGTTTGGTAGAATGATGAGCCAGAAGTTAGGTTATCTACATTTCTGGATCACGTTTGTTTGTGCTTATCTGGTATTCTTCCCATTGCACTTCCTGGGATTAGATGGCGTACCTCGTCGTTACTATGCATTTACAGAATTTGAGTTTATGCACAAATGGGTTACCGTGAACATTTTGGTTACATGGGCTGCTATTATAGCTGGATTAGCTCAGGTTGCATTCTTATGGAACTTCTTCTATTCTATATTTAAAGGTAAAGTAGCAACTCAAAATCCTTGGGGAGCAAATACTTTAGAGTGGACTACTCCAGTAGAGCGTTTACATGGTAACTGGCCTGGAGAAATTCCAACAGTATACCGTTGGCCATATGATTATAGCAAGCCAGGAGCTACAGAGGATTTCATTCCTCAGACTGTTCCTTTCTCGCAAACAATGAGCTCGAATATGCCTCATGATTTTGAGGGTAATACTGAATCTGAACGTATACAAAAGGAATGGGAAGCTAAAAACCCTTCTGCAGATGCGTCAAAATTAGACTAACATATAGAATCTAATAAAATGAGGTATCTGCAGTAAGTCAATACTTACTATAGGTACCTCATTTTTTTTAAACCTATCACATACCATGGTTCTTAAATCTGAAAAGAGATTTATCAGGCTAAACCTTATTACAATAGTTGTAACCTTACTTGTTATACTTGCAGGTGGGGTTGTACGTAGTACGGGATCGGGTATGGGCTGTCCAGACTGGCCCAAGTGTTTTGGGCAATATATACCACCTACGCATGTTTCTCAGCTTCCTGCTGATTATAAAGAAAAATATGTAGAGGAGCGTGTTGCCAAAAATGAGCGATTTGCTAATACACTTGAAAAAATGGGCAAGGGGCATTTGGCCGACAGTATCAGACATGATGAGTCTATACTTGAACCTGAAACCTTTAATGTTGCAAAGACCTGGACCGAGTATGTAAACAGATTAATGGGAGCAATAACGGGTTTCTTTTTGATTGGTTTAGCTGTATCGTCTTTTAAGTACAAAAAGAAAGCAAAGAGGATTACTTTCCTCAGTGTTTTGAATGTCTTAATCGTAGGTTTTCAAGGATGGTTGGGATCTATTGTTGTATCAACAAACTTAATGCCTTGGATTGTTACGGTACATATGCTGATCGCTTTGGCCATATTGGGAGTATTAATTTACACTTATAATTATGCCAGGAAACTTGATGAACAACCTACGGTTGTAATGGGGCAGTTAACTTGGCTTAAATGGTTGATCTTTGGATCGATTGTATTAAGTGTAATACAAATAGTAATAGGTACCGAGGTAAGAGAAGCTATAGATGCAATCTCTAAACAGATGATGTATAGCGGTCGAAATACCTGGGTGTCGAAAGTTGGAGATATGTTTCTTTATCACCGTGATCTGGCGATATTGGTATTGGTTATAAATGTGATAGTTTATAAAGTTGTCAGGGATAAATTCAGTGGAAAAACAGAGGCTTTGAGAATTGGGTATTGGATCTGGATTATTTTGATTATTCAGATTGGTACAGGTTTGATTTTATCTAACTTCTCGCTTCCTCCTTATGCTCAGGGTATGCATATGTTATTTTCTACTGTCTTGTTTAGTTTACAATATTATCTGTATTTGTTGGTTTACAGATCTAGTACTTACAACCAACAGAATTAATTATAAAAAAATTGAAAAGGTTTTTCTCAGATTTCTCTAAGCTCATAAAATTCAGGTTAACAGCTCTGGTAGTGTTCTCTGCGTCGGTGACTTTTTTGATAGGCTCACAAGTACCAATAGATGGAGTAATTCCAGGAATCAATTGGACAAACTGGGTTATTCTAATTGTTGGGGGATTTTTGGTAACCTCTGCAGCAAATTGTTTTAACGAGGTTATAGAGGTCGATTTAGATAAATTGATGACCAGGACTAAAGATCGTCCTATGCCTGCGGGGCACATGACTACAGGTCAGGGATTGGTTTCTGGATTGATTATGGGGTTGTTAGGGACTTATTTATTAGGTCGATTAAATATTGAAACAGGATTATTGTCAGTATTTTCTATTTTCCTTTATGCCTTTGCTTATACACCAATGAAGCGTAAATCGCCGATAGCTGTATTTGTTGGTGCTATACCAGGTGCTTTACCTCCACTAATTGGATATGTAGCTGCACATGGAAAAATTGACCAGATAGCTGTAATCTTATTTTTAATTCAATTTGTTTGGCAATTCCCACATTTCTGGGCAATTGCATGGGTATTGGACGATGATTATAAAAAGGCAGGATTTAGACTTTTGCCTACTACCAAACGAGATAAAGTAAGTGCTTTCATTACATTTTTAAGTACATTGATATTGATTCCTGTAAGCTTATTACCTACTTTCTATGGTTTTGGAGGTTATTATATTGCTGGTGTTTCATTGTTGGCAGGGTTGGTTTTTGCCTGGTATGGATTTAAGTTATGGGTGAAAATGGATTTGGAGAATGCTAGAAAGGTGATGTTCTGTTCATTTTTTTACCTGCCATTAGTCCAGTTGGTTTTATTATTTGATTTTATAACTAAATAATTTTTTTAAATGGTACAAACATTAAATGAAGAGGGTTTAAAGATGGATGTGGCTTTTAATGCTAAGCCCAGAAAGTTCGTGGTTTGGTTGTTTGTAGTTTCATCAACCATTATGTTTGGTGGTTTTACGAGTTATTATATCGTTTTTGCAGCCTCAAAAGGCAAAGGGCATGGTATTGTATTGCCTGATGTATTTATGTACAGTACAGCAATTTTGTTACTGAGTAGTCTCTGTCTTTTCCTGGCATCTAAAGCCTTAAAGAATGCAGATTTTGGTAAACAGAAAATGTTACTTTGGGGTACGTTGGTATTGGGCGTTGCATTTTGTTATCTACAAGTAGATGCATGGGGTACATTATTTAAGACAGGAGCTGCATTTGTGAATAATAATGCTGCTATTTCGATGATTTATGTAGTGTCGGGAATGCACCTTTTGCATATTTTCCTTGGGCTGGGCTTTATATTAAGCAGCTTATTTGGTGCTTATACAGGCCTTTCGTTAGAGAGAAGCAAGTTCCGGATGGATATTGCCTCTATATTTTGGCATTTTATAGATATATTGTGGATATATCTGTATGTTTTTTTACTTTTGAACAGTTAGAATTTTTAACAAACTATTACTATTTACAAAATGAGTTCATTATCACAATTAGATCAGGTAAAAACCACTCCTTGGAGCGGGGGCCGCTCACCGTGGTCGGTAGAGTACGGCAAAATAATGATGTGGTTTTTTCTGGTTTCTGATGCATTCACCTTCTCTTCATTATTGATTTATTACGGTGCACAGCGCTTTAGTAAATTTACCTGGCCAGATCCGGATCTGGTTTTCCAGTCTATTCCAGGTATAAAAGAAAGTGGTGCGCCACTTGTATTTGTTGGGATTATGACTTTTATCCTGATCATGAGTTCGGTAACCATGGTATTAGCGGTTGAAGCTGGGCACAGACGTGCTAAGAAAGAAGTAACCTGGTGGATGGTAGCTACTGTTATTGGTGGTTTAACTTTCCTTGGTTGTCAGGCTTTAGAGTGGACACACTTATTCCATGCTGGATTTGGATGGGGTAAAATACCTCCAATGGAAACATTACAGACATTGTTTACCGGAGAGGTATCAACAGTATCTGCTTTGCAATTCTCTAACTTGTTCTTTACGATTACTGGTTTCCATGGTTTCCACGTATTTACCGGAGTGGTTGTTAACATGATTATATTAATCATGACGATTAACGGAACATTTGAGAAACGTGGTCACTATTTAATGGTAGAAAAAGTAGGATTGTACTGGCACTTTGTTGATTTAGTGTGGGTATTCGTATTTACATTCTTCTACTTGGTTTAATTATATAAAGATAATATTATGTCGGAATTACATACAGAAAATGCTCATGGCGAACATGCACATGATGATCATGCAGGATTAAGTAAGAAAAGAATTTGGGAAGTATTTTTTATCCTGTTAGGACTTACCGTAGTTGAGTTTATTATAGCCCTTTGGGCAATTCCAGCTGGAAAAATGTCCCAGCATATTGGAAACTATATATATATCATATTAACCCTATTTAAGGCTTATTACATCATTGCTTATTTTATGCACTTGAAATATGAGAAAGTGGGACTTATCCTCACTGTTTCACTCGTATTCCTCTTGATTGTGTACTTTATTGTGCTGATGTTAATTGAAGGTGATTTCTTACACTTACATATGCCTCTGGTCTAAATGAAGTGGACTTCAATAAAAAAAGTATTAATCCTGGTATCCATTTTAGCGTTACCAGGATTTTTATATAATATGCTTAAGGAAGAAGGCAAAAACAGATATAGGCCATTACAGTTTTTTGGCCCTAAAATAGTTGCTTCTACCTCCCATTCTGTTATGGGTAAACAAATACCAGATACGATTTACCACAAGCCAGAAAACTTCAAGTTGATTAATCAGGTAGGCGATACGGTTAGTTTGGATCATTACAGTGGTAAAATCCATATTATTAATCTTTTTTATACCAAAGGTAATACGGAGGCTGTTCAGATTACTAATGCAGCAATGAGAGATCTTGAAAGTCATTATGTAAAGAATCCCGTGGTGCGCTTTACTAGTCTTAGTATTGATCCAACAAATGATACTCCAGAAGTATTAAAGAGATACGCTGAACATATTGGTGCTAATGCTGGCAAATGGGATCTCCTAACCGGTGATAGTACTACTATTTACAACCTTGTTAACAAAGGATTGTTTGTAGATGCGCATAAAGAAACAGTGAATGGTGAACAGAAGTTCGTTTATAGCAATATGTTTGTTTTACTTGATTATAAACATCATATAAGAGGTTATTACGAGGCGACCAGCCACGAAGAAATGTCTAAACTAGACGATGAGATCAAAGTTCTGATCATAGAAGAATTAAGAAACAATAACGACGGGCGATAGTCTGTAAATGATATGACGAATAGCAAGAGCTCACTTGAGCAAAAATACAATAAATGGATCATATTGCTCTCTATAATTATTCCCTTGGCAGTAGCAGTATTATTTTTTGTTAAGATTCCAAATGCTACTCCGCTTCCTTTTTTACCTCCTATTTATGCAACTATAAATGGTTGTACAGCAATATTACTAATAATAGCAGTAATAGCAGTAAAGAACGGAAAGCGAAAATTACACGAGACCTTAATGAAATGTGCCATTGGTTGTTCAATACTGTTTCTACTGATGTACATTGCTTATCACATGACTACGCCATCAACTAAGTTTGGAGGAGAGGGTACCATCAGGTATATTTACTTTTTCATTCTATTAACGCATATCCTCTTATCTATCGCTATTATTCCAATGGTATTGGTTACTTATGTTCGTGCTTTGGCCGAGCGCTTTGACAGGCATAAGAAGATTGCAAAGATCACTTTCCCCTTGTGGTTATATGTTGCTGTTACAGGTGTTGTTGTATATCTGATGATTTCTCCATATTACCTACACTAATCTTCCTTTTTTATAAAGCCATATTTAGAAATGACCAGTAAAGGCTTTCTTTTACCATTGCTACCTAAAGAAATTGCATTATTTGGAAGTGGAGAATATTCGGATAATCAGGTTACCTTAGGTACTGCTGATGCAGGAAGACAGATTAATTTGTATGTAGTAAATAGTTAGGATAAACTAGTTTTTCAAGTGTTATGGGGTCTGCAGAACGGCCAGCAGTTTTCATACCATGCACCATGAATTTGTACATATATTAAATCAGAATATTCCTGTTCCGCCATCTTATGAAGATATTTCAGGAAATTATGTGGGCTCTGCCTGTGTTGGGTCAGCTAATCCTACATCTGTGGCCAGGAACTTAGGTTTTGTGACCCGCTATGCAAGAAACAATAAGAATGAGGATTTTGCTGAAATGGCTTCAACATTATTGGTTGAAGGGCAGAATCATTTCGAGGCGTATTTATATCAGGCAACTGATCCTACAGCAGTAGCTAAATTAAGGAAAAAGGAGCAAGCCTTAGTTGATTATTATAAAAGCTCTTTTGGACTTGATTTCAGAGTACTACAAGAAAAGGTTCGAACAGTTATAGAAACCTATGCACCTGTAACCATAATACCTGTTCCTACTTGGTTTGCAGATGGCGCTTATAAGGGATTTACAATAGATAAAGGAGCCGCCGGTCAGAGTGCTACATTTGTAACAGCCTATAATACTGCAGTTACACAATCAGGCCAACCTTTAAGACCAACGGTGGAATTGGTGTTTACTGATCTTTCAGTAGACAAAGTAAAGATGATTTTGAAATTTTCTACAACTCAATTTGCTTTTTGGTACGACCTGACAGCTCAGATTACCAGAGGAACGTCGGGCACATTAAATTAACGATGGCAGCAACACAAGGAGCTACAGTACCGTGATAATCCTTTTACTTATGTTCTTGATCCAAAGGATAATAATAGGAAAATACAAGTTTCTATCAACCCGGCAGTTCGTTCAAGATCTTTATCATTCACCTCAGTTGATGGTACAGACGTGATAAGCAAAAGTGATATATTCTCATTTTCTAAAGATGGACTCAGATTAGTTAATCCTATTAAGGAAATCGGTCTTGTATTTACCGACGTATTGTGGGATGCAGATGCTGATAAATTATTTTTAGTTGCTTCAACCGGTGATAAAGTAGAGATTTTGATATCCGCAACTCCAATTATTCCATTGCATATTTCGATGGGATTTATGGTTAAGAAAATGGATGTACCCGGTACAGTTGCTTTGCCTGGTTCAAGTACGTCCTTTGTTTCTGCTTATAATACTATGCGTACAACGATTTTAACTAGATTTACTACACTAACCACTCCAAGAGATTTCGGGATATCTTTTAATGCTGTTAACAAAACCTGTGTTGTATATATGGTAATAGTTCAGGGTACAAATGGATTTCCTGCAAATTATACATTCAATTATACGAAAACGGATAATGGGGAGTATAAATTTATCGGCCCGCCAGTAGTAAGTGGTGGAGGTGGGGCTGCAATAGCTGCCGAAATGAATACGTTTTTGTTGAACCGTATGGCTGCTCAAACTTTTACATTGGATTATTATGTCGACAGTGCTAATAATAGAGTTCTTGGAAAAATGACAAGCAAAGAGACGCCTACGTTTTTCTTTACTGGAGTGATTAATTAATATACAATACTACCTATGTTCTCTACTAGCCTCATCTTAACCGATGGGGCTTTTTTATGACATAATTTTTATAGGCTTAGTTTGTTATTCTGTATATTTGCAATAATAGCGCTACTATGGTTGCTGTTAGGAATTTAAGAACAACAATTTCGAATGAAAAGGATTGCATTTGTCTTTATATTTATTATGATTTCTGCCTTTGCAGTAAGTAATACAGCTAGTGCGCAATGTGCTATGTGCTCTGTTAATGCCGAACAAGCAACAAAAAATGGCAATACACAAGGTAATGGTTTAAATACTGGCATCTTGTATCTGTTAGCAATCCCTTATGTTTTGTTTACAGGAGTAGGTGTTTTATGGTATTTAAGATATCGTAAAAATACAAATCAGAACATTTCACATCTTTAAAATCTACATTCTCCATCATTTACAGATGTTGGGGTTTCGTTATTAATGGTAAAAAAAACATCCAAACTTTATGCTATAGTCAATAGCAAGTGCCCACATTGTCGACGAGGCGATATATTTACGGGAAGTTTATACGGCTTTAATATCCAACATACCAATATTTATTGCCCGCATTGCAATCAGCGTTTTGAGATTGAACCTGGCTATTTTTATGCGGCCATGTATATTAGCTATGCTATGAATTGTGCTGAATTAATTGCCCTATCCATTGCTACCTATATTTTATCAGGTGGTTATCTGGAGTTCGATGCCTTTTGGCTATATGTCGGCGTAATTTTTGCAGGGACTTTAATATTATCTCCATTCAATTATCGGTATTCCAGGGTGATTTTATTACATTGGCTATCTCCGAAAATAAAGTATAATGCCCAATATGATAAGCCATGATCAAGCCAGAAACACTTGACTTTATAACAGACGTAGTCGCCAATAACAACCGTGAATGGTTTGCTGAGAACAAAGAAAGGTATGAAATAGCTAAAGATGATGTTTTGGCCTTTGTTGATCAGCTTATACCCCTTCTTGCTGCTGTAGATCCAGCATTCTCTACAGAAACACAAGCGAAAAAGTGTTTGTTACGTATTTATAGAGATGTCCGATTCAGCAAAAACAAAGACCCTTATAAGAATAATTACGGTATCTTTTTTTCCGTTAAAGGTAAAGGGGTGAATGAACCTGGATATTATTTACACATTCAACCAGGCGCTTGTTTTTTCGCTGCCGGATTATGGATGCCACAAGCAACAGACCTTAAAAAGATCAGAGAAGAGATAGATTACAATACTTCAGAGTTTCTGGAGATTATTGAAGCGAAAGATTTTAAAAATACTTTTCAGCTGAGTCAGGAAGATAAACTGAAAAAGGCGCCTAAAGGCTATGAAATAGACCATCCTCAGATAGAGATTTTGAAATTAAAGAGCTTTATCGCTACCTTTCCAATTAAAGACGAAGAGTTTTTTAAACCGGGAATCGTTAATAAGTTGAAAACTGCTTTCAAAAGCGTGTATCCTTTTATCGTATTTTTGAGAAAAGCTGTAGAGCAATAAATGCTCTTTAAAGGAGTTTTTACATTAGACCGTAACTAATCGCCAATTCAGTAATGAATTCAAATCAGTGATAATTTATATCAGTGATTTAATTGCTGTTTGTCAGAGATAAATTTGAAACACAAATGAACCACATTCTGCTTTAATAGCTTAACCCGCTTTGCAGATATATAATTCTTTAATAACCAATTACAATAATGAAGAAAATCAGTTTATTTTTATTTGTTGCCTTGTTGGCCAGTGCATTTAGCTCATGTGTAGTTTTATCGCCAAAAAAGTATAAATCGTTGTTAGCCAAGCAAGATTCCTTAAGTAAGGGTTGGAATGAGTCGCAATTAATGAATGAAGATCTGGAAGGTCTGATTGCTAAATTGAGAAAAGATACCACCGGATTAAGCAGCGCTTTAACAGATTTAAAAGGACGTTACTCAGAAATGGATAATAACTATAGCACGCTACGTAGCAATAGCTCTAATGAGATTAATAAGCTAGCTTCGGATCTTAAGAAACGTGAACAAAGATTGAAAGAGGTAGAGGAGATATTGCGTAAGCGTGATGAGGCTACAAACCAGCTAAAAGAGAAATTACAACAAGCATTACTTGGCTTTGCTAAAAACGGTTTAACAGTAGAGATTCGTAATGGTAAGGTATATGTATCGCTAATGGATAAATTACTATTCCCATCAGGTAGTATCATTATTGATGAGAAAGGTAAGCAAGCGCTTAGTCAACTTGCAGATGTATTGAAACAGCAACCAGAAATAAATATAGCAGTAGAGGGGCATACCGATTCGCAAAAGATCACTAACCTTGGTCAGATTAAAGACAACTGGGATTTAAGTGTATTGCGATCCACCTCTGTAGTAAGGTATTTAACGGAAGTGAGTAAGGTTGAACCAGTTCGTATGACGGCAACAGGTAAAGGAGAGTTCCAGCCTTTAGGTCCAAATAACTCAGCCGAAGCAAGAAGTAAAAACCGCAGGATTGAAATTGTACTTTCACCAAAACTGGATGAGTTGTACGACCTGATTAAGCAATAATGCAGTTGATAGTGGAAATTAGCTGACTGAAAGGTGGAGGCGATTAATGGAGGTGATCCTTTGTTAAGATTAAACTAAAGGGTTTTAATCTGAAGATGAGCCAAGGCAAGTTTCACACTGCCTTTTTCCAGTAAAAGAGCTTTTGCACTTTCGTAATCCGAAATATTGGCTTTAGCCATTAATATTTTTACAGCCCGATCCGTAATCTTTACATTGATCAGTTTAACATTAACCATTTGATTATCTTCTATTCTTCCTAGTTGGATCATGGTAGTTGTACTGATCATGTCAAAGATCATTTTTTGAGCAGTTCCGCATTTCATCCTTGTACTCCCGCTGATAAATTCTGGCCCAGTAATTACTTCTACTGGGAAATTTGCCTGCTTTGCAATTGCTGAATCAGGATTACTTACTATACAGCCTGTAGTAATGTTATTTCTTAGACATTCTGTTAGTGCTGACAGCACAAATGGTGTAGTGCCACTGGCTGAAATTCCGATTACAATATCTTTATCAGAAATATGTTTTGCCAGTAGCATTTGCCATCCTGCATCTGTGTCATCTTCTTTTTCCTCAAGGGCCTTAACCAGGTGTTCAGTACCTCCGGCAAGAATGGCGTTTACGAGGTCTGGTGAAACGCCATATGTTGTAGGCAGTTCAATTGCATCTAATACAGAAAGACGCCCGCCGCTTCCTGCGCCTATGTAAAATAGTCTTCCCTTATTTTTTAAACGGATAACTACGGCCTCAATTAATGCGTTAAGTTGAGGGAGGGATTCTTCTATTGCTAGCGCAACTTTCCTATCCTCGTCACTTATCAGTTTTGTAATTTCGGGAATGGACATTTTCTCGAGATGCCGATAAGGAGAGGATTGTTCTGTAATTGAGGTCATTGCTGGCTTGGTTGAGTATACAATATATAAATGACTGCTATTATTTCAAAATAAAAAACTGAGAATTTTCAGGAATATATTAATTATTTCCGGTTGCATAAATGCTATGAATAGCGTGCGGGCGAAAAAGCTTGTAGCCGCAAAAAAAATAATCAGACACATGGGACTGAAAAATAAATTTTAAAATATTAAATATACTGATTATATTATGGGTACGTTACCGTTGAAACGAACAGGACCTGTTCGCTCTGGCGGCAATTGAACGTACTGGACGCCAATTAATAGCTAATGATATGAATATCTTGATGAAGCTTATACTTTTCATACTATTTGTAAGCAGTTATATTCACGTATCAGGGCAAAGTAGCCGCCGCTTATCATCAACTGATTATAAGCAGAAATTGAACATTAAATATATAGGAAATTCCAGTGAAACCGGGGGTACGTTAGCTGTTGTGGTCAATGATGTTCCTTTGGCTCATACGACTCAATTTCTGCCGATGGATAAGCATGGGAAAATTGTAGACAGGAATGATCTGAGTGCACAGTTGAAACAGGTTTTTGATAACTTAGCGACTGCTTTAAGTGTCGCCGGATCCGATCTTGACCATGTGGTTAAGCTTAATATTTGTATTGTAGAATCCGACCTTATGCCTAAGGTACAAGAATATATCAACCGCCGTTTTAAGCCACAAAAACGACCGGTAGTTAGCTTTGTAACCGGCGATCTTATACTTTCCGCAGCGCAGGTTGCCGTCGATGCAATAGCTGTTTCGACCCTGATTGTGCAAAAAGAAGTGAAATATTTGAAGGTGCCAAATTTATTTGGAGCACCGAATGAGGTACAGGTTTCGGTTTTACCAATGGGGGGATGTGTGTACGTGTCCGGACAGGCCGCAAAGGGGGATATCACTGAAGCAACACGTGCAACACTAAAACAACTGGACTCAACCTTGAAGTATCTTGGTCTGGAAAAAACGGATATAGTTCAGCTAAAATCTTTCATCTGTCCGGCAGCAGATGTACACCTTGTAAAAAAGGAAATGTCAGCTTTCTTTGGCGGTCTTGCTGTACCTCCAGTTGTATATGTAGAATGGGTCAGTAAAAGCCCTTTGATTGAGATTGAACTCATTGCTGCCCATACTGGCGGTTTAACCAAGCCTATAAAACAGCTCGATTTTATAACTCCTACGGGGATGACCGCATCTCCGGTTTACAGTAAAGTTACACGGATTAATTATGGCAGCAGGGTATACTTTTCTTCAGGCTATGGCCAAACACACAGCAATGCAAAAAATGAAGTAAAGGATGTTTTCAGTTCGATGGAGAAGATTTTAACAGAAGTAGGAAGCGACTTCAATCACCTGGCTAAGGCAACTTATTATGTCGTGACCGACAGTGCCAGTAATGCATTGAATGAAATTCGGCCAAAGTACTATAAAACGGATCGTCCACCAGCTGCATCAAAGGCAAAGGTGAAAGGTGTAGGATTAAAGGGCCGCAATATTTGTATAGACATGATCGGCGTTGTAAAAGAAAAATGAACGGTAATTAAATATTTAATTAACAGATGATTAATCGAAGAAAATTTATCAAAGCTACGGCACTTTCTACTGTAGGGATGATGATGTCCGAAGAGATTTCTGGCCTGTCTTCAGCTAAAGAAAAACAAGATGTAAATGATGCTGAAGTGGTCAAACCTTACGAGGTCATGAAAGACGTTTTAAAGTATAAAAAGATCGATGCCCATAATCATGTTCACCTGTTTGACGGGGGTCCGGAAGGAAATATAGAATTCGCCGAGAAGTTTGGAATTAATAAAATGATTATTTCCAGACCAATTACGAGCGGAGAAGGGAAGCCTGATGACTTTACAAAATACAATGATCTGGTGTTAAAGGTAATGAAGCAATATCCCGATAGATTTACCGGCCAGCTAACCCTAAATGTAAACTACCAAAGGGAGTCGATGGAAGAAATAAAACGCTGTATTGGAGAGGGGATGATCGGTTTAAAAGTATACCACCAGGTTAAAATTAACAATCCCCTGTTTTATCCGATTATAGAACAGTTTATCGATTTAAAAATGATCATCCATATGCATGCGCACTGTCAGCTTGGCTTTGGAGGCTACCGCATGAAATATGATACCAAAAGTAAGCCCAATACATCCATTCCCGAGGACTTTGTTGATATCGCACAGCGATACCCTGAAGCCATGTTCCAGTACGCGCATATTGGTGGTGGTGGCGATTGGGAGTACGCTTGTAAGGCTTTTAAAAATCATCCCAATATTTATGTGGACACTTCGGGTAGTAACAATCCCGAAAACATGATTGATGTTGCTACGCGCATTCTGGGCGAGGATAGATTGTTCTACGGTTCAGATAATTGCTATTATCAAAGTATGGGTAAGATACTTGCATCAGATTTGACTGAAAAACAAAGGATTAAGGTGTTCTATGAGAATTATAACAACATCCTCAAAAAGTCAGGTAGGAATTTTTAACGTAAACACATATTAAATGAACCGAAGAAAGTTTTTTACCAGTACCGGGTTTTCGGCAGCGGGATTAATGATGTCAGAAAGCCTATTCGGATTTGGGTTAAAGGAGGTATCAGAACAATTTCCAGCGGACATATCACCCGGTAAATACGACATTGTGAAAGAAATGATGAAGTATCCGAAAATAGATGCACATGTGCATGTTGATCTTGGAAACAGTAACCCCGAAGCACAAAAGAAGTTTGCTGCGATCCTGATTGATTATGCAGAACGGTTTAATATCAAAAAACTGATCCTTTCCAAACCAGTAACTAAGTTGATTAAAGGTATTCCAGATGGCAGTCCGGAAGCATTTATAGATCACAATAACATCATCCTAGGAGTAATGAAACAGCATCCTGATAAATTTACAGGAAGTTTTACTTTTAATCCTGTTCATCTGAAAGAATCATTGGAGGAGATCAAACGCTGCGTTGACCAAGGAATGGTTGGCGCCAAAACCTATTATCAAACAAAAATTAATGATCCTGTCTTCTATCCCATCGTTGAAAAGATGATTGATCTGAAAATGATCATCCATACCCATGCTGAAACGCAAATTGGTGTAGGGGGATATCGTATGAAATACAATGGCAATAAACCTAAAAATGTCTCTATACCTGAAGATTTTGTAGCTATCGCCAAGCGATACCCTGAAGGGATGTTCCAACATGCACATATTGGGGGCGGCGGCGATTGGGAATATATGTGTAAGGCATTAAAAAACAGTCCGAATGTATATGTAGATACTTCTGGAAGTAATAACGAAGAGCATATGATTGATTTTGCACTTCAGCAGCTGGGCGAAGATCGTCTGCTTTTTGGTTCTGATAATTGCTATTACCAAAGCGTTGGTAAGATCCTGGCTTCTAACCTAAATGAGGCGCAACGGAAAAAAATATTCTTTGAAAACTTTAACAATATTTTAAGAAAAGGAGGTCATCATGTTGATTGATATTAATGCATACGTTGGCCACTGGCCATTTCAGCAGCTTAAGTATAATACCTGCGCTGGGTTGCTGGAGCGGATGAATAAATTTGGTGTAGATATTTCAGTCATCAGTAACCTAAATGGTATTTTCTATAAAAATACCCAGTCAGCAAATGAAGAACTGATTGACGAGATCCGGTCAAACAAACGGTTCGGGGATCGTTTTATTCCCTTTGCAGTAATTAACCCTATTTATGCTGGCTGGAGAGACGATCTGGACATTTGCGTGAAAAAAATGAGTTTTAAAGGGGTTCGAATCTATCCAAAATACCATGATTTTGGTATTGTAGATCCAGAATGTATTGAATTGGTAAAGCGCGTTCGTGATTATGGCTTGCCCGTGGCTTTCAACTTTCGTATGGTGGATAGCAGGCAACGGTCCTGGATGGACATTGACTATGTAGTGGGCACGTCTAAACCAGAATGGAATTTGAAAAATATATTGCCAATTATAAAAGCAGTGCCGGATGCAAGGTATATGATCCTTAATTTTGCCAACAATGCGACACTGAATGCGGAGGAAATGAGTCTGGTTAATAAGACAGACCTACTCATAGACACCTCCGGTCGGGCAATAACCAATATGGCAGATTTCATAAATAATTACGGTAGGGATAAATTTGCTTTCGGTACACATGCGCCAATCCTGGATTACCTTACGGGGCAATTGAGAATAGAATCGCTGCGTGATACGGAGGCCGATGCTGTGACTAAAGAAATGCTGAGGTCCGGAAATGCCAAAAGACAAATGGGTATTTAAAGAATAGCTTGAAAGCTTATGCAGGGATGCTGAGCTGAAAATTCAGCTATAAGACTTTCATTAACAAACTATTAATTGTAAAATAATATAATTTAGGATTTGTTTTTTTAAAACATAGCTGTATATTAGGGTACGTAACCGGAGTTTGTTAAAACAGCCCTAATTCGCATAATTGCCCAGGGACTTAAATATGTTGTGATGAAGATTATGGATTTTACAACAATACTTCTTATTGCAATATTCATGTTGATCCTATTTAAAGGAAGCGTGATGGCTATAGGCCTTTCGACATCTGCGAAAGAAACATCCAATAGTTTTAAGGAGAGTCTTGAGCTATTGTATTATAACGATGAATCGGGCCGGTGCAATAAGGTTCGCGCTCTCTTCGACTGGCAAGTCAAACGCAGTCAAATTCATGAAAGTATGAAAGGTTCCCTTTTTTTCAATTCTTCTTTAGCGGACACGAATTTTGAAGTAAATGGTGTAAAAAAGGATAAGTAGAAGTTAAATTAGTAAAGCGATACCCGTTCCATAAGAATTTTAAATGTCTCTCAATTGAACGAGCTATAAATAAGATACTTATCATGTCCCATGAAACGGGGAGTGGTCTGTATTGATAACTTTTATTGATTATGAGAAAATTTTTATTGATGAAAAGCAACTTAGCAATCATTTTACGGTCTATTTACGGGTACGCACACGATGATGTTATACAGCCATTAAAACTTAAACCTAATATGCCAAATTTTTTTTTCACCAAACCTAAAATGCCGCAGCGAATCCCGAAATGGGGATTTCTCATGGTAATCTTACTTGTCATCCTAGCTCCGGGACAGGCATTTTCACAGGAATTAAAATTGATTAAGGGTGTAGTTACAGAAGCGCCTAGCGGGTTACCACTTCCTGGTGTAAGTGTTAAAATAAAAGGCGCGCAAAAGGCGGCTTCTACCGATGCACAGGGTAATTATAGTATTCAGGCAAAAAGTACTGATGTATTGGTCTACTCTTTTGTAGGTTCAAAAATGCAGGAAATCACAGTAGGTACAAGAACGACCATTAACATTTCTATGGTAGGCGATGCCCAATCATTGGATGATGTCGTTGTAATTGGATATCAGACCGTAAAGAAGTCGGATCTGACGGGTGCTATTGGTCAGGTAAAAATGGAAGATTTAAATAAAGCACCTGTTTCTTCTTTTGCTGAAGCACTTGCCGGACGTTTAGCAGGTGTTCAGGTTTCATCTGGCGACGGACAGCCAGGGGACAACATGAGTATTGTAATTAGAGGAGCGTCTTCTATCAATAACAGTAACCAGCCTTTATATGTTATTGATGGTTTCGCTACCGAATCAATCGAGAGTACGAGCTTAAATCCAGATGATATTGAATCGATAACGGTACTCAAGGACGCAGCATCTACAGCAGTTTACGGATCAAGGGCCACAAACGGGGTTGTTGTAATTCAGACAAAAAGGGGGAAAGTTGGAAAACCCGTGACTACCTATAATAGTTCTTATGGTACCCAAACAATTCGTAAGCAAATAGACTTAATGGGCCCTTATGAATTTGTTAAGTATCAGTTTGAACGCAGTCCTGCAGATGCAGCTGCAAATTACCTTACAAACGGTAAGACATTAGAATCCTATAAAACAATGGATGGCATTAACTGGCCTGATCAAATTTCACGTACGGGTTCAATATTCAAAAACAATCTGGCTGTACGAGGTGGATCGGAACAGACTAAGTATTCTATTTCCGGAGCAGGCTTTGATCAAAAGGGTGTTCTTATCAATACGGGATATAATAGATATCAGGGCAAGGCAACACTAGACCAAACATTAAGTGAAAAACTGAAAGTTGGCATATCCGCAGAATATGTTGATGTTTCGGCTTTTGGGGTTCAGGCAAGCAGCAATCCTGAGAGCAGCAGTGTTTCCAGTGCAATCTGGTTTAGAGCCTGGGCATATAGGCCGGTAGCGGGTAGCAGCACTAACTATGATTTGCTGGAAGAAGCAGGGGACAATGAAAGCATTAATAGCAGTGATATCAGGTTAAACCCAAGAATAACCGCAGAAAATGAGTATTCTTTTAACACCTATATAAACTTTAATGCTAATGCGTACCTGACTTACAATGTTACTAAAGACTTGGTTTTAAAAGTTACAGGTATAAAAAATGCGCTTAGACGTGGACAAGACCGCTTTTATAATTCAAATACACCGCAAGCCAGTCCTTTAAATCCCAGGAGGGTAAATGGTATTTATGGCTCTGTATTGCAGTCCTTTGTTGATATCTGGTCGAATGAAAATACACTTACTTATAACAAGGTTTTCAACAAAGTTCACGCATTAACTGTGATAGGTGGTAATAGTCAGACGTCCACTAAAACTAAATCCAATGGATATACCTCTACTAATTTGCCAGGCGAAAGTCAGGGGATGGCCGGGCTTGATGCAGGACAGGTTATCAATCCAATCGCAACTGCAAGTAGTAATTCTTTGTCCTCTTTTTTTGGAATAGTGGATTATAATTATAAATCTAGATATTACATTAAGGGAGGGATAAGGGCCGATGGTTCGTCAAAATTTGCACAACGTTGGGGTTATTTTCCATCAGGAGCCCTAGCCTGGAACATGCATAATGAGGAATTTATGAAACCTCTTAAAGTCGTTTCCAGCTCCAAATTAAGGGTAAGTTATGGTGTTACAGGAAACAATAGGATCGGTGATTTTGACTGGTATGCCAAGATCGACGAGGACATTACGGGTGGTTATTCTTTTAATAATTCAGCTGGGCTTGGCGCTTTCACCTCAGGGATAGAAAATAGAGATTTGAAGTGGGAAAGAACGACAAGCATAGATATTGGTTACGAATTGGGGTTATTTAATAACCGGATTGGACTTACAGTTGATGTCTACAGGAAACGCACTAAAGATCTGCTTGTAGCAAATGCTGAAATAGCAGCGCATACTGGTCATGCCTCTGCTACTAAAAACGTAGGTTCGTTAAGCAACCAGGGTCTCGAACTTAGTTTAAACACAATTAACATAAAGTCTAAATCATTTACCTGGGAAAGTAATTTTAACATAACGTTCAATAAAAACAAGCTTATTGCACTGAATGAAAATCAATTATTTATGCAAAATAGTCCTGCTTTCGATGTATCATTCTCGGATATGTATCAATCAGAAATTGGACAGCCACTTGGTATGATGTATGGCTATGTATGGGACGGGAATTATCAGTATGCTGATTTCGATAATCCTACACCGGAGACCTATGTGCTTAAACCTTCCGTGCCCAGAAATGGTGCTGCAACCATCCAGCCGGGTGATATTAAATATAAAGATTTGAACGGAGATGGAGTAGTAAACACGCAGGACAGAACAATCATCGGCCGGGGCCAACCCATTCATTTTGGTGGATTTTCGAATAATTTCTGGTATAAAGGATTTAGTCTGAACTTATTCTTTCAATGGTCTTATGGAAATGACATTTACAATGCCAATCGTATCATATTAGAAGGTAATGCCAATGGCAGAACGGACCTGAATCAATATGCAAGTTATATTGATCGCTGGTCTCCCACAAATCAGGGCAGTAAAAATTACCGTGCAGGTGGCCAGGGCCAGGTCGGATATCATTCGTCAAGAGTCGTAGAAGACGGCTCGTATCTGCGGTTGAAAACAGCCTCTTTAGCCTATTCGATCCCTGCCAGATACATTAAAAAGCTGTATTTAAGTACACTAAGTTTGAATATATCAGCGCAGAATTTACTTACATGGACTAAGTATACAGGTATGGATCCGGAAGTTTCTACACGCGTTTCAGGAGCAGGAGCAGTACTTACCCCAGGCTTTGATTATTCACCTTACCCTCAGGCAAGGACGATGGTTTTTGGATTAAATGCATCATTTTAATCATTATTATAACAGAATATTGATATGAAAAAGAAATATTACTTATTTGTCTTACTTATTTTGGTAAGCGCGAGTTCTTGTAAAAAATTCCTTGATGGGCCACAACCTCAGGATACTCTTTCTCCAGCGACTTATTACAACACTGCAGAGCAATTGGATCTTGCGATAAGGGCAGTATATGATATACTTCAAAGCTCAGAGTTATACCGGTCTAGTTTTCATTATTTAAAAGGTTGGGAAGCAGACGAAGGTTTTGCCAGGGCAAGTAATTTCACTACCTACTTGAATAGCAATCAGTACACTGCTTCCACTGGAAGTATTTTTACTTATTGGAGGGATTTATATAAAGGAATTGGCCGTGCAAATGTGTTAATTGCAAATGTCAACAATAATACTGAAATAGACCAGGTTCTAAGAGACCAGATTCGGGGAGAAGCCTTGTTTTTGCGAGGCTACTATTATTTTTTACTGGTACAAAGTTATGGGGGTGTTCCGTTAGTTACGATCCCTACTGTTTCAATTACCAATACGGATTTGGCGAAGTCTACCAATGCAGAAATATATGAACAAGTATTAAAAGATATGACAGAAGCTGAAGTGTTGGTTCCTTCAATTACTACGCTTGGTTTTAGCGGAAGGGTCAGCAAATCTGCTGTTAGGGGCATATTGGCGAGAGTGTGTTTAACAATGGCGGGAAAGCCCCTTGGTGATGTCTCCAAATACGCTGATGCTCGTAAATGGGCTAAAATGGTTATGGATGATACAGAGGCCGGCCACAAGTTAAACCCAAGTTATGCCGATGTATTCATTCAGGTAGCACAGGATAAATATGACCTGAAAGAGAGTTTATGGGAAGTAGAGTTCTCTGGTAACGGGATGGGCCCCTGGAGTACTGATGCTGGCCAGGTTGGATACAACAGTGGAGCCGTTCAACCGGCACCGCCAGTAGGTACGACCACTGTGGTAGGTGTTGCCCCGGCATTCGTTCAAATAACAGCAAATTTCTATAATTTATATCAACCTGGAGATATGCGAAAAGGATGGAATATTCAGAATTACACAATTGCAGGTGCCACTGGAATTAAAGCCTTTCGGGGATTGCCAGCAACTGAGGTAGCTAAGTATTCCCTTCCCCATGCAAAGTGGAGAAGAGAGTATGAGCTTCTTGAACCCAGGCACGCCAATCTGACACCTATAAACTTTGCTATTTTACGCTATTCTGATGTGCTTTTAATGTATGCTGAAGCAGAAAATGAAATAAATGGGCCTACGCAGGCAGCCTATGATGCTATAAATTTGGTAAGAAGAAGAGGTTTTGCAGTTGGGGGTATTAAAACGATTACAGTAACGAATGGTGGAACAGGCTACACCACTGCGCCTACAGTTACTTTTTCCGGTTCTGGAGGAGCTGTGGCTACCGCAACCGTATCAGGGGGAGTGGTTACCGCAGTTACTTTAACACGAAATGCATTGACTGATTATAACTTTGGTTCGTATACATCTCCACCAACAATTTCATTTTTGGGAGGCAATGGTACCGGTTCCGCTGCTTCGGCTACCTTATTTACTAATACTGATGCCGATGCCCCGGCAGGTTTATCCAAGGACGACTTTCTTTCATTTATTCAGCAGGAACGATCAAGGGAATTGTGTTTTGAGTCTTTACGTAAACACGACCTTGTCCGTTGGGGAATATATATGAGCACAATGCAAAATGCAGGTGATCTTGCTATCCAAAATGGTGTTACCGGAGTTGCTGGTATTGCACACATGGCAACCTGGTATCGTTTGGTTACTGACAAACACGTGCTTCTTCCCATGCCAGCCCGGGAACTCGTAAACAATAAACTGCTTGTGCAAAATCCTGGATGGAATTAATCACAATTAAAAAGAAGATCATGAAATTCAAATTTTATAACTTACTATTAGTTTTACTAATACTGGCATCCTGTGAGAAAGGATTGCCTGAAATTGAAGCTCCGGATTTTAATGTTACAGCCACATCAGCGACATATAAAGTTGGTGATGTCGTGACATTTGACATTAGCGGGAAAGCAGATATCGTGTCATTTTATTCAGGGGAACCATTAAAAGAATATGCCTATAAAAGTGGCCGGGTAGTAGATGCTGCGAATGCCGGTGCAGAAGTGTCATTTAGAACTATCGTAGTAGGTGGCAGTCAGGGTACATTAAGTACCACTGTTCCTCCTCATCTCAGTGTTATGGCGTCTATGGACTTTAATGGAGAATACAATATGACGAGCATTCAATCAGCAACCTGGACAGATATAACCTCCAGGTTTAGGTATAGTGTTAGTCCTACTGTATTTGCAGCTTCTACAGTAGCAGACATTTCTGACATACTGGCTACCGTACCTGGTAAACCTGTTTATATAGCTTATAAATACGTCACTAGACCACAGGCTATTAATGGCATCGCAAGGAATTGGCAAATCCAATCCTTTGTAGTAACAAGCAAGAAGGATATTGGAACTCCTGAGATGCCTACAATCCCAACAATAACCAATCTTCTGAATGCGGGCTTCAGGTTAGTTGATCAGAACCCGGTTAGTGCACCTGCACGGTCCAGCTTAACCTCAACCACATTAAGCCTTTTAGGCAATCTTTATCGTGCTGTTGATGATCCGGGGAATGATCCTTTAAGCGAAAATTGGGCAATATCGAAAGCCATTAATACAAATACGATTGATTTGGGGCCAGATCGCCCAACTGCTATAAAAGATCAGGCAACAACTGTTGTTTTAACTGAGCATACCTATACTTATACGAAACCGGGCGTTTATAAAGCTGTATTTGTGGCTTCAAATAATAATGTGGATGAAAGTAAAGAGGTTGTTAAAGAGGTCACCATTACAATAACCCCATAAAAAGCTGTTTTAGGGAACAAATATACATGACAGTTTTAATGTCATAAAAATAAACTAGATGAAAAGATTAAGACTAAAAAATGGAAGTGCTTTGAGAAAGTTTTCTATTATAAGGAAATCCGCTTTGCTATTTATTATGGCTATTGCTTCGTCAATAACATCTTGCGAGAAAGATAAGGACGAACCTGGTGAGGATATAATAAACGCGGCAACAAGTATGCGTTTGGTGCACAGTTCTTACTTATCCAGTATACTGTCTACCGTAAATCTATATGTGGATGATGTTAAGTTAAATACTGACGGACCTATTGTATTTCCAGGCGCATCTGGTTATTTTCCTGCTACAAGTGGCTCCAGAAAAATTGAAGTTAAGGATCTTTCAGGAGCATCGATTGCAGATACCTTAATAAATATTGTTGAGGGTAAGCAATATTCTCTTTTTATTAAAGATAGATCCTGGATCGATGAAACCTCACTTATCGTAACACCTCTAAAAAGTGGCTTAATAGCAGTTACTGATAATAATACAATTGCACCTGTAGCAGGAAAAGCAAAAGTCCGTTTTGTAAATGCTAGTTCACAGCCGATAAATTCAACTGTTGGACGTATTACATTCTCCCGATTAACTGTATTGGGAAATACAACTTTTGTCACACCTATAACCCAAACCCTTGGGCTGGATAATACAACATTTAGTTCTGATTATTCTACCGAAGATGCGGGTCTAGTAAGCTTCAGGGCCGCGAGCGCCAATAGCAATGTCATCGATTTGACCACAACATTAGAGGCAGGTAAATTGTACACGCTTTATGTCGTGTCTACAGAATTTACTGTAAAAACTCCTACTAAATCTCCGATATCATTAATAATGCTGGAGAACAAATGACAGGTATACACGCTAACAGATAGGGTAAGTGTTTCATTTTGTTTGTATTACGGTTGCGTAAGAGTAGAAAGAATGCTATCTTACATGTAATTCGGTTACGTACACTTAAATTGTATTACTGTTTGCAATCAATAACTGGCAATCTAAATCCAATGAGATGAAAAAATCTGATTTTTCAAGAAGACATTTTATTACTGCTTTGACGACAACTTCAGTTGCAGCAGCCTTTTCTAATGTCATTCCTGCACAGGGGCATTTGCGTGTAAAAGACAAGGGGAAACTGGCAATCTTTGGCGGAACACCTATTCGTTCTAAAGGATGGATCAGCTGGCCAAGTGTGCTGGTCGATGAGAAGGTAATAGAATCCATTGCGCATACAACCAAAAGTGGAAAGTGGAGCCGTATTCAGAATCCAGTCAATGGCACTGTTTCTACATTTGAAAAGGAATTTGCCGGTTTAATGGGGGTGAATTTTTGCGTGGGCACCGGTTCCGGAACACAGGCATTGAGCACTTGCGTCGAAGCGTTGGGCATTGGTCCTGGCGATGAGGTAATCACCTCACCGTATACTGATTTCGGGACTATATCCGCAATCATATGTAGCAGGGCATTACCAGTAATGGCCGATCTTGACCCACGATCCTACCAGCTGGATCCCGATGACGTGGAAAGGAAGATCAACAAAAACACTAGAGCAATAATGCCGGTGCACATGATGGGCATGCCCGCCGATATGGAACGTATTATGTCTATAGCTAAAAAACATAATTTGTTCGTTATAGAAGACGCGTGTCAAGCCAATTTTGCACATTATCAAGGCAAGCAGATAGGAACTATTGGCGACCTCGGCTGTTTCAGCTTCCAGGCTAGCAAGCAGATTTCATGTGGTGAGGGAGGTGCTGTTATTGGTAATAATGAAGTACTTATGGATAAAGTTTATACTGTACAGAATCATGGTACTGATCGAAAAGGTAAAAACGTAACGATTGGTCCTAAATACCGGATGAACGAATTTGAGGGTGCAATTCTTCTTGGACAACTATCTGGTGCTAAAGAGCGCTTTGCACGTCGCAACGAAAATGCAGCCTATCTGAGTTCGAGGTTGAAAGGTTTCGCTGGCCTGCTGCCCCAAAAACAATATGTGGGTACTGAGAGTAGTGGATATTATTTATATGCGATGAGCTATCATAAAGCGCAGTTTAACAATGCCGATCGGAGCAAATTCTTAAAAGCAATTGTTGCCGAAGGTGTTCCCCTTAGCCCTTATATCAAAGGTCTGCATACTGAGCCTTGGGTAGATCACATTTTAGGATTAAGAGAATATAAAACGATGTATAGTGCCGAAAGGCTTCAACAGTACAGGCAGGATGCGTCAAACATGCCTAATACGGATCTCGTGGGTCAGGAAATGATTGTACTAAACGGTTCAAGCCAGCTGCTCGGCTCAAAAGCCGATATGGATGATATCATCAATGCCATCATGAAGGTTTATGAAAACAGGAACAAGTTAAATGAGATACAATAGCCATAGGATCTGACTTTAGTGATTTATTCAGGAAGTTTTTCTCGCATTGTCCTAAGTTCATCAGCAATTAATAGTCCTTATTAAAAAGGACTATTAAAATCTTTAAACTTGTCAAGTACCTGGTCTTTATCAGAGAGTAAGAACTCAGATTCTGGCATATATTTGTTCCAATGTATATTCAAATCCGCATCATTCCACATCACACCGATTTCCGAATTCTTATCATAATAATTGCTCACTTTATAAGTGAAAATAGTTTCATCTTCTAATGTTAAAAAGCCATGTAAAAAACCTGGAGGTACCCAAAGTTGCTTATGGTTTTCACCACTCAGTTCAATGTCAAAATGCTGTCCGTATGTAGCAGAGTTTTTTCTAATGTCTACAGCAATATCTAACACCGCTCCTTTTAATACACGAACCAGTTTCCCTTGTTCAAAAGGCATACTTTGTGCATGTAGTCCACGGAGTGCACCCTTTTGTGAAAAGGATTGGTTATCCTGTATAAATGTTGCTGGAATACCAGCCTCAGCAAATAGTTTAGCGTTATAACTCTCGTAGAAATAACCTCTATTATCTTTCCATACTTTAGGCTCAATAATTAAAAGCCCCTCTATTGGTGTCTTAGTGATCTGCATATATGCTTAAGCTATATATTCCATTAGAGTACGAAAGGATAGTGCTTTATTTTCGAAAAGCAATTGAGCTTCTTGCTGAAGTTTAGGAGCAAAGTTCTCCTGATAATCCATGTAATCGGCCATGTGTTCTACAACAAACTGAGCACAATAAGTTACCCCCTCGTTTGGCGAGTCAAGCACTCTTAACAGTCTGTGAGATACAAATTTACCTGATGCCATAACACTTGGGATGTGTACATCTTCCATCCATTTCAGCCAGCTGTCCGCTACTGTGTCATCAATTATTGAAGTTACGTTGTATAAAAGCATGGCGCAAAGATAATACTAAGTGCCAACATTATCACCGCGAAGTTTACGGAAACGTTTACGTGCTTCGGCAGTAAACATACTGCCAGGATAATCATTAATTAGTTTCTGATATAGTTTTTTTGATTGTTCATTATCCTTTAAATTCTTTTCATAAAGATCAGCAAGGGTAAAAAGTGCATCATCCGCCCAAATGCTGGTTTCATGTTGTTCAGTAAGTATAGTAAGTACTTTTGCCGCACTATTGATCTCATTGTTTTTAATGTAAATCTTCGACTTCGTCATCAGAATATCGTCGGCAAGACTATTGTTCGGAAATGCAATATTTATACTGTCCAGTTTTACAAGTGCTTGTGTCGTAAGGTTTCTAAACTGTAGCATCTCTGCGTCTGCATACATTTTAAGTGCATTGCTATCTACGGTCGACTGCAAGTTATCTGAGATCAGTAAGCTTAAGTTTAAAGCATCATTTGCAATCAATTGCGAAGTTGAAGCTTTTAACACATCGGCCTGCGATTTAGCATAATCAAAATTGCCCTGATAAAAGGATAGTTTGGCCGAGCGATACCTGGCCTCATTGCCAATATCCTGATTTTCGAATTGCTTGGCTACCTGTTCATAAATTAGAAAAGCTTCCCAGGGTTGTTTGGTTAAAATGTACACATCACCAAGTTCCAGTTTCACCTGTCCAGCTTCAGTTGGCTGTATACCAGGTATAGTTAAAATGTTTTCAAGGGTAAGTTCAGCTTTATTCAGGTCATTCAAATAATAAGCCTGTAAGTTGGCCATACGTTTTAAAGCAAAAAGCGTTTGTCGGGTTTTACCATATTCATCAATAATGCTCTGGTAAGCAGCAGCAAGGTCACTAATTGCCTTTTTATCAAAATGACCACCAATAGCCATCTGATATTTGGCGTTAATCATTTCAACTTTAGCAGGCAGGTAATAAGGGTTTTCCTTTCCTTTGCTTACTAAATATTCATAAGCTTTTATAGCTGTAGTCCAGGCTTTATTTTCAATAAATGTGTTGCTGGTGTTGAACAATGTTGAGCCATTGTCTTTTAGTCTTTTATCTTGGGCAATAAGTTGCCTCAGTGCCATTTCATATTCCTGTTGTTGTAAATATTGCCAAATTAGTAGTTTAGTGTAGATCTCATTCTGTGGCTCTTTTTGTATTTTCTTAAGTAATGCCGACTGCAAAACCTGATAATCTGCATTGTCTTCAAATACGGAAGACAACACACTTTCTGCCTGAGGTAACAGTTGCGGCATTTCTGGCAGGGCGTTCAAATATTCATGCAGTAGCATGTTTTTATCCTTTTTATATCGATAAATGCTCAGCAATTCGTATGTAAAGGGCTTGTTGTCATTTAATACTTTTCGACCTTGTATAAAGGCAGAAGCCGCCAGGTCATAAGCCTTAAAATTATAAAAAAAATTAGCGATCTCTCTGATTTTAAACTCATCAGCAGGCAGGTTGTTAATCACCTGAGCGTATAGTTTATTAGCAGATTCTTCCTGCCCCTTTTCCTGATAAATTCTGGCTAATGAAATACTATACTGAATGTTTTTGGAATCCTGCCTATTTAGCTTTTTAACTAGCTTCTCTGCTTCATCATATTTCTTTAGGCTCAGCAGTGAATTAAAGTAATACTCAAAATACGTATTGCTTTTTGTTTTATTGAATAGTTTTTCGAATAGTACTGCTGCCTGCTGATATTGGCCTTGCTGATAATGCTGATAAGCAAGCGCCTCATCAACATTGTCTTGTGCCATACAAAACATTAAACTAAAACAAAATATGAAGACAATTGTTATTGATTTCATTAAAGAGGTATTAAATCAAGAATCTAAAATTAACGATTTTAATACATATTAACCATTCAGCCCGGCGGATAGTTAATTATTAACTATCTTTCCTCTGTAAAAATGATTCTTGATGGTAGAGGAGAAAACAATTTATCTAAGTTTAAATTTCAAAACAGGAATAACACACTTCGAAAATATCAAAGCATTTTTTTTAGATCGTTGTCGGGCACTAGAGGAGCCTCGATGAGGCCTAAAGGCAAAGCTGATTTTAAGACGTACCTCCTTCGTCTCTCGTTCGGGTTTGTTCGATCAAAACCCAACTCAAGTAGATCGCATATAACACCTATGTTAAAACAATTTTGAACTAGCCTATTCAGGGTCTTTTGGATTTAAAAAAAATTATTATCTCATTAGCAGCTTAACTCTGCACCCTACTTCAATAAACCAGACTATGCAATTCTACATCTAAGTTCTACACCTAACTCTGCACCCTGCTTCAATAAACCAGACTATGCAATTCTACATCTAAGTTCTACACTTAACTCTGCACCCTGCTTCAATAAACCAGACTATGCAATTATACATCTAAGTTCTACACTTAACTCTGCACCCTACTTCGAAACAAACTATTCACCTCCCAATTCTGCACCCCGATCAGTGAAAAATCACCTTCTCTGAAGAGCATTGGAACTATTGCCTTTCTTCAAGGCAATAGATTCCCGCGATGAAGAGAACGGTTATTTTTCTTTTTAAAGTAACAATATTAGTGTA
Organism: Pedobacter hiemivivus; assembly: GCA_040393085.1. Classification (GTDB taxonomy): domain Bacteria; phylum Bacteroidota; class Bacteroidia; order Sphingobacteriales; family Sphingobacteriaceae; genus Pedobacter; species Pedobacter hiemivivus_A. The sequence continues at coordinate 47,036 of JBEBUV010000017.1, read as the reverse complement.
TTGCCTCTTTTCAATGATCGTGTTGTGTAGCTTTGTATACTTGTTAACGATATGATTGGATTTAAAGGATACTTTTTCTTTGTTCTGGTAGCGCTCTCAATTGCTTGTCAACAGCAAAAAGAAACCAGAATTATACCTGTTGATGATTTTTTCAAATCACAGGGGAAAGTAGCATATAGGTTGTCTCCAGACGGAAAAAAACTCTCTTACCTTAAACTACAGGGCTCTGACAGAAATATTTACGTAGAAGATATTGAATCTGGGAAAGGGAAAAGTATTACACAACTTAAGGGGAAGAATATTGGTTTCTATTTTTGGGTAAGTAATAATGAGCTCATTTATTATAAAGAGATTGATGCACGTACCAATCAGTCAGATATGTACATTATTGACAAAGATGGAAATAATGAACGACAACTGGTAAGCAATGAAAAGAGTCGTTTAAGAGTTCTTGAAGATCAACTGATCGATGATAAATACCTGTTGGTTTCTTCTAATAAACGAGATTCAACGGTGTTTGATGTCTATCGTTTAAATGTACGTGATGGAAGTATGGAAATGGCGGCAAGGAATCCAGGAAACATCATCGACTGGCGTACAGATGCTGATGGGAAACTAAGATTAGCTATGAGCAGTGATGGTGTAAATACGACCATCCTATATAGAGCTGATGAAAGTCAGCCGTTTAAATCAGTATTAACCAGTAATTTTAAAGACACCTTTTGGCCTGTAGCTTTTAGTCATAATGAACCGAATATCATTTATGCTATATCAGATATAAACCGTGATAAAACTGCTTTGGTTGAAGTGGATTGCAATACCGGATTAGAGGTTAAAAACCTTTTCTGTAATGATACCTTAAACATAACTGAAGCCCAGTATTCAAGGAAAAAGAATAAAATGTCTTTTGTTGTATATGAAACCTGGAAAAAGGAAAAGCACTTTTTGGATGACTCTGTAAAGCAGGTATATAAAAATCTCGATAAGTTGCTTCCTGAAACCGAAACCAGAATTTTTGATAGAGATGATGCAGAAAATATATTTGTTTTAAGGTCATTTACCGACCGCAATCCTGGCTCTTATTACTTGTATTTCGCAAATACTGGAAAGCTGCGGAAATTGAGTGATTTTAATTCTTCTATTCAGGAAGATGAAATGTCTGAAATGAAACCCATAAGTTATCGCTCAAGGGACGGATTACTTATTCATGGATATTTAACCACACCTCTAAATAAAAAGGCAGAGAACTTACCTGTTGTTGTGTTACCTCACGATGGCCCGGTGTCAAGAAATTTATGGGGTTATAATCCTGAAGTTCAATTTCTGGCAAACAGGGGCTATGCTGTTTTTCAGGTAAATTACCGTGGCTCTACGGGTTATGGGAAGAACTTTGTCGCTGCTGGATTTAAGGAATGGGGCGGTAAAATTCAGGATGATATTGATGATGGGGTGAAGTGGTTGATTGATCAAAAAATTGCTGACCCTAAAAGAGTGGCCTTATATGGAACTGGGTTTGGTGGTTTAATTGCATTAAATGGACTTTGCTTAAGTAAGGATACTTACGCTTGTGCCATTTCAAATTCTGGAGTAATTAACCTCTTCACTTATTTAAAATCTATCCCTCCATACCGGAAACCTATCCTGCAGATGTATTATGAAATTATTGGTAACCCAGTTACTGATATTGATAAATTACGACAGGTTTCTCCTTTGTTTATGAGCGATAAGATTAATGCACCAGTTTTGCTGGCTCAGGATATAAAAGACCCCAATAACAACTCAGGGGAAACATTGCAGTTTGTTAAGAATCTAAAAAAACGCAATGTTAATGTAAATTATATTGAAAATGATGGTGATATATTTGTAGGTAAGAATGAAGCAATCAGGCACAGATTCTACACTGCACTAGACGAGTTTTTAGAATTTAACCTGAAAAGGAAGTAAATTCACCATATGGCTTTAGACAAAAAAGGCGTTTACCGTAAGAATTTTTCATTAATACTTACTTTCATCATCCTGATGTCTGTCTTGTTTTTGCTATCCTTAGGTTTAGCCTATAGGTTCAGTACTAAGTATATAGAAAATGAATTTGTGTCAGAAAAGGTAAATGTTCTTGAACAAAGCATCAAACCTTACAATGATTTCTTTCAAAAGAAGCTTCCCGAAGTGTCCTTTTATAACGGATATCTTGATTCGGCAACGGCATCACAGTTTGTAGATACAGTTTTGCTGGAGTACCCATTTGTATCGAAAGTGATATTTTACGATTCTGAGGTCAGTAATGTACCTGTCAGGGATGGTTTAAATACAGGTGACTTTTCATTTGGTCCCAAGAAGATTTATCAGTTTGGCAGTCTTGTACCCATTGATTCGGTCGAGTTGTTTTCCAGAAATAAAACCAGAAACTTTATTATTGGAAATGAATTTAATACGCTCGCTTTAAAGTTGGCTTCTTATATTGAAAGTCTAGATACTACACTTATTCCAAATCAAGACGAGCTATTTAGTAATTTCAGTATCGTAAGGGCCAATAAAATCACTTATCTTAATATTCCCAGATTCGAAGATTTAAAGGCTTATAAGGAAATGCTGCGAAAGCAATTGAAGCCTAGTCCTATTTATCAACAAGATATGCTGTCCTTTCAGTTAGATCCTTACAAGCTGAAAATTATCAATACCCGACCTGATTTATATCAATTTGTTAGAATTGAGCCACTTACTTATGATCCATTAGATACAACCGAAGTGTACTTAAGCACAGAAATCACTTTGCCAGGTCCATTTTCAGATTATAAACTCTATTTTATCTCATCAAAATCAGTAGTAGAACGCGAAATATTCAATTATTTTTTACCCATTGCATTGGGTACTTTCTTTTTTTATGGACTATTGGTCTTGGTTGCTGTCTTAATTTATAGGAACCTGAATATCAACCAGAAAATGTTTAAGCTGCAATATGATTTTGTGAATAACCTGACTCATGAGTTTAAAACACCAGTTAGCGTGATAAAAATTGCAGGCAATAATATTAAAAGTGCTAGCTCATTAAGTGAAAGAGAACTTAAGTTATATGGGAAAATCCTGGACGAAGAGGCCGACAAGTTAAATGGCTTGATGAATAAGCTATTAGCTTTTACGCAGATTGAAAACAAGTCGATACAGCTAAATCGTGATGAAATCAGAATTGTAGATTTCCTGGAAAGTACTATAGAATCTCATTGTTTAAAACATCCTGACTTTAAACTTACTTATGAGGTGGGCGGATTTACTACATTCGTAACAGATCCGGTGTTGTTAGGCTCTTTGTTTGATAACCTGGCAGAGAATGCTTATAAATATTCTCCACCAGAAAGGAAGAGCTTACACATCAGTGCCAGATTAATTAAAGGAAAAGTGGTGTTTAGATTTACAGATCAGGGAATAGGTATTCCAGCATCAGAAATAAATAATATATTTAAGAAGTTTTTTAGGATTCAGAATCAATACAACCAAAATGGAAGCGTAGGGCTAGGCCTCGCCTTTTGTAAGGAACTAGTTAACTTTATGGAGGGAGAGATTACTGTGAAAAGTAAAGTAAATAAAGGATCTGAATTTAAAATTGTATTACCATATAATGATTAAAGCATATGTCTAAAGGAGTTAAAATACTGATAGTTGAAGATGATGAGAACTTACGTTTTTTAGTCGTACATCGTTTAAAAGCCGAAGGGTATGATGTTTTGGAAGCCGGCGACGGTGAAGCTGCAGAACGGATGATAATGACCGATAAGCCTGATATTGTATTGTTAGACTGGATGCTGCCTGGGAAACAAGGTGATGCAGTATGTGAAGATGTGCGTAAACAAGGTTTTGATAATCTAATCATTATGATGACTGCTAAAGCACAGGATGTAGATAAAATTGATGCTTATAACTTCGGTGTTTCTGATTATGTGACCAAGCCTTTTAATATGGACGTATTGGTTGCTATGTTAGACAGCAAAGTAAAGTTCATTTTAAACAATGAGCGCTCCGAAATACACCGTTTTGGAAATATGGAGCATCATCCTAACGTACATACTTTATTCAAAGACGGTAAGAAGATAGAATTAACCATTTTAGAGAACCGAATTTTACTTTATTTCTTACGTAACCCTAATAAAGTCATCAATAGAGATGAATTGATGCTTGTTGTTTGGGGATATAATTCTGATGTAAATACACGTACATTAGATATGCATATTGTGCGCTTGCGTAAAAAGATTGAGCAAAACCCTGATAATCCACAATTGTTGCAAACAGTTAGGGGAGTCGGTTATAGATTTAATCCAGCTTCTTAGAACCTTAAGCTAACTAGTATAAGGATTAAGTATTGCAAAAGCATGGTTCCGTCCAGGTAAAAGAAATAGTAATATTCATTTTTTCTTATACTTGATTTTAGGATTAACCAGCCTGTTAAAAACAGAGTTAGGGTTAAGGCTATATTGTCTGCATTGATGTTCTTATCGAACAGTAGGAGCAGTGCAAGGTAGCCTCCCAGCAGGAACTGGCAGAAGATATATGCTTTTTTTTCGCCCAGCATTACCGGAATCGTTTTTAATTCATAAAGCTTATCTTGAAATAGATCTCTAATATCAAAGGGGATGGTAATGGCGGCGATGAATAGAAAGCGCTTGGCAACAAGTAGCAAAGTATCAGCGGTTGAAATATTGATCTGAAGGTTGTGTTCCAGCTCTACAATTGGCAGTAATACACAGCTAACAGACCATACTAAGGCAATTAGAAATAATTTGATACCCGGAATATTCCTTAAGCCTATTTTCTGATGGTTAAGCGTTAAGAATGGGATGTTATAACCCAATGCTAGAACAGAAGTGAAGATCATTAACAGCTTCGCTTCAATACTCAGGTAAAGTAAACCCAAAGGGATCAGGCAGAGCACCGAAATTAGGGTTATTGATATAATGAGTCGATGATGAGAGAAAATCCATCTTACCCTCACAAAAGGTGAGTTCTCTGGCCTTTTAGGCTTAGAGAGTAACATACTGAAGTTGTAAACGCTAAGTGTACCAAAAAAGAGGATTGCCAGAATGTATTTGTCAGGCTTTACATTTAGTAAATGATACGTCACCATTCCCTGCGCCACTGCACAAATAGCAATAAAAAGATTGCTGAATAACAGGAAATCCAGAATTGGCAACAGTATTTTTTTTACCATGCGCAGTATAAGGTTTGAACTAGGCTCGTTTCAATTCAAATATCGTTATTTCTGGCAAAATTCCAACCCTACCTGGGTAGCCTAAAAATCCATAGCCGACGTTTACATAAAGCTGTTGTTGCTGTTCCTGATATAAACCTGCCCATTCCTTATAGATATATTGAACAGGACTCCATTGGAAAGCTTTTGTTCTTACACCAAACTGCATTCCATGTGTATGGCCGCTAAACATTGCATCTATTTGAGGATACTTTTCAAGTACCTGTCCACGCCAATGTGATGGGTCGTGCGACAATAATAACTTCACCGGAAGGTCATCAGTATCTTTAACTGCAAGGTCCATACGTCCATATTTAGGGAAGCGCCCCATACCCCAATTTTCTACTCCCAATACACCAATTTCTTCGCCGTCTACTTTTAACCTGCGGTTTTCATTCATCAGTAAGTCCCAGCCCATCAGTTCATGGGTTTTTATTACATCCTGCAAGTTTTTAGCTTTAGCCGCTGAAGGACCTCTGCCATAATGGTAATCGCCATAATCATGATTTCCAAGTGTTGAATAAACCCCTAATGGAGCTTTTAATTTTGTAAAGATATCCTGATAATCACGCATCTCTGAAGCTTTATCATTGACCAGATCACCTGTAAAGAAAATAAAATCAGGCTTTTCGCCTAACAGCATTTCTATACCACCAAGCACGGCTTTTCGGTCATAGAAACTGCCAGAGTGAACATCAGATATCTGCGCCATTTTTATACCATCAAAGGCTTTGGGGAGATTTGGTAAAACGAGTTTCTGACGTTTAATTTTATAGTCATAAGCCCCATAAGCAATACCCCAGGTTAAAGAAGTAAGTGGCACTGCAGCAGTGATCATTCCAGCTTTCACCAAAAAGGCCGACCTACTGATAGGTTCTGTACCCTTTGCTACTAGTGTTGCCGGTTTTTCTGTTTCCTGATTTTCTTTTTTTCTTAGCCTCAATAACTTAATTACCCCTCTTCTCAGATCATCAATCAATAGAAATGGCAGCATGGCCATCTTACAAACAACAGTTAAGAAAAAGGCAACCATGATTACCGCTCTTAACGATAAATATAGGTTTAAGTATATCCCTGCAAAAATACCAATTACCAAACCTATGGTATAAGTCCACCATAGTACAGTAAATATCTTTTTTGTTCTGGGGCTCCATTTCTTAAACACAGAAAGGACAGCACGATAACAGTAATAATCGAATGTTAATAGAAAGACAGAAAGGAAAATAATTAGGGGTAACCGGCCCATAGGTATGAATTTGTTTTTTTAATTAAATAGATGATGAGTTAGTCTTCATTTTCAGAATTGATGTTAAACAGGCTGTCAAACATATCAGAAAAGCCATAACCGCTATCCAGGTAAGTTTTGCTTAGTTGTGAGTTTTCGGCCAGGCCATGCAAAGCTAATTCCATCAGTAAATAATGTTGGTTTTCTGTAGCCTTTGGATGCAAATTACTGATCAGTTCTTCTAAACCATCTACCTTAAGCAGTTCTTTTTTATATTGTGCTGTGCTTAATTCATCAGAAATATCTAGTGTATTACCTTCGGTAAACCATTCAATCACTCTTAAATACGGATTTGCTGCTTTTTGTTTTTTTGCTCTTTCCGGATCTGGCAGGTATCTTGGATATAAAGTCTTTATAGCTTTACCAATTAAGGTGTGTGCAACATTCGATGCTCCCTCAAGCTCACCTTCATAGACTAATTCAATTTTTCCGGTTATAGCGGGGATAATACCCGTAAGGTCTGAAAGGCGGACTTCAGTATTCTTTTCTCCTTTGATAAGCATTCTTCGTTCAGCGGTACTCATCAGGTTCTCGAATGCAGAGATGGTCAGACGTGCAGATACACCCGATTTCTGATCAATAAACTCACTGCTTCTGGCTTCAAAAGCAACTTGCTCAATGAGATCTTTAATTAAGGTATCAACATGTATATTTTTACGTTGTTCCGGACTAAGTCTTGCTTCCTGAGCAGTAATTGCTCCTGAAATTTGTAGTGTTTTAGGATAGTGGGTAAGAATTTGACTTTCAATCCTATCTTTCAATGGAGTAACAATAGATCCACGATTGGTATAATCTTCTGGATTGGCTGTAAATACAAATTGAACATCAAGTGGTAAGCGTAATTTAAATCCTCTGATCTGAATATCCTTTTCCTGTAGCATATTAAACAAAGCAACCTGTATTCTTGCTTGCAAATCGGGAAGTTCATTGATCACGAATATGCTGCGGTGTGCTCTAGGAATTAGTCCGAAATGAATAACCCGTTCATCGTTATAAGTAAGTTTTAAATTGGCAGCCTTTATAGGGTCTACATCGCCAATAAGGTCGGCCACGGTAACGTCTGGTGTGGCTAGCTTTTCTGTATAACGTTCTGAACGGTGTTGCCAGCTAATGACAGTATTGTCGCCATGTATTAATATTTGCTGTTTAGCATACCATGATATGGGATGAAGAGGATCGTCAAATATTTCACTTCCCTCTACATAAGGAATGTACTCGTCCAATAAATTAACCATTAAACGTGCGATACGTGTTTTGGCTTGTCCACGTAAACCCAATAAAAGTATGTTATGGCGGGATAAAATTGCGGTCTGCAATTCTGGAATTACAGTATCATCATAACCTAAAATACCTTCAAATCCCTCAGACTTAGTTTTAAGCTGTTTGATTAGATTTTTACGGAGTTCATCTTTAACAGATAATGATTTATATTTTGAGGCTTTAAGTTCGCCCAGAGTTTTTATGTTTTTGTGATCCATGTGGTTTTATCTCACTGTTTTTCTTCTATTCTTAATATAGTCTTCAAATATATATTCACCCAAACCGGTTAAGGAGCTGTAAAAAGCTCTCCCACCATTTATTTGCGTAAACTCTCTTACAAATTGTTGTAAGTATGGGTCCTGAGCAATCATGAAAGTGGTAATTGGAATTTTAAGACGTTTACATTGAGCGGCCATATTTAGTGTTTTGCCGATCACTTTTCTATCTAGTCCCATACTGTTTTTATAGTATCTGCCATTTTCCTTTAGACAGGTTGGTTTGCCATCGGTAATCATAAAGATCTGCTTGTTGTGTGTTTTACGTCTACGAAGCAGGTCGGCAGCAAGTTCAAGGCCGGCAAAAGTATTAGTATGATAAGGGCCAACTTGTAAATACGGTAAATCTTTAACTGTAATTGGCCAGGCATCATTGCCAAAAACTACGATGTCTAATGTGTCTTTTGGGTATCGGGTTTTAATTAGCTCAGCAAGTGCCATTGCTACTTTTTTGGCGGGAGTAATACGGTCTTCGCCATATAAGATCATGGAATGAGATATGTCTATCATCAATACCGTTGAAGTAAGGGTTTTATAATCCTTTTCTTCTACTTCCAGATCACGTTCCGTTAATGTAAAGTTTCCAATACCATGATTGATCTGGGCATTGTGTATAGAGGCAGTCATGTCAATCTGATCCAGACTATCGCCAAAAGAATACTCCCTGCGGTCAGCATTTTTTTCTTCACCTATACCCGATATATTGCTGTTGTGGTTACCTTTTCCCGCTTTTTTTAACTGCCCAAAAATCTCTTCCAGAGCCGATTGCCGGATAGTTTGTTCTGTTTTTGCGGTAATCTTAACATCTCCGTTCACTGGGTTTTCTTTGATATAGCCTTTATCTTTCAACTCATCAATAAAGTTGCCCATCCCATACTCATTATTGGTCAGGTTGTACTTTTTGTCCAATTCATTCATCCATGAAAGGGCTTCCCCAGCATCACCAGCCGTGTAATTCAGCAATTGTGTAAATAGCTTTAACAACTCATCAAAACCACCTTTCGGTAAGTTATCAGGCTTAAAGTCAGAAAAATGGAACCCTCTCATATACTCAGTATAAACGAATTATCGAAGGTAAAAGTTTGCGGTATTAATAATGTTATAGTGTTGTAAAAATACCGTTGTCAATTTATTTAGGATTTCCCTCTGCCAGAGCGCTTTCTGCTCTTTTAACAGCCAGTTGTTCTCTCCATTTAGCATAAGGGGCTTTAAATGCCATTTTCAATATACTATCTACTCCGCCTTTAAGTGCCAGATTAAATATACTTTGTACTTTTCTGGTTATTGAAGCATCCCATGCCCTAAGGCTTAAGGAGAAAGATCCGTCTAAATATTTCATCCAGTGCCACATCCCTGTAGGCATAAATAAAGTGTCACCATGCTCTAGAAATACTTCGTATCCCTCTACACCTTTTAATGCAGGGAATTTCTCGAAATCAGGATTAGCAACATCGTAATCTTCCAATGCATAAGTCGCATTCGGAATGCAATAAAGCCTTTTCTTCCATTTATTGTCGAACAATATAATGTGTTTCCTACCACCAAAATGGGTATGGAAAAGGTGAGGTAAATCTATATCGTAGTGTAAAAAAGTAACAGAATTAGAGCCTCCAAAGAACATGGCAGGCATACTTTCGATAAAACCACCCATCAGATCTTTAGGGATCACAATATCATTGATCAGATCTGGGTGGTGTTTAAAAAGATTTAGGAAGAAAATACGCAGTTCTGTAGGTTCTCTTTTAATCAAGTCAAGGTAGTCACCAAATTGCATTTCTGCAACAGAAGCATTAATGGGTTTTGAGGGATCAGCTTTAGAGTTATCCATCAAACTTACCTTTAAATCACCACCTATCTCTTTCAGGTAGTCAGTTGTCCACTTTTCTCTTGCAGGCCATGACTTTGTTAAGCCTTTAATGATTAACGGACGTCGTGCATCCAGATAGTTCTTCTTAAAATCAGCAGGGCTGATGCTCTCTACGGTGTCTACCGGCTTTAAAATAAAGCTCATATCTTTAATAATAAGATACCTGTGAACTGCTTAATGCCAGTTACCGATCTCATTTGTAACAAATGTATATTAAAATTTACAAATTAATATAGGATACCAATCAGATATGACCCTAATCGGGTTAATGCTCTCACCAATTTAATATCTGTTATGAGGGCGAATGATTTACTAATGCTCTGTTTGCTCGTTTTACTGCCAGTTGCTCTTTCCAATTCATGTATTTATCCTTAAAGTTTGCTTTCATAAAATCATCAAACTTGCGTTGTATGGTCAGATTGTATAAACTTTGTGCTTTCACTGCCCAGGATTTATCCCAGGCACGGAGGCTGATCGAGAAAGAACCATCCAGATATTTCATCCAATGCCAGTATCCTGTAGGCATAAATAGTGTGTCTCCATGCTCCAGATATGCTTCTATCCCTTTAACACCTTTTAATGCAGGGAACTTTTCGAAATCTGGGTTTTCTACATCATAGTCCTCTAAAGCATAAGTGGCATACGGAATTTGGTACAAACGTTCTTTCCATTTGTTCTCGAACAGAATAACATGTTTGCGGCCATTAAAATGAGTATGGAAAATATGTGCCATGTCTATATCATAATGAAGAAAGGTCACAGAACCTTTTCCACCGAAAAACATATTGGGATAGCTGTCTAAAAAACCACCCATTAAATCTTTTGGAGCTCTATAATCATCCAGTAACTTTGGTGCCTGTTTTATCGGATCGAATAGAAAAATTCGTAGATCAGTTGGCGTGCTTTTGATCAAGTCAATATAATCTTCAAACTTCATTTCTGCCGCTGCGGCATTTATTGGTTTGGATGGATCTGCTTTAGAACTGTCGTAAAGCGGAACTGTTTTGTCGCCCACCACTGTTTTTAGATAATCAAATGTCCATTTATCATGAGCTGGCCATGTTTTAGACATGTTCTTTATGATCAGTGGTTTACGGGTGTTCAGATAGTGCTTTTCAAAATCTGATTTGCTGATGTCATTAACGATATCAATAGGAGTTAGGTCGAACTGCATATAAATAAAGTGTTAAGATTAAGCTAAATTATATAAACAATAAATCTGATCCAATGTTGGTTTAAAAAATTAAAAATAACTGACAATCGGAGAGGATTAGTCAGGGTTTACAGAAATTAGGAATTAGTAACCCAGGCAATATTATACACTTACATAGCAAATGTTAAGAACAAAAGCAAGAAAGAACCAAGGAAGCCAGTGTAATGTCCGCATTTGACCGGAAATGACCGGATTTGTCCGGTATAAAAGATTTGTTAGGTGGGTTTTTGCTTAAGTTCATTTTTTTTATTGATACGATTAATCCTTATCACATTTTTAGTGTCACAACGTTATATATCATTATGTACAAATAGAAGACTCTTTATGAAAACTCCAACCAAGGTTATCAGTTCATTTGTCATTGTCCTTTTTATTACTGTATTAAGTAGTGCTTTTAAGACTGAAAAAGCTGCTGCGGTAAAATTCTCTTTCCCTTATAAACAGGCGGGATTAAGTGAACGACAGGCAGCGGCACATCTTTTAAGTAGGTTTACTTATGGTGCCAGGGCTGAGGACATTGATGAAGTAGTTAAGATAGGTCTGGAGAAATGGTTTTCACAACAATTGGACGGGAAAATTGAAGATGAACAGCTGAATAAAGCTTTAAGCCAATATTCTGACATCAATCTAACTAATACTGAAGTAGAAAATATATATCCACGTCCGGGACAAGCAGTGCGTATGGCCGTTAAGGAAGGTGTAATTAATAAAGATTCTGTAAACAAGGGTGATGGGAAAATATATAGGCAACAGTTAAAAGCTTATATGGACTTAAAAGGTTATAAATCTCAAGGGGAGCTTTTTAGGCAGTTATTCAATCAAAAAATATTAAGAGCTACTTATACAAACAATCAATTGCGGGAGTTGCTGACCGACTTTTGGTTTAATCATTTTAATGTTTCACTTACGAAAGGTCAAAGCGCACCTTTTATTCCAGCTTATGAGCGGGATATTATCAGGCCAAATGTTATGGGGAAGTTTCAAACCTTATTATTGGCTACAGCGAAATCTCCTGCCATGTTAATGTATCTGGATAATTCATCAAGCAGCGGACAACCTACTGATGATAATGATGGGATGCAAATGGGGGAGATCAACATAGCTAAAAAGCGTAATGATGTCAGGTCAAAGATGACGATGAACCAGGGAGGAGTAAGGAAGCCTCAAAAGAAAGCACCACAAAAAAAGAGGTCGGGTGGGTTAAACGAGAATTATGCCCGTGAGGTAATGGAGCTGCACACTTTAGGTGTGGATGGAGGATATACTCAGAACGATGTTACACAGGCGGCAAGAGTTTTAACCGGTTGGACATTAGCGCCTATGGGCGAATACGGTTATGGTTCTCAAGCAAAAAATCTGATAGAAAAGTTTGGTGAAAGCACATTAGAGAAACGAGGGTTTATTTTTGATGGTGACTTTATATTTATGCCCACAAGACATGATAATGGAGAGAAAACGGTATTGGGTAAGCGCTTCCCAGCTGGTAAAGGTTATGATGAGGGAGTGGAGCTTTTAACGATGTTGGCACATCACCCATCAACATCTAAGTTTATTTCAACCAAGATCGCTACTCGTTTTGTAAACGATAATCCTCCTGCTTCTTTGGTCAATAAAATGAGCAAAACATTTACTAAAACCAATGGTGATATTAAGCAAATCATGATAACCATGGCTTCGGCACCAGAATTCTGGACCAAAGAATCATTGCGTGAAAAAACAAAGTCACCATTCGAATTGGCAATCAGTGCTGTACGTAGCTTAAATGCAGAAATTACACAGCCTTATCAATTGTATAGCTGGATCAATAAAATGGGACAAAGATTGTATTACTATCAGGCACCTACAGGGTTTCCAGATAAAGGTCAATACTGGATCAATACAGGCTCTTTATTAAATAGGATGAACTTTGGATTGGCATTGGCCACGCAACGTATCCCTGGGATCAAAATTAACCTGGCCGCATTAAATCATAACCGTGAACCGGAAAGTGCAGAAGCAGCATTGAAAATATATTGTAAACTTATTATGCCTGAGCGGGATGTAGAAGAGACCGTTAAACGCTTAAAACCAATGCTGAATGACCCTAACCTTGCTACTAAAGTTGAAAGTGCAGCAGCAAAGGCTAGTCCGCCGCAAAAGATGGATACGATGACAACCGATATGCAAGGGATGGAGCAGCAGAATAAATCGGAATCAAGGTTGGCAAATAAAGGCAATGGCAAGAAAGCAAATAGAATTGTTAGTGCAACGGGAACCAACGCTATGCTGGCGCAAGTGGTTGGTGTAATTATCGGTTCTCCTGAATTTCAACGTAAATAGATCTAAAAATTAGCATCATGACATCAAGAAGAGGATTTATAAAAGCAGGTGGACTAGCCTTATTTGGTATCGGTTTAGGCGGTATTCCAGGATTTTTAGCAGAGGCAGTTGCCGGAACTAAGGCTCCGGGTTTGTTTAAAAGGAAAAAAATAATGGTATGTATCTTTCAGCGAGGTGCTATGGATGGCTTAATGGCTGTTACACCATTTACAGATAATTACCTAAAGGCTGCAAGACCTACATTATTTATGTCTGCCGCTAAAGGCAGTAAAACCACCCCCTTGATAGATCTTGATGGTCGGTTTGGTTTGCACCCCTCAATGGCCGCTTTCGAATCATTGTTTAGGGACAAAAGATTGGGCATTGTTCATGGTATCGGTTCACCAAATACAACCAGGTCACATTTTGATGCACAGGATTATATGGAATCTGGAACCCCATTTAGAAAAGGTACAGAAAGTGGTTGGTTAAACCGTGCTGTAGGTTTGCTTGGTCATGATGCGGCCACACCTTTTCAGGGTGTGAGCTTAACCTCTTCATTGCCACGATCATTTTATGGCGAAAATCCTGCAGTGGCAATTAGCAATCTGCAAGACTTCAATATACAGATGAGGGGAAATGTTAAAGGCGCAAATATGGCGGCAAAAAGCTTTGAGGATCTATATGATACTACCACTTCTGGTCTGTTAAAAGAAACTGGAAAAGAAAGCTTCGATGCCATAAAAATGCTGCAAAAAGTAGATGTAAAAAATTATAAACCAGCAAACAATGCGGTATATCCGAATACTGCACTGGGCAATTCTTTGAAGCAGATTGCCCAGTTAATTAAAATGGATGTTGGAATGGAAGTGGCTTTTGCAGAATCCGGAGGTTGGGATACTCACTTTAATCAAGGTGCTGAGACAGGAATTTTTGCCAGGAATGTAGGAGACTTGAGTAATAGTATTATGGCGTTTTGGACCGATATGGGTACTTATCAGGATGATGTAACAGTGATGACGATGACTGAGTTTGGACGTACTGTAAAACAAAATGGCACTGGAGGTACAGATCATGGGCGTGCATCATGTAATTTTATTCTCGGTAATGGCGTAAGTGGGGGATTGGTACATGGACTCGTTAATCCACTCGCTGTAGAGAATCTGGAAGATGGTAGAGACCTTGCAGTTACGACTGATTTTAGAGCCGTGTTTAGTGAAGTGGCTGATAAGCATCTGAATATTTCTAATGATAAAGTATTATTCCCTGATTGGGACGGCCATAAAATTGGTGTAATGAGATAATCTCGCTTTCATGCTATTTTTTTTATCATTAGTTTAGCTATGTGAAAAGAATCATATTACCTTTATTTGCCATACTTGTTATGGCTGCCTGTAACCAGAGGGGCACAAAAAATGGATCAGATGTAAGCGACACAACAGGAGTAGTAAAAACAGACTCTAGTTGTTGTAGCGCCAAATTACCTAAAAGGTTTGGGGCTATTACAGGAATAGATTCATTGGGTGCAAACGATAATACAGCTAAAGCATCTCATGATGGAATGAAGTTTATTCCGGCCGGAGAGTTTATGATGGGAGCTTCAGATAATGAAGGCAGGCCTGATGAGTATCCTGCTCATGAAGTAGGAGTTAAAGGATTCTGGATCGATGAAACTGAAGTTACCAATGCTCAGTTTGCCCTTTTTGTAAAAGCTACGGGCTATGTTACAATGGCTGAACGTAAGCCTGATTGGGAAGAATTAAAAAAACAATTACCTCCGGGAACGCCAAAGCCTGCGGAAGAGCTATTACAACCAGCTTCTTTAACCTTTAAAAAGCCTACTAAGTCTGTAAATATTAACGATGTTTCACAATGGTGGTCCTGGACTGAGGGTGCGAGTTGGAAACATCCGCAAGGGCCTAAAAGCAATATTATTGGCAAAGATAATTTTCCGGTTACACAGGTGTCCTGGGAAGATGCTGCTGCTTATGCTAAATGGGCAGGTAAACGTTTACCTACAGAAGCAGAATGGGAATATGCCGCCAGGGGTGGACTTAAAAGTAAGAAGTATCCATGGGGTGATGAAGACTTGACAAAAGGCAAGATCAAAGCAAATACCTGGCAGGGTGAGTTTCCTTATAATGATTTAAAAACAGACGGTTTTTCGGGTGTAGCTCCTGTAAAATCTTTCGCTGCAAATGGATACGGGTTGTACGATATGTCGGGTAATGTATGGGAGTGGACGGCCGATTGGTATACTTCAGATTACTATAAAACAATTAAAGGCAAACAGAACAACCCTAAAGGCCCTGCCGAAAGTTATGATCCAGATGAGCCTACAATTCCTAAAAAAGTGATTAGAGGAGGTTCTTTTATGTGTCATTCTTCTTACTGCAAAGGGTATCGGGTAAGCTCAAAAATGAAATCTTCTATTGATACGGGATTAGAGAATACTGGGTTTAGATGTGTTGCTGATTAGTATGTTTTTAAACCCTGCATTGTTCAAATTGATTTTAGGTGAATAGTATTAGAGTGTTCAGTAGTAGTTTATTATTAGGGCTAACCGTATTAAGGTAACTTATTAAAATCAATTACAGGGTGAGGTTTACCTGATGAGGGCCTATTAAATGAACTGTTTGCTGGTGTGAAATCATCAAAAAAGCCACAATTTCTCATGTAAAAAACATTGTTTCTTACTCCTCCGGCGTAATCTTTTCTGTAATTAATCTTGGCTGTTGCATCCACTGTAAAGGTAGCACCAGTTATTTCATACCAGTTAGCAGAGGTATCTATAGCCCATTGGTTTTGATAGTTTCCACTACGATCCTGATCGCCCATAGTAGGCGAGAAGTTTTCCAGGAATGAATGTAGACCCTTTAAATAAACTGCCGATTGTGGCCTTAGAAAGCTAGCTACCAATATCCAATCGCCTTTCGCTTTATCTTTAAAATAAGCGGTATATACCGTTGTGTTTTTTGTATGATCAGGTTGTGCACGAATCAGGAAAGCATAGGTGTTACCCGCTACCCATGGATACTGCA
Source organism: Pedobacter hiemivivus (assembly GCA_040393085.1). Lineage (GTDB taxonomy): Bacteria > Bacteroidota > Bacteroidia > Sphingobacteriales > Sphingobacteriaceae > Pedobacter > Pedobacter hiemivivus_A. The sequence goes on along the minus strand of JBEBUV010000017.1, from coordinate 30,561 downwards.
TATAACTTTGGCCACCAGAACCCTCATTGCCAAATTCTCCGGTTTTAGTGATCTTACCTTTTTTTAGCAAAACCACTTTCATGCTATCTGGTATTAATTTTGGATCGTCTGTTGTAAATGGGCTCCATATTGAGAAAAGAACTCTCCGTTCTGTTGCTGAGTTAACCTGCATACCAAAATATCCACCACTAAAGCCATTGGCCATATAATAGGTTCCCAGTTTATCTTGATCCTTCGGGACTGTTATCTCGTTATAAAACCATTCTACATCTTTTGCCGCTGCGGGTATATGATACTTAAGGTGTACTGATGGACCTCGGTGCCCCCAATAAAAGAAATTTCCCTCGTTGTTTTTAACATAAGTACTGCCCTTTTCCAGTGTAGCACCACTCACTATAAGATTAGAAACGTTCGCAAAAACTGCCCCGGTTTTAGCAATGCCTTTAAGGTCTACTTTCACGTAGCCAGCTTTTTTTAGCTTAATAGTACCCATATTTATGATTTCAGTTTGCTGGCTATTAACTTGCTTGGTGAAGGTTTTTCCAGCTGCTGTTAAACTGATTTTACTATTTCCCTCTGGTACATTTAGCTTTAGTGCCAAGGTTAGTTCACCAGCAGCTTCAATTCTAAAATAAATAGTAATGACGTCTGTGGTAGATGACCAATTGGTTATTCCGGAGCTATTTATTTTGGCAATTGCATTTTTATTTACCCAACCATTGCCTCCAAGGGGGACAGTAATAGAGGTTGGCTCTTGCAGGGTTTTCGCATTTGCGAAGTAAAAAGTGCAAAGAATAAACAAGATGTTAAGCAAAGTTAAAGCCGTTCTTTTCATCGTTATAGTAAGATTTACGGTGAATTTAAGAAAAGGAAACGGAGTTTAACTGTTGAAAATCAACACAAACGTTTGCGTGAAATTGTTATCGGGTAACCTGTGCAGTTCTCATATATCTTGAAAACCTAAGTGGAAAGAAGCGTTTAAATAAAACACCTTTAACCTCTTTTTTACCAATATATATTTCTTCTTTATGTTGTCTAATGGCGGTGAGGATCTGTTTTGCACATTCTTCAGGCAATACACCGTTATTTTGGCCCTCATCCATGGTACCTTGCGGTGTTCCATCTGCTGTTAGTGCATTTAAAGACACGTTTGTTTTGATAAAGCCGGGACATACCATAGTAATCTGTATGTTTTTGTCATATACTTCAGCACGTAAAGAATCAAAATATCCGTGTAAAGCATGTTTTGAAGCTGCATACGCAGAACGGAATTTTGTACCGAATTTACCTGTCAAACTGCTGATGCATACAATCTTTCCGCCACCATGATTAATCATATTAGGTAATACCGCTTTACTCAAAACCACCGTTCCCCAGTAATTTACATTCATCAGGCGCTGTTCAGTTTGTAAACTGGTATCTAAAGCCAATGCTCTCTGACTAATCCCTCCAGAATTGATCAGGATATCAATATGTCCATAAATACGGATTGCTTCTTCAGCTTTAGCTGTTAAAGTATCTGTTTGTTCCAGATCTAAAGGAAGTACATGAACATTTGCAAGGCTTTTACAGGCGCTTTTAACTCGGTATAGTTCATCTCTGTTACGTGATGATAGTATGAGTTTTGCACCTGCTTTGCTACAAGCATAAGCCAGCGCTTCGCCGATACCGGAAGACGCTCCAGTAATCCAAACAATTTTATTATTCATGTTAAACATATTGATCCGTTAAAGATGGTCATCCTGCATCAAAAATAACTCAGATGCAATGTAATCTGCAAATAATTTACCTTCCTGTGTCAGAACCAAGTGGTTATCCTGATTAATGAGCCATTGTTTTTCTATAAATGGTTGGACTGATTTTAGAGTATCACCTAGAAATAGCTTGTTAAAATCGTTTGATATTTTATTTAAATCTGTTCCCCACATGGTACGTAGAGAGGTCATGATATACTCATTAAAACGATCATATTCGCTCAATTCTTCAACGGTTTCTGCCAATTCTCCATTTAGTAAGTGTTGCAGATAATGAGCATTGTTTGGGATGTTCAGATAACGAGCCAGACCATCAAAACCATGCGCAGAGGGGCCTATTCCAAGATAAGGAACACCTCGCCAGTAATTGGTATTGTGGACAGCGTATTGTCCGGGTTTACTAAAGTTAGAGATCTCGTATTGCTCATATCCGCCAGCCTTTAATTTCTCAATGAGTGTTATAAACTGTGAGGCACTTTGCTCATCATTAACAGGTGGCTGTAGTCCCTTTGTTATAGATTTTGCCAGGGCAGTCCGAGGCTCTACAGTTAAGGAATAAGCAGAGATATGCGGTGTTTGTAATTCTATTGCTTTATTGATATTGCTTAACCACTTGTTGTCTGTTAATAGGGGATAGCCATAAATCAGGTCAATGCTTAGTTTTTCAAAGCCTGCATCCTGACTTCGTTTTATACAATCTTCAGCTTCCATGGCATTGTGTGCACGGTTCATCCAAACCAGGTCTTCTTCAAAAAATGATTGTACGCCTATGCTAAACCTGTTTACAGGAAGCTTTCTTAAATCTGCTATATTCTTGGCATTCAGGTCATCAGGATTGGCTTCAATGGTGATTTCTGCGCCTGATGTAACCGAGAAATTCTGAGTTATAGTGTCAAATATTTTCTCGAAGTTTTTATATGGAAGTACAGAGGGGGTGCCGCCACCAAAGTAAATGGTGCCTAGCTGATCTGTTATTCTGTCTTTTTTAAGTATAATTTCTTTGCATATTGCATCAGTCATTTCATCCACGTATTTTAGTGAGGTACTGAAATGAAAATCACAATAGGTGCAGGCTTTTTTGCAGAATGGGATGTGGATGTAAATTCCGGACATCTGGCAAAAGTAAGGGATAAAAATAAGATATAGGTATTAAAGCAAATGTTAAGCTATAACTTTTTTGTTGGGAATTTTATCTGAACCCAATGCCGACATAATTTCGCCATAAAGTAATCCACTACCACCACCGTAATGCTGTATAATTTTAAGAGTTGGTCTGATTTTCATCAAACCAACTCTTAACTTTTCTTCGGCTTCTATAGTTATACCATTGCCTAGCAATACCAGATCAATGTGCTCATGGTTACCTATTGCTAATGCTTGTTCATCAATGCAGGTGGTCAGTCCTTTCCATTCTTTTCTTGCATTTAAGAGTCTGTTCATGGTTGCTGTAATCTCCTCGTTTCGGCCGATGTATAAAATGACTAACTTTTTCATCCTTATTTATAATTCCATTGGCACGTCCATCAGTAAGACTTCTGCACCAGGTGTGTTGGATTTAAAATTGATTTTATTGGTATCCCATAAACCCAGACCATCCCGGGTGTTCAGCTCGTGACCATCAATGGTTACACTGCCTTTAATAACAAAAGCATAAACCCCATTTCCTTGTTTTTTGATTTGGTATTCAGTTTCAAAGTTATCGTCAAATGTTCCTAAAGAGAACCATGCATCTTGATGAATCCAGACTCCTGCGTCATCATGGTTTGGAGATAAAATCTGCTGAAAGTTGTTGTGTCGCTCTGCAATCTCTAAAGTGATTTGATCGTAACGAGGTGCAACATTCTTTTTGTTAGGAAATAACCATATCTGGAGCAGTTTTACTGGTATATCAGCGTTGGCATTAAACTCACTATGCTGTACGCCGGTTCCTGCACTCATAACCTGTATATCACCATGTTGTATAGTGGATGAAGTTCCTAAACTGTCTTTATGTGCTAAGGCACCATCCAATGGGATGGTGATGATTTCCATATTGTCGTGTGGATGTGTACCAAAACCCATCCCACCGTCAATGGAGTCGTCATTTAAAACCCTTAGCACTCCAAAGTGCATTCTTTCAGGATTGTGGTAATTTGCAAAACTAAATGTGTGGTGTGCATTCAGCCAACCATGGTTGGCATGCCCCCTGGTGTTTCCTTTGTGCAAAACAAACTGTGCCATAATTTTCCTTTCTTATTTATGATACAAATGTACAAGCTATAGTTTTGACGAACATTGATGTAAGATAAGAAAGAGGTATTGCCTAGATAATCATCAATGATTTAGATATCAAGCATATTTATATAGAAAGTAGATAAGAGAATTTAATTCTATTTCAGATATTAGTAAAAGTAAGATATAAAAAAATGTCGAGCGGAAAGTTTAATTATTTTACCTAGATTCAACTTATGAGGAACTTCAAGAAGCTTTCTGATATGGAACTTTGTGCACTGCTCGTTAAAAGCGATAACGGTGCGTTTGAAGAAGTTTTTGGCCGTTATTGGTCTGCCTTATATTCAGCCGCCTATAAACGTGTAAAATCACACGAAAAGGCAGAGGAAATAGTTCAGGATCTTTTTACCCTTTTGTGGGCTAAAAGAGAGAATATTAATATCCATACCTCACTGTCTGGTTACCTTTTTACTTCCGTACGTTATTTGGTGTTAAACCATATTCAAAAAGAATTAGTGAGGGACACTTATAAAGGGTCATTAGATCTGACTGGTGTTTACGACAACTCTACTGAGGATACAATTCTTCTTAATGATTTAAAAAGAAACATCGAAAAGGAAGTGAGTAATCTTCCTCCACAATGCAGATCCATATACGAGCTTAGCCGTAAGCATCATAAAATTAATCGTGAAATTGCAGAACTACTCAGCATCTCCGAGAAAACGGTTGAAGGACACCTTACAAAAGCCATCCGGCAATTAAAAATCAGGCTCAATACCTATAGCCATGGCATCGTCATCTTAATAATCTCATCGCTAAAAATCTGAATGCGAGCCCGATTTGGGATACATTATTAATTTATTTTTTTGTTAAGCAAGGGTTAGGGAGGAGTTAACTGTCTATATATATGTAAGCCAGTTAAAGAGTATGATAAAAAGATCCCTAATACACGATGATATTTTACGAAAATTAGTTGAAAAGTATTTAAATGATGAATGTAATCCGGAGGAAGTTCAGTTAATTAACGAGTGGTATAACTCATTTGATAAAGATCAGGATATTACTGCCTCACTAACTCCCGAGCAGTTAGAGCAGCTTAGCCAACGCTTAATGTCGCGCATTAGAAAAAACATCGCAGTTAATCTAGAATCAGATCAGGTTACAGTTAGCAATAGTCTAGGTTCCAGAAAAATTATTTATATGGTGGCCGGAATTGCTGCCATGGTGTTGTTGGTGATGGGTGTATTTCTCTCCAGAAATAATGACACCATATTGCCTATGAATTCTGTGTCTGCGGATATAGTCATTTCTAATACTACAAAAAGTATTAAAAAGGTGATACTTGAAGACGGAAGTACTGTGTGGCTAAATCCGAACAGTAAAATTGTGCATCCAAGAAAATTTCTTGCTGCGAGCAGAGAGCTCCGTATGCATGGGGAAGCTTTTTTTGAAGTTAAACCCGATGTTAAAAGGCCCTTTATAATTTACAGCGACAATATGATTACCAGGGTATGGGGGACCAGCTTTCTTGTGCGATCTGTTGATGGCGCTCCCGAAGGGGTATCTGTTGTAACGGGGAAAGTGTCCGTGCGTCTTCAGAAACAGGATGACAATTCTGAGATCATGCTAATGCCAGATCAGAAGGTCACCTTTTTAAAAGCTGATAATGTACTAAAGAAAGAGGGTGAGATTAAAAAATCGGCTATACGCATTTGGCAAAAAGCAACTTTGTCCTTTGATAATATTGTGCTTAGAGATGTTCTTAAGACTCTTAATAAAAAGTTTGGGGTGAATATCAGTACCACAAATGAATCACTACTTAATTATTCTTTAACTGCTGATTTTACAGATCAGAGTCTACCGGCGATTTTAGAAATGCTCGAAAAATCCTTGAACCTGAAATATGAAATAAATGAAAACCAAATATTTTTAAAACTAAACTAAATGAACTAACATGAACAAAAAGATTGCCTTTAAACCTAAAATTCGTAGCGTTTTGCTTCGGAACACGAGGGTAGATTTTACCTGGTCGGTTTTAACCGAATTGTCTCATTTTAACAGAAAAAAATAATGATCGTATGAAAAATTATTTACAAAAAAATAATGCATGGTCCAGAATTATGAGGAATACATTTAGACAGCTAGTTATAGCAGTCGTATTCACTGGTATTGCTTTTGCAAAAAAAACCAATGCCCAGACTGTATTGGATCGACCGGTAACTATATCAGTTGCTGATGACAGATTAGAAGTTGCATTAAGAGCATTGGAACAAAAAGCTGATGTTAAGTTCGTTTATAGCAAAAATGTAATAAGAATGGACCAAAAGGTTTCCCTTAATGTTACTGGTCAGAAATTGAGTGCTGTGCTCGACAGACTGCTGAACGACAACGGGATTTCATACGAGGCATTCGACGATCGGATTGTTCTGGGAAAGGGTGCCATTAAAGCTGTAGCTGAGTTAATTAATACAAATGCTGAAATAGAAGTAGCTCAGTTCAAAGTTACTGGTAAGGTAACTGACAGTCAGGGGCTGCCCTTGATTGGTGTCAGTGTTAAGCTTAAAAACACTAAAATTGCTGTAAGTACGGATCATAATGGTAGTTATTCACTGAGTTTACCTGATGGAAATGGTACTTTAGTTTTTACATATATTGGTTATGTAGCTCGTGAGGTGGCAGTGAATAACCGGAATTCTATTAATGTGAGCCTGGAGGAAGATTCTAAATCTTTAGATGATGTTGTTGTTGTGGGGTATGGGACTCAGAAGAAAACTAACCTTACTGGATCGGTTGATGTTGTTTCTGGTGAACAATTGGCAAACAGACCTGCTGCAAAAGTTGCGGACCTATTAAAGGGTACGTCCCCGAACCTTAATATTACCATGAATTCAAGAGGGGGAGAGCCAGGTGCTGCAAGTAATTGGAATATCAGAGGTCTTGGTTCAACTAGCGCAGGTTCTGCTCCTCTTGTTTTAGTTGACGGTGTGGAGATTGATTTAAATAATGTAGATCCGGAATCTGTTGAGAGTGTTTCTGTATTGAAAGATGCTTCAGCATCAGCGATTTATGGTTCAAGAGCTCCTTTCGGTGTTATTCTGATTACCACTAAAAAAGGGAGTAGATCTGATAAAATCAATATACAATACAACAATAACCTGTCATTTGCATCTCCAGTTAGAGTGGCTAGTCAGGAGAACTCTTTAATCTGGGCAACTGCTTATAACCAAGCCAATGCGAATGCAGGTGTGGCTCCAGTGTATCCTGATGAACAGATGAACCGCATTAAGGGTTATCTGGATGGTACCTTTAAAGATGAATACGATCCTAAAAATCCTATTAGTACTGTTTTTCTAGGTAGAAGAAATGGTAATGCCAATTACGATTGGGCACAAATGATGTATAAAGATTATTCATTTAATCAGAAGCATAATGTCAATGTTTCAGGAGGAAATGAGAAAACACAGTTTTATTTAGCGGGTGGATTTGCTGATCAACAAGGACAATATAGATATGGCAATGATATGTATAGCAGATATAATTTTTTAACCAATATTTCGACTACAATTACAGATTGGCTAAAAGTTAATTCGAGTTTAAAGTATTCTAAAGGTCGTTCGGATTACCCATTGGGTATTACCACCGTTGGAAGAGATCATACTTTTGGTGAGTTTATTACCTGGGCTCCGATGACACCTATGTACAACATCAATGGTACTATTCAAAATCCACTGGTTAGAATGATGCAGGATGGTGGAAGAGAGCGAATGGAAAGTAACGATTTTTTACTAGCCCTTGGAGCAGAGTTTGAACCGATAAAAGGGTGGAAAACAAACTTCTCCTATAATCATAATCTCACTATGAATAAAGGTGCAATTAATCCGATGCCTGTTATGGTAGAGCTAGGAGATGGTAAATTTGGAAACATTGGTAAGCCTGCTTCAAGTTATCAATCTTCATTTTCTCAACCAAAATATTCATTGTTTAATGTGGTTTCTAATTACGAGAAGACAATAAATAATCATTATTTTAAAGTTTTGGTTGGATATGAGCAGGAAGAAAAAATATTTTCTACACTAAGTGCAACTGCTACAAACTTAATAACTACCGATGTTCCATCCATAGGTACTTCAGTTGGTGAGAAAACCGTTAATGATGCAATGTCCCATTGGGCAACATACGGGGTTTTTGGCCGCCTGAACTATAATTTCGAAGAGAAATATTTGTTTGAGTTTAGTGCGCGTTACAATGGCTCTTCCAGATATGACCCGAAATCAAGATGGGGTTTTTTCCCATCCGCATCGACAGGATATAATATTTCCAAAGAGAGTTTCTGGAAACCAATAGAACCTTATGTAAATATGTTAAAACTAAGGGCTTCTTATGGGGCATTGGGAAATCAGAATGTAGGATATTACCTGTATTTGTCGTCGATTGATGTGAATCCTGAATTGAATTGGATTATTGATGGTCAAAGACCTCCTTATTCAACTCCTCCTAATTTGATCAGTCAAGACTTAACATGGGAAACTATTACAACATTAAACTTAGGTCTTGATGCCGCTATGCTTAAAAATCGCTTGGGTATAGCATTTGATTGGTACAACAGGGAAACTACGAATATGTCTGGTCCAGCGGAAACGCTACCTTCACTTTTGGGGGCAACACAACCATTGAGCAATACCGCTGCCTTGGCAACTACAGGTTTTGAACTATCACTTAGCTGGAACGATAAGATTTCTTCTCATCTTTCTTATAATGTAAGGCTGACCTTAGGTGATAATAAATCGAAGATTTTAAAATACAACAATCAGAAAGGGATAATAGACACCTGGTATAAAGGGAAACAGTATGGCGAGATATGGGGTTTTGTGACAGACGGTCTGATTCAAACTCAGGGTGAACCTATGGCAAATCAATCTAAATATAGTACTACATGGGGGCCTGGTGATATGAAATATAAAGATATCAATGGTGATGGTTTTATCAATGATGGTACAAGAACATTAAATGATCATGGAGATTTGAAAGTTATCGGCAATTCGGCTCCGAGGTTTAATTATGGTTTTACTGGAGGTTTGAATTGGAAAGCGTTTGATTTTAATATGTTCTGGCAGGGATTGGGCAAACATGACTATTATCCTCATGCTAATTCCAGTTTGTTTTATGGTATGACAACGGCATTTGGATCCTCCTCTATTCTTAAAAACTCCCCATCACTGGATTATTGGAGACCTGCAGATGAAACAAATATCTTAGGTCCGAATACTGACGCCTATTTTGCAAAGCCTTATTTTAATGCTCAGACTACAAAGAACCGTCAGGTTCAATCTAGGTATGTGCTTAATGGATCTTATTTGCGGTTAAAGAATGTTACAATGGGTTATACTTTGCCTCAAAAGATTGCAGGTAAAGTGTTTATGCAAAAAGCCCGGATTTATGTGTCTGGAGAAAACCTGCTAACTTTTACAGGTCTACCTAAGACGTTTGATCCTGAAACTGTGTTTGTTGGTAACTCTGGTAATGCGCCTCAAGCAACCTATCCAATTTCTAAATACCTGATCATGGGGATTAACTTAACTTTTTAATTTACTATTATGAAATCTTTAAAAATAATTATCAGTTTCATGGCATTGGGTATAATCCTTGCCGGGTGCAAAAAGGATTTTCTGAATCGTAAACCCTTAGATGCAGTGAATTCACTGGATTACTTTAAAACTCCTGATGAGCTAAAGATCTATGTGAATCAATTTTACAACAATACTTTTTTTCCAAAATACGGTAATCATGGGAGTGATTTTGGTACTGATAACCAAATTCGTCTAAACATTGACACACGCTTAGAGGGATCGCGCGTAATTACTAGCAGTGGATCTATAGGTTTCGGAAATGTAAAAAGCGTCAATTACTTTTTTGATAACTATAGAAGAGTAGAAAAAGGTTACACTTTAGATCAATATAAACAGTATCTGGGAGAAGCATATTTCTTCAGGGCCCTAAGCTATTTCATTCTTCTGCAAAGTTATGGGGATATACAATGGATTACTAAAGAGCTTCAAACGAACTCTCCTGAACTTTATAACCCAAGGGACTCTAGAAACCTAGTAGCAGATAATATTATATTGGCTTTAGATTCTGCTGCGATGTACCTTACGGAAGATAAAACTACAGGTGCAGGAAGGGTAAATAAATGGATGGCTTTACTGATGCAGAGCAGGGTTGCTTTGTATGAGGGCTCCTGGGAAAAGTATCATAACGGAGGACCTTTTGCAGTAGCTGATGCTCAGCCAGCTAAATATTTTAACAAGGCTGTGGAAGCTGCAGGAAAAATTATGGCTTCTAATAAATATGATATTTATACTACGGGTAATTCAGCTTCTGACTATAAAAATCTATTCTCCCTACAAGACTACTCGTCTAACAAGGAAGTCATGTTTTGGAGGAAGTATGACAATGGTTTATCTAGGGGAAGTTCGGCTTTTGTAAATGACAGGAATTTCAGGATGGAAACTCCAGCTGGAAATACTATTACCAAGGAATTAGCCGATTCGTATTTGTGTACTGATGGGAAACCAATATCTAACAATCCTCTTTTTAGTGGTTATACCACGATAAAAGTTGAGGGACAAAATCGTGATCCTCGTTTTTTCCAAACCATTGCCTCACCAGATGAAGCGTGGAAAATTGCTGCCGGTTCAGCGACTAAATATTGGAAAGAAGTTTATGACAAAGTTAATTCGGGGGGGGATTATAATGCGCCTACAGGTTACCTTGTATTAAAAGGGTACAACCCAAATATGATTTATCATGTTCAGCAGTATGAAGAAACTCCTTCTATTATTTACAGGTATGCAGAAGTGTTGCTTAACTATGCGGAAGCCAAAGCAGAATTAGGAACGCTTACACAGGATGATATCAACAATACCATTAAAAAACTTAGGGATAGAGTTGGTATGCCGAATTTGGATATTGCTAATATTACACCTGACCCGAAATGGGACTTCCCAACTCTTTCTCCGCTGATCAATGAAATCAGACGTGAACGTAGAGTAGAGCTTTCATTGGAAGGCTTTAGATTTGAAGACATACAGCGTTGGGCTGCTGCTGACGAATTGATTTTTGGTAAAAGACCTAAAGGACTTTTTGCTGCTCAGTTTCCAAGCAGTAAGGTTGCTGTTGATGAGAATGGGTTTCTTGACCCATACAAAGCAGTTATTCCTAATGGTTATAAATTTGTACTCGGACGCGATTATTTAAATTCAATTCCAGAAAGTGAAATTGTATTAAATCCAGGTGTTTTAAAGCAGAATCCTGGTTGGAAATAAAATACTAAAAACGATTAAGTAAAATAGGATTTTACTTAATCGTTTTTTTATTGACTATAGATTCTTCCTCGCGGAAATATATGGGGCTCGTGTATTGACTATTAAATTGCAAAAGGGGTACGCATTACAGGATTGATTAACTTGTTTGCACCTTCATCATCAATAAATTCCTGTTTAATTGGATCAAACTTCAAGTTTCGGCCTAAGCGCAATGCAGTCAATCCAATATTAATAATATTACATGAACGATGCCCATTCTGCTCATTTAAAGCAAACTGTTGCCTGGTTCTAACTGACTCAGAAAAATTGGTCATTTGTGATGCAGGATCAGGGAAAGCGGCTAATTTTCGGTTTAAGTCCGGAATATCAGATTTAAAACCTGGGTAAAGCTTACCCTTTGGCCCTTCAATATAAGGCACATTTGCATCTTTTCCTTCACCATCTAAAATGATCTGACAACCATCAGCATAAGTATAAGTTATTCTTCTCCAGATACCAACTGCATCAGTATGTTGTTGTGGAGCATCAATTTCAACCGAAATTGGACTGGTATCATCTTTACCTAAAAAGTATTGAATAGGATCCAGATAGTGTTGTCCCATATCACTTAAACCACCACCGTCATAATCCCAGTAACCACGGAAAGTTTGATGTATACGGTGTGTGCTATATGGTTTATAAGGTGCAGGGCCTAACCACATATCGTAATCTAGTTCATCGGGTATAGGCTCATGAGGTAAATTATCTTTCCCTACCCAGAAAAACTTCCAGTCATACCCTGTATGTTTACCAACAGTAACCTTTAAAGGCCAACCTAACAGACCACTATCAACCAATTTTTTAACCGGTTTCACAGTAGTGCCTAAACCATAAAAATTGCTCTCAAATCTAAACCGGGTATTTAGCCTGAACATACGCCCATTCTGTTTTACAGCTTCCATTACCCTTTTTCCTTCACCAATGGTATGGGTCATAGGTTTTTCGCACCAGATATCTTTACCAGCATTGGCGGCATCAATAGCCATAATACCGTGCCAATGCGGAGGTGTCGCAATGTGTACAATGTCAACTTCAGGAAGTTTAATCAGTTCCCTGTAGTCGCTAAAGGTTTTTACGCCTTTATCAAGCATGGGTAGCGATTTAGCAATGTGTCTTTTATCAACATCACAAATTGCAACTACTTGCGTGCCGTCATAAACGAAATGATTTCTGCCCATAGCTCCAACACCAATAACGGCTTTTGTTAGCTTATCACTTGGCGCAAGAAACCCTTGTCCACCCAAAACGTATCTTGGAACGATTGTAAATGTGGCTAATCCTATTGCAGTTTTCTTAATAAAATCTCTTCTAGAGTTTGGTTGGTTTGGTTTCATAAGTTATATTATGATTTCGTTGCAATTTAATATTACTTTCACCAAAACAAACAATTTTCTGAAGCCTTTCAGAATGAAGCAGTTTATATAGAGATCAAGGTTTTTATATCGTTGGCGTCTTAGTATTGCCTTTCTTTCTTCTAACCAATAGATAACATATATAGAGTAGGATAGTCCAGCCTGGAATCAACTCAACTGATATTTTTAATCCCGTTATCCACATAATCACTAAAATGCCAATTAGAAAAATCAGGCAGATATAATTCGATAATGGGTAGATAAAAGAGGGGAATTTGGTTTTTACCTGATCAGAATCCTTTTGCTTTCTGAATTTTAAGTGTGTAATGCTAATCATCAGCCAATTGATAATTAGTGAGGATACAACCAAGGACATTAAAATCTCCAATGCTTTTTCAGGTATAAGCTTATTGATGACAATACATATTGCCGCAAACAGCCCAGATATCAAAATAGCATTTATAGGGGCTGAGTTTTTATTTAGCTTTGATAAAAAAGATGGTGCATTTCCTTGTTCAGACAATCCAAACAACATCCTCCCGGTACTGTAAACGCAACTGTTGTATACAGATAAGGCTGCGGTCAGTACGATAATATTAAGAGCATTGGCGATCAAGCTTGTAAAATAAATGGTTTTACCCATAAGGTTAAACTGAAAACCTTTTAAACTCTCAAAAACCATTACAAAAGGACTGCTGTCGGTGGTAATGTTTTTCCAAGGAGACAATGAAAACAGGATTACAAGTGCACCTACATAGAATATCAGAATGCGGTAAATTACTTGATTGGTAGCCTTTGGTATCGTTTTTTCAGGATTTTCTGCTTCAGCTGCTGTTATCCCAATTAATTCCAGTCCGCCAAACGAAAACATGATCAATGCCATTGCGGCAACCAATCCCTGGAATCCTCCTTTGCCATCCGAACTTAACCATCCTTTAGCAAAAAATCCTCCATCATTCCATAAGTTTTGGATACTTGCCTGTTCGCCACCAGAGCCACTAAAAAGCAGATAGACACCAAAAATGATCATAGCTATAATGGCGATGACCTTTATGATTGAAAACCAAAATTCTACCTCGCCATACACCTTTACAGAAGTGAGGTTTAAGGCGTTAATAACTATAAAGAAGAAAAGGCTTGAAGACCACAATGGGATTTCGGGCCACCAGTAATGTATGTATATACCAATGGCAGTTAGCTCAGACATACTTACCAGAATATACAATACCCAATAATTCCAACCAGAAGCAAAGCCTGCAAAAGGGCCCCAGTATTTATTGGCAAAATGACTAAAGCTACCTGAAACAGGTTCTTCAACTACCATTTCGCCTAGCTGACGCATAATAAAAAAGGCAATAATGCCGGCTAGTGCATAACCTAAGATCACAGAAGGACCAGCTAATACAGCTGCAGGGCCAATGCCTAGAAATAAACCTGTTCCTATGGCTCCGCCAAGAGCAATTAACTGAATATGTCTGTTTTGTAAACCTCTTTTGAGTTTTTGATCCTCAGGCTTTTCGCTAGCTTGTTTCAATATTTCGGGTATTTATAAAATCACATTATGTGTATCGTTCAGATACTTTCGACAAAAGTGTGAAACTATATTGATTATTTCACCTTTTCCTTTATCAAAACTGTTTAGGATTCGGCTTTTGGATTATATTTTCTGCTACGTCGATATTTTTTTAGCTACTTAATAGTAACATAAGTCCTGGCGCAATCTTATAAGTTCGTATTGCATAACCATGCATGTTATAAAATGCGAAATAGGAAGAAAACCAGGATCAGTATTGGGGAAGCTTATTCGTTAGCATGGAGCAATTAAGCAAGTTAAAAATGTGTTTGGAAGATACTGATCACCATACCGGGTTTTATCCACGAATTGATTATTTCGCTACCTTGGGTAAACTTTTAGATGTGGTGGCTGATTTACGACGCGAACAAGCTTTTTCTATGGTAGTGATTGGTGCGCACCGTACAGGTTTTGGTCGTTTTTTGGTCGAGAACCATTGTAAAAGTATGATTGATGCCTTGAATTGTCCGTTAGTTATTGTTCCAAAAGACACACCATTATCAGAGGTAAAGAAAATAGCATTTGCTACAGATTTTAAAGATCACAAGAGAGATCTGGATAGTGTATACAGCTTAATCCCTATTGCAGAAAGAATGCGTGCGGTTATTTTGTTAGCACATATTCATAAAGGAGAAATAAAAAATACAAAAGCATTTGAAGATGCCTTTTTAACTGAGTTATCCAATAGGGCAAATTACCCGCTTTTTTACAGCTGTATTGAACATGATCAGTCAGATGATGGTCTGTGCGAGATGTGTAACCATCAACAAGTAGATATGTTAGTTATGCTGCACCGATCCCGTAACTTTTTTGAAATGATCTTTAATGGTAGTCATACTCATAAAGTAGCGGCTCAGGTAACTATTCCTTTAATGGTGATTCCGGAATAGGTTCATTAAAAGTATTGCCGATTTTTATCTAAGTTTGTAGCAATGATTTTAAGGCCGGCTTTTCTTGTTTTCTGCGTACTTTTTGCATTGAGTTTTAACTGGGTAAAGGCTCAGGAGGTTACACCGTTACCAGAAATAGATAGTGCAAGCCTGGCAAAAAGGGCCTATTATCAAAGAGTTGCACGTAATGCCGCTTTTTTGGCTAGACAAAAGGTTGTAACCGACTCCATCATCTCGCATACCTGGATCATTCCAGAGTCTGCAATAGATAGAAACATCATTATCGATAGTATCTTAAAAGCCCAGGTATACGGTCGGTCCGACTTATTTAACCGCTATAAAGACTATAAAACTTCCGAAAAATTCAGTCAGTATCGAACGGGAATGCCTGTACCAAAAGGTAACCTTTGGATGTTAGGTGTAATTGCGTTGCTACTAGTATTGTTTGCTTCGCTAAAGATTTCATTCTCAAAACAATTGCAAACTATTGTTCAGTCTTTTTTTAGCAATAGGATTTTAAATAACTTGAATAAAGAAGATAATCTTTTTACCTCATGGCCATTTTTAATGCTGTTTGTACAGTTCGGTTTTACCATTGGGATGTTCTTTTACCTGGTAACACAGTATTATCACATGTCTTTCTCAGATAGTGGTTTTCGCTTTTATTTAAGTATTTCTGTACTTATTATAGTGCTTTATGTGCTTAAAATTGTTTTTTTAAGACTATTGGGGTATCTTTTTAATATTCAAAAGCCAATAAATGAGTATGTTTCCATATTATATTTAAGTTATTTTAACATTGCGCTCATGTTTATCCCATTGGTGATTGCTTTTGCCTTATCTCCTTTAAAGTATGGACCTTACTACATCGCTATTTCCTTTATTTTACTAATAATAGTCTTCGTTTTTCAATTTATAAGGGCCGGAGTTAACATATTATCTCACTATCGGTTTTCAAAAGTCTATTTGTTTTTGTACTTTTGTGCCCTCGAAATCTGCCCTATATTAATATTAATCAAGGCAATAGGATTATAACGCTGTAATTAAGTAAAAATGCAAGAAAAGACAGAAGATAGGTTACGTAAGGTGAAAAGTATTTTGGTAACCTTGCCAAAGCCGGAAACTGAAAAGTCTCCTTATTTTGATTTAGCTAAGAAGTACAACCTGAAAATTGATTTTAGATCGTTTATTCATGTTGAAGGAATTCCCGCAAGAGATTTTAGAAAGGATAAAATTGCTTTAGGTGATTTTACAGCTGTGGTTTTTACCAGTAGAAATGCAGCTGATCATTTTTTCAGAATATGTGAAGAAATGAGATATGAAGTGCCAGCAGACTTGAAATATTTCTGTATTTCAGAATCTACCGCATTATATTTGCAAAAATACATTCAATATAGAAAGAGAAAAATATTCTTTGGTAAACAAACTGCTGCAGATTTAGCAGAGGTACTAAAAAAACATGCTGATGAAAAGTTCCTGTATCCTTGTTCGGATGTAGCAACAGAAGATACCATGAACTACTTGCAAAAAAGTGGTTATGATCTTACGCCAGCAGTACTGTTTAGAACAGTAGTATCTGATTTATCAGACCTTGCTGAAGTTTTTTATGATATCATAGCATTCTTCAGTCCATCTAGTATTCAGTCCTTATATACTAACTTTCCAGACTTTAAACAGAACAATACACGTATTGCTGCATTTGGTGTAAATACACATAAAGCAGTGACAGATGCTGACCTTATTGTTGATATTGCAGCCCCCTCGCCAGAGGCTCCATCAATGATTATGGCAATTGAGAATTATATAAAGAAATCAAATAAATAATTTTATTCTTCTTATTATAGTTTAATAAGTTTCTATTGCGTTATATTTGCGTGTTTAAAATTTGACAGGTGCTTGTTTTTCTAACATTAGGTCATATTTTTATCATCTAATAATTGTTTATATCAATCATTATTGATAAAATTGTTATAAAATTGCTTAACGCTAATATGAGAAATATATACTTCGGTGCGTTTATTATTGTTGCTGCATTATTTTCTAGTTGTGGAAAAGGGGGGCAGGGAGAACTGGTAGGTGTTTATAATAAGAAATTTAGGAATAATAAGATTCCTTTAGGTATGGTATATATCCCGCCTGGAAGAACCCTGATTGGGATGTCTGATGAGGATATTAATAATACCCAGAGTTCTGCAAGCAGGATGACATCATTCAGTGCTTTTTTTATGGATCAAACTGAGATCTCAAACGCCGAATACAGGCAGTTCGTAAATTGGGTAAGAGATTCGGTAGCTGTAACTACTTTAGGGCCTACAACAGCGCCAGCTTACTTTAAGCAAGCCGCTAAAGGTGCGGATGGTGCGGATGCTTTAGGAGCAAACAGAAATATCGATTGGAAAAAAGTTGGAAATGGCTCTTTACTTTGGAGTAAAAGAAATGGTGGCATGGGCGATAAGCTTGGCGACATGTATTATTCCGGTGCTGATGCTTTACCTGGTAGAAATGAAATTGACATAAGGAAACTGAAATATGCTTATAGCTATGTAAGTACCGACCTTGCTTTAGAAGGTAGAAAAGATCCATCTAAAAAGAGACAGGATTTTATCATCACTTATACTGATAATCCTGACGCATCAAACCCAAATCACCACCCATCAGTAGCGGTATATCCGGATACATTGGTTTGGAAAGTCGATTATTCTTATTCACAGAATGATCCAATGGTGAAAACATATTTTAACCACCCTTCTTATGATGATTATCCTGTAGTTGGGGTAACATGGGAACAAGCAAATGCTTTTTGTGTTTGGCGTACCCGTTTCTATGAGTCGGTAGCTTCTGCCAGAAAATTACCTGGAAATTCAAGACCTGAATATCAGTTGCCTAGTGATGCACAGTTTGAATATGCTGCAAGAGGCGGTAATGTAAAAACAAAATACCCTTGGGGTGGCCCATATGTCCGTAACACAAAAGGATGTATGCAGGCGAACTTTAAAGTGGGTCGCGGAAATTATTCGGATGATGGTGGACTATATACGGTGAATGTAAAGTCTTATTTTCCAAATGATTATGGCTTGTATAATATGGCTGGTAACGTTGCGGAATGGACTATAACGGCTTACAACCAATCGGCAGCCCCTATGTTGCTTGATTTTAACCCTAACTTTACTTATGTAGCTAAAGCTGGTGATAGTAAATACATGAAACGTAAAGTAGTTAGAGGTGGATCATGGAAAGATATTGGTTTCTTCCTTCAAAACTCTGTAGGTACTTACGAATATCAAGATCAGGCCAGATCATATATCGGCTTTAGATGTGTGAGTTCATATCCTGGTACTGACATTAATTATAAAAATTAAAAAAACGAAATATCCTCTTAATCCTTATTAACAAACAAAATGGCTGCAAAAAAGAAATTTGATAAGATGCACTTGGCAATATCGCTTGGTGCCAGTGTAGTAATACTTGGTGCACTTTTCAAAATCCTTCACCTTGGTGGTGTTTGGGGAAACTATATGATTGGTGTTGGATTGGGTGTGGAAGCAGTCCTTTTTGCACTTACAGGATTTATTCAGCCAGAACCTGAACCAGAATGGGAAAAGGTTTATCCTGAATTAAGAGATGATTTTAAAGGTGAATTGCCTACTTCATCGGCAAGACCAGTTGCGGCAGTTGGTGCTTCTTCTACCGCTGCTTTAGATAAAATGTTATCAGACGCTAAGATCGGTCCTGAATTGATCGAAAGCCTGGGTAACGGTTTACGTACTTTTGGTGATAAAGTAGCTACAATTTCTAATGTTGCTGATGCTTCAACTGCTACAAATGAATTTACTGATAAAGTGAAAACAGCTACTTCAAAGTTTGATGCTTTAAGTGGTGCTTTTGAAAAGGCTACTACTCAGTTATCAGAATTGGGAGAAAGTAATGTAGGAGCAACGGCCTATCATGATCAGGTAAATGCATTGGCTAAAAACTTGTCGGCATTAAATGCAGTATACGAGTTAGAACTTCAGGATTCAAGTGCTCACTTGAAATCAATGAATAAGTTCTATCAAAACCTGTCATTAACAATGAATAACTTTAATGAGTCTATGGAAGACTCCAAACAATTTAAAGATGAAGTTGGTAAACTAGCCAAAAACTTATCATCATTAAATGCTATTTATGGCAATATGCTGTCTGCAATGAATCAGCCACGTATATAATTAGTAAAAACAAGTTATCATTTAACAATCAGACCTAATTAGATAATGGCCGGAGGAAAACAATCGACGAGGCAGAAGATGATCAATATCATGTATTTGGTATTGTTAGCTATGCTCGCTTTAAACGTTTCAGATACTATATTAAATGCTTTTAAGAATTTCAACGACAGTTTAGACAGTTCTAAAACTAACGTAAGTACCAGCATTGATCAGTTGTTTGCATCGTTTCAAAATACAAAATTAAAGGATGAGCCTGAAAGGGCTAAACCAATTTGGGAAAAAGCGCAAAAAGCAAAAGCTTATGCTGACGACCTGAATAAATATGTCGAAAAACTGAAAGAACAATTCAAAGTTGCTGGTGGTGGAATTGATGATGAAACTGGAGACCTTGTAGAAAGATCAAACCTTGACATCGCTCAGGGGATCATGATCAATAAAGGAGAAGGAGCAAAGCTTAAAGCAAAAATTAATGAAACCAGACAAAATCTGATCAATTTGCTGGACGAGAAAGATCGTGAGCACATCACATTTACTTTGGAAGCCCTTGATGCTAAAAAGAATGTAAATGGGAATAAAAGGTGGGAGGATATTAACTTTGGTGAGGGCATGCCACTTACTGCTGCAAATACTACCTTAACTAAAATCCAATCTGATGTTAAAAATGCGGAAGCTGAAATAGTTAAAAAACTATTCGGTAACATGGATAAAGCATTGGTTAACCTGGATCAGTTTGAGGCAGTTGCTGTAGCACCGAGCTCTTATGTGATACAAGGACAACCATATACAGCACAAGTGTTTTTAACGGCTAGCGATAGTCGTTCAACTCCTGAAATTTTTGTAGGGGGTAATGGCCTTGCAGTAAAAGATGGTAAAGGATTATATACTGGTAGCACTGGTGCTGTTGGAATGTTTAAATGGAGAGGTGTAATTCGTGTTAAACAAACAGATGGTACGGTAAAGGAATATCCTACTGCAGAACAAAGTTACCAGGTAGCCAAGCCATCAGCATCGGTATCTTCTGATAAAATGAATGTTATTTATGCGGGTATTCCAAATCCATTCTCTGTTTCGGCAGCAGGATTTTCATTAGACGATGTAAATGCAGGCATCTCTGGTGGCTCTATGTCGAAAGTGAGTAGTGGACATTACTCAGTAAATGTTGGTGGTGATCAGATTGGGAAAACTTTGAATATCAATGTTTCAGCAAATGTTGGTGGTAAACCTGTGAATTTGGGTGCTCAACAGTTCAGAGTTAAAGCATTACCTACACCAAGAGCCAATGTTAAAGGTAAATCTGGTGGTAACGTTCCTTTAGAATGGATTGAAGGTGCAGGTGCTATTGATACTCAACTGGAAGATTTTGTTTTTGATGTTAAGTTTAAAGTGATCAGATTTTCAGCTACATTTATTAACCCACGATCTGATGCGGTTACTATTATAAACAATGGTGGCGGTTTCGGCGGACAAGTTAAAGGTGCGTTGAATTCTCTTAAGCCTGGTGCTACGATCATCTTTAAGGATATAGTTTGTGAAGGACCTGATGGTAGACAAAAGGTTTTAGATGGGATAACATTTATTGCTAAGTAGTAAAATGATGAAAAATATATTCGGTATTATCGCAATTCTGCTCTTGAGTTTAGGGGCTGTAGCCCAACAAACAACAGTCGCAAATCCTGTTGATACGGTTAAAAAGACCAAAGTCAAGATAAAGACGCCACCTAGAGATGGTTTCTCTGTGAGAATGGACATCGATAGCAATGTGATGGTGCCTTTTGCAGATGTGCGTGAGGAAGATGTCTATTATTCTAAAAGAATCTGGCGTGAGCTTGACTTAAGAGACACAATAAATTCAGTCCTTAAAGCTGAAAATGCTAAATTGATAGATATTTTGCTTGAAGCGATCGGTAATGAGGAGCTTACGGCATATTCTCCAAAGGATACTACAGCAGGAAAAATATTGGAAGATAATGACTCGTTTAAAATAGCATTAACGGCAAATGAGGCTTTGCAAAGTGCCAGAGGTGTATTGGAGGGAGATGCAGATCCTATAACAGGTAAAATTGCTGAACCAACATTGAGGAGATTGCGTTCTGATGAGTTTTTAAAATACCGGATTAAAGAGGATTGGATTCTTGATATCAAGCGTTCTATTTTCGAACCAAGAATTGTAGGGATCGCCCCAATGAAATTAGTAGAAGGTAACTGGCAGCCAGTTTTCTGGATCTATTTTGATGATGCCAGAGAACTATTAAGCAAACAAAGGTTAACAAATCCACTTAATGATGCTTCACAGCTTACTTTTGATGATTTCTTTGTAAGACGATTGTTTTCTAGCTATGTGGTTAAGGAAACAAATCCTGCAAATAAGAATATAGTAGATATTTTAGGGCAAACAGATCCTAAAGACACTAGGAAACTATACGAATCAGAAAGGATTAAAAAATCTATTTCTGACTACGAACAGAGTTTGTGGGAATATTAGATTTGTTTGGCGTTTAGAGTAGGGATTAAAGAATAAAGAGCAAGGATTAAAGGCCAAATGCATATAAAATAGAAAAGCCGGAATACAGTTTAACAATTGTATTCCGGCTTTTTGCTTTTGCACCTACTCTTGGTTCTCGATACCTTTACCTTTATTTTGTTTTTTAATCTAAGGGCGGGGTGAAATAATCAAGCAGAGCCTTTAACTGCGCTTTATTTAACACTTTCTGCAATTCAATTTCTTCCGCTTCTTTAATCTTTTTTACAGATTTAAAATGCTGTAACAACTTATCAGCAGTAGTTTTACCGATACCTGGAATTTGTTCCAATTCTGTTTTGAGCGTCCCTTTATCTCTCTTTTTACGGTGAGCGGTAATACCAAAACGGTGAGCTTCATCACGTAATTGCTGAATAACTTTTAAAGTCTCAGACTTCTTGTCAAGATACAATGGATAAGGATCTCCTGGGAAGAACAATTCTTCTAATCTTTTCGCTATACCAATAACTGTTACGCGCTTCTCTATGCCAAGTTTCTTTAAGCTGGTCATAGCAGACGATAGCTGCCCCTTGCCGCCGTCTATGATGATGAGTTGAGGTAAGGTGTCCTCTTCTTCAAGCATGCGCTTATATCGCCTGTATACAGCTTCCTCCATCGTTGCAAAATCATCGGGCCCCTCAACAGTTTTTACATTGAAGAACCTGTAATCTTTTTTAGAAGGTTTAGCATCTTTAAAAACAACAATAGCCGATACCGGGTATGCACCCTGGAAGTTGGAGTTGTCGAAACACTCGATGTGCCTTGGTAATTTCGTAAGACTAAGGTCTTTCTGCATCTGCGTTAAAATCCTATCGGTACGTAAATCAGGGTTTAGCTTTTCATACTGATTGAGCTTATCTTTTTTGAAGAACAATACGTTTTTCTGAGAAAGCTCTAATAATTTCTTCTTTTCACCAAGCTTAGGAACCGTCAATTTCAGATTTTCATCCTCCAATACAATATCAAAGGGCACAATGACCTCTTTGGAGGTGCTATTAAATCTGGTACGGAATTCAGTAATGGCAATGGTTAGTAATTCCTCATCGGTTTCATCAAGACGTTTTTTAATCTCAATGGTTTGCGTTTGAATGATACTGCCATTCATTACTTTTAGGAAATTCACAAAAGCATAACGTTCATCAGAAGCGATACTTACCACATCAATATTGGTGATAGCGGTATTTACGACGGTTGATTTGCTTTGGTATTTTTCAAGTACCTGTAATTTACGCTGATATTGGTGTGCTAATTCGAAGTTGAGATCCGCTACAGCTGTATTAATAATCTGTTTTACATTTCTGATGACATTGCCGATTTTACCGTTCAGGATATCTTTGATCTCTTCAATATTTGAGTCGTAATCTGGTTCCAATTGGTAAGCCTGACAAGGACCTTTACAATTTCCTATCTGATATTCCAGACATACTTTAAACTTGCCGTCGTTTATGTTTTTAGGTGTGAGTGGCAGGTTACAGGTTCGCAATGGATAAGTTTCTTTGATCAGATCAAGAATAGTGTGCATCATCCCTACAGAGGCATAAGGGCCGAAGTAAGTAGATCCGTCTTTGACCATCTTTCTGGTCCAGTATAGTCTTGGAAAAGGCTCTTTTTTAATGATAATCCATGGATAGGTTTTATCATCCTTAAGCATGATGTTGTACCGGGGTTGATGTTTCTTGATGAGGCTGTTTTCCAATAGCCAGGCATCGATTTCGGTATCAACAATGGTGAACGTTATCTTACGGATTTTAGAAACCAGAACCCGGGTTTTACCGTTCATCTGGTTATCCTTGTTGAAATAGGAGCCTACACGATTCCGCAAATCTTTAGCTTTACCTATATAAATGAGTGTATCCTCCAGATCCCAGTACTGGTAAACACCTGGCTTATGGGGAATATCGGACAAGGCCTTTTTATGATCGAAAGCACTCATGGTTTTGAAATAATTCAGGTTATTAAAAACCTAGTTTTTCATCAAGTTCAGTTTGCTGTTCCTGTTGTTGCTGATATTGATTGCAATCATAGATAATAGAAACTCCATTTTTAGGTGCTTCAAAGTCTTTTTGCGTAATTTTTAGTTTAGGATTGGCATAAACACGTTTCATAAAACCGGCAAAAATTGGCAATGCAGTTGTTGCACCATCGCCACCGGCAGTACTGGTAAAATGGAATGCACGGTCTTCACAGCCTGTCCAAACGCCAGCTACCAATTGCGGACTAATTGCCATAAACCAACCATCAGAGTTGTTTTGTGTGGTTCCTGTTTTGCCACCTATTGCAGCTTTAACACCATATCTTCCGGCTAAACGCCATCCTGTACCATTCGTTACCACACCGCGCAACATACGAGTCATCACATAAGCCACTTCCTCATTCATTGCAGGTCTTGGGATTGGTCTTTCACTGTAAAGTACAACGCCATTCCTATCTTCAACTCTAACAATGTAAGTCGGTTTTGTCCAAATGCCCTTATTAGCAAAAACACTGTAGGCACCAACCATATCATATACTGAGGCATCAAATGAGCCTAATGCGATAGATGGTAACGCAGGTACGTCGGAGGTGATACCCATTTTTTTAGCCAGGGTAGCTACCGCAGTAGGCCCTACTTGTTTCATCAAGAAAGCTGCTATATAATTTTGCGATAAGGCTAATGCTTTTTGCAGGGTTATATAACCAGGCACGGTACCAGAAGATCTTGGTGTCCATGGTGGACTGCCAGGAGTTTCTATTGTAACCGGTTCATTTAATACACTGAAACATGGTGAATAGCCGTTTTCAATGGCTACTGCATAAGTAAATGGTTTAGCAGTTGAACCAATTTGCCTGGTTCCCATTTTTACCTGATCATATTTAAAATGCTCGTAATTGATACCACCCACCCAGGCTTTAACCAATCCCGTTTGAGGGTCCATTGCCATCATAGCATTACGAAGCAACATTTTATAGTATTTTACAGAATCGATAGGCTTCATCAAAGTATCAATATTGCCTTTCCATGTAAATATGCTGAGTTTGACAGGAGTGTTAAAATCCTCCTTAATCTCTGCTTCAGATTTACCCTCAATTTGAAGTGCTTTATAGCGATCTGATCTTTTAACACCCTGCTCTATCTGCATTTCCATACCTTTAAAAGGATTTCTGCCTTTCCAGCTTTTTTCGAATGTGGCCTGCAAGGTTTTCATGTATTCCTTTTGAGCTTCCTCGGCATACACTTGCATGTCGTAGTTAATGGTCGTATAGATTTTTAAACCATCTCTGTCCAGATCGTAAGGAACACCATTGTTAAGAATAGAACGCTCCTGGAAAATACGCTTGATATCATTTTTTAATACCGCTCTGAAGTAAGGAGCAATACCATCGTTAACCGTGGCAGCGCTAAAGCGAAGTCCAAGTGGCTTTTCTTTCTCCTTTTCGAGCTCCAATGGAGTCAGCATATCTGCTTTTGCCATCAGTCCGATGATTGTATTTCTACGAGCTAATGCGCGATCTGGATTGCGGGTAGGAGAGTATCTGCTGATACCTTTTAGGATACCGATTAGGGTGGCCGACTGTGCAACCGTCAATTTATCTGGTGTTGTATTAAAATATACTCGGGCTGCTGATTTAATACCATAAGCCTGATTACCGAAATCTACTGTGTTTAAGTACATCACCAATATCTCTTCTTTGGTATAGTTACGTTCCAGTTTTACGGCAATTACCCATTCCTGAAACTTTTGAAGAATACGTTTTAGAAAGTTTTTTTGCCTGCCCTCTTCCGAGAATAGATTAAGTGCCAATTGTTGGGTGATGGTACTACCACCTTGTTTTTTCCCTACAATAGCATATAAAAAGATGGTAAAAGTACGTTTGAAGTCGATACCTGAGTGTTCCTTAAAACGAATATCTTCTGTAGCAATCAGCGCATTGATTACGTTTGGAGAAATCTCCTGATAACTGATATCTGATCTGTTTTGTACGAAATAAGTGCCTAAGACCCTGTTATCTTCGCCAAGCACTTCTGATGCCTGATTACTTTTAGGGTGTTCTATATCTCTGAAAGAAGGGAGTTCACCAAAGAGGCCGAATCCTATGGCTACGATAAACAGCGCAAACAATACAATCCCCGTTGCAAGTAATTTCCATATTCTAAAGTTGTACTTTCTGATGTCTTCTTTCGAAAGTTGTTTCTTCATCTTAATAATTGTTTTTATAGAACTCCAGGTATTTGTTTAACAAATCTTTACTGGTTAATTTATCAAAGTTTTCTTTACTGATGATGAAGCCTTTGTAAATGTTGGCTGGCACTTTCATGATCCTGCCCAACAATGGCGTGATTCCCTCAGCATAGGCTTTTGCGTCGTCAAAATTACTAAAGTTCCCTACATATATCAGCTGATCATTGTCAAATTCTTTTAATTGATGCTTTAAACCGGCTTCGGAATAGTTGCCTCTGTTAAACTGGCCGACCCCAAAACGGGAGGAACTGAGCGTTAAAGAAGCATCTGCTACATCAATTACATAATAGAAAGTAGTCGATTTCTCACCACTGAATATACTTGGTGCTTTAGTTGGAGCAACTGGTGTTACGGTTTTCTCTGTCGCTGGTGCTACAGGGCTAACCGCTGCAATAATCTCTGTTTTTTTAGGTTGCGAAACAATAGGCTCTGTTGCTGATTGCGGAGTTTTTGCCTCTGTAGTGATGGGTTGATTGGTCAGGAAAAGCTCATTCGGATCAGAATCGGGTAATGCTATGCTACGGTTTTTGTATTCATCCAAATGATCATTGATATAAGTAATGTGTTCCTTTACCAATGGTGTGATGATCCT
Source organism: Pedobacter hiemivivus (assembly GCA_040393085.1). Taxonomy (GTDB): domain Bacteria; phylum Bacteroidota; class Bacteroidia; order Sphingobacteriales; family Sphingobacteriaceae; genus Pedobacter; species Pedobacter hiemivivus_A. Next base: position 3,885 of record JBEBUV010000017.1, on the reverse strand, counting down.
GTCGTCGGCATAAGTTGAAGCGATCCCCTCGAAAGCAGTCAGCAATGAATCTACATGGTTGGTTCGTCCAATTGCAATTGCTTTTAAATAAGCAAACTGTGGTGATAAGTAATTGTTATTGCTGGTTTGCATTACACCATCTACCTTTTGCATTACACCAGTATAATCGTGTTTCTGATATTGTTCAAAAGTCTCATTATACTGTTTATTCATCGCAGTTTCCATTTCTGTCTGTTTCAGAGAGAAAGATGGATCAAGGATAATTTTAGCGTATATAGAATTTGGATATTCTTTTAAAACCTTGTTCTTATAAGCATTTGAACGGGCTTCATCTTTACCTTTTGAAATCAGGAACAGACTGTAATAGCTTGCTGCCAAATGGTTGTTATTCGGAAAACGGTGTAAAAGTATTTGATACACTTCTTCAGCCTCTTCTGGGTCGTTCAGCTCTTGAAGGTAGAAGCTGGCGATATCATAATAGGCATCAATAATGTTTTGATTAGATTTGGTGAGAAGCTCCGGATTGGTGGGCAGTGCATCAGTATATTCTTTAATTAACACAGTTTTATCAGGTGCTGCTTGTGCAGTTTGATCCTGCTTAGCCGTAGCTCCGTCATCAATATTACTGGCAATATCCTGATTGGTGGTTTGTGATGAAGAACGGATGCTCTGGCGCCAGTTGTCTTCCAGCTTGCGATTGCCCCATTTCTTTTTAAAGTCGGAATATCCTGAACTTACCGCACCAGAATTACTGAAATAAAAAGTTCCTGAGTTCTGTGTTCTGTTTCTTGCAGTTGTTTCGAATCCAAAAGGATTGGCAGGGTTGTTATTTTGTTCTGTATTGGTAACTGTCGCTATTACTGGATTAAAAATAGCTTCGATCTTAGTCTGGCGTTCGTTTTCAGGGAGTTTGGCAATGGCTTGCAATGTATCTTCCTTTGCAATGATCTGATAACGTTTAGTCAGATATTCCAGGTTTTGGTTCTTTTTAAGAATCACCTCATAACCTGGGTACGTTTTAGGTAAGGTATTAACAGCACTATCATAATATAGCTTTGCATTCAGATAATTGTGCAAGTTTTTAAAGTTCAGATCGGCCATTTTTAAATAAGAAAGGCCTTTTTGGTATTGGTTTTTCTCACTTTTCTGGATAGACAGGTTATAATATTTCTTTGCTTTTTCGAATTCGCCATCTGCCAGCAGACTTTCAGCGATCTGATAATAGACCTGATCATTATAGTCTGTATTTTTATCGTCCTTTAAAAGTCTAAGCAGTTCATCCTGTCTGTTTAGTCTTTTGCCACCCATAAGTGCATTTATTTTGATGCGGTTTAAGTTGGCATTGAAATACATTTCAAAGGGAGCATTACTTTTTTCGACCTTACGATAATATAATAAAGCATTATCAAAGTTCTGTTGTTGTTCAGAAAGCTGAGCCAAGATGTATGTCCACCTGATTTTATTCGGTTTATTGTTACTTGCTTTGATGGCATCTTTTAAAAAGGAAATGGCCTCAGGGTATTTATGATGATAGATGGCCATTTGTGCAAGTGTAGCTAAGGGTTCTGCGGTATTGGACTTTAGTCCGGCAATAGTATGAGCCAGTGTATCTAATAAAGCGCCTGCTTCACTTAGTCTCCTCACCTGCATCAAACTACGTGCTTTCCAGTTTAAGGCTTCAATATAGCTTTTTGTGTTTTCCTTGTAATTTTTAGTGGTGTAGTTAAAATATTCTGCGGCATTGAAATAGTTGCCTTTGTAAAATTGAGCTTTACCTAATAGGATATATGCATCGTCAAGGTAATTACTATAAGATTTCTCGAGAATGATGACTTGTGCCTTTTTAATGACATCATCAATTGCTTTGCTACCTGCGTCATCTTTTACAACAAAGCTGCTGTCAATTTCTGGTCCCAGGTATACGGGAAGGATTTGATCGTAATTTTCTCTATGACTTTCTGTAAGATCTTGTTGATGAGTACTTATAATTACATTAGAATTGTAAATATAATTATAGCGGGCAGTTAAATTCTGAATGCTTCTACTGCTTGCATTATCTTTTTGTGTGCTGCATGAATAGATGATGCAGGCACTTAAAGTAAATAGTATTACCTTTAAATTGCGGATAGCGTAATTTTTCAATTATAGGAAGATTTAAGGCTTATTAATATTAACATTATATGCAAAAGTATTTTATTCGGCAATAACTTCTTAACAAAACCTGTTTTATTTATAAATAACGGATTTATGACAGACCCAAAAGAGCAAAAAAAAGGCTTAAATAATTTTGCAAGATACACTTCTATTAGCTTTCAGATGCTGGTTACGATTGGGTTGTTTGCTTTTGCCGGATATAAGATTGATGCCTACAGAAATAGTAAGACTCCAATTTTTACTGCAATCTTGAGTTTAATGGGGGTGGTTTTATCTTTGTATCAGGTAGTAAGACAGCTAAATAAAAATGAATGATTATTTAAACCCATAGTAAATATATACTTTTGTGAAAATTTACTGATTTGAGTTTAGCAAGATTTACATTTTCTTATTTGTTGTATACGGCCGTACTTGGTGCCATAGCCTATTTATTGGCTTATTTTTTTCCTGATGTTACTATTCTGACTGGCAAGTTCTGGATTGTATTTGGCTTCTTGGCTGGGATTACATTTATTGCTTATGTAGTTGCTGATTTGGGTATGAAAAGGAATCCTGAAGTGGGTGTAATGGCTATTATGGGATCAATTGCATTGAAAATGATTTTCTCTATGGCTTTTGTGCTGATTTACAGCATGAACACTAAAGAAAAGGGGATGGTTTTCGTCCTGAATTTTTTTTCTTTATATTTATTGTTCAGCTTCTTTGAAATATACTCTTTGTTACGTAACTTGCGCCACCAAAATAAATAGTAAAAATCTGCGACTAAATGGATTGTAGCCACGTTTTTGAAGTTAAAGTTAATAGGTTAATTGTTGTTTTTGCGCTTTTTTTAGCGTTTTTTACCGTTCCATCTGCAGCTTTTGCTCAGGTTGATAGTTTACAAACAACAGAAAGTACTCATGCCGAGACTAAGGCTGAGAAGAAGTTTGATATCGGCAAATTTGCATTGCATCATATTGCCGATTCTCATAGATGGCATGTTATAGGTGATGTATACATCAACCTTCCTGTGATCTTGTACACCAAAGATGGTCTTGTGAACTTTAGTTCCGGAGAATTTAATGGTGATGATGAAGCTACGGTTGTAGTGGAACGTAATGGACAGCGAGTTGTTAAACTGCATGAGAAAATCTATTATGCATCTGATATTGCGAATGAGCATGGTCAGTATGTAGATTTAGATGAGAAACATCATGCATTAAATGCCCGCCCTTTAGATTTATCAATTACAAAGAATGTTTGTACTTTGTTTTTATCTGTCGTTGTTTTATTAGCCATCTTCTTAAATGTTGCTGCTGGTTATAGAAAACGTAAAGGTAAATCTCCAAAAGGATTACAGTCATGGTTAGAGCCTATCATCCTTTTTGTTCGTGATGATATTGCTAAACCTAACTTAGGTCATAAATATGAGCGCTTCATGCCTTATTTGTTAACTGTGTTTTTCTTTATCTGGTTTAACAATATGTTAGGTCTGGTGCCATTTTTACCGGGAGGTGCAAACTTAACAGGTAATATTGCGGTGACTATGATTCTTGCATTGTCGACATTCCTGATCACTGTATTTAACGGTAACAAATATTACTGGAAGCATATTTTTATGCCAGATGTGCCATGGTGGATGTATGTAGTTATGGTGCCGGTTGAGTTATTCGGTATCTTTACCAAGCCTATTGCCCTAATGATTCGTTTGTTTGCTAACATTACTGCAGGACACATCTTGGTGTTGTCATT
>JBEBUV010000016.1:0-77391 GCA_040393085.1 Pedobacter hiemivivus | reverse complement strand
TACCTCCCTTTTCAAAAAAATTAGCTTCTCAGAGGAGACCTAGGCGCTGTTGTCCTTACAACAGATGCCAGACTCCGAAGAGAATGCTAATTTTTTCCATTACTTTTGTCCCCATGAATGAGGTAATACTTAAAAAAGGTAAAGAGAAAGCGGCCGTACTCCGCCACCCATGGATTTTTTCCGGTGCTATTGATAGAATTAAAGGAAAACCCACCAATGGAGAAATTGTAACGGTAAGGTCCGCTGAAAAAGAATTCCTTGCTTATGCTTATTACAACGATCAATCCAGAGTAGCCTTACGTCTAATAGAATGGGACGAAAATATAAGGGTAGATAAAGATTGGTACGCTCAAAAAATAAAAAATGCAATTGCTTCACGAGCTCATGTATTAGATGAATTAACCAATACCTGTAGATTAGTTTTTAGCGAGGCTGATTTTCTACCTGGCCTAATCGTAGACAAGTATGCTGATTTCTTATCCTTACAAGTATTAAGTGCGGGAATAGAAGCCGTACAAGAAGATATTATTGATATCTTAAGACAAGAATTAAGCCCTAAAGGGATATTTGACAAGAGTGATGCAGGTGCGCGCAAACACGAAAACCTGGAGCCTGTACAAGGGTTACTGTGGGGAGAGACTCCCCCTGAGTTTATCGAAGTAAAGGAAAATGGAATTCTTTACCATATTAACATTGCTGACGGACAAAAATCAGGGTTTTACTGTGATCAACGTGAAAACAGGGAAGTCCTTGCCGCTTATTCAAAAGATAAGACAGTATTAGATTGCTTCTGTTATAGCGGTGGTTTTACTTTAAACAGTTTAAAGAACGAAGCTGCACATGTAACCAGTGTAGATAGCTCAGCTTTGGCTCTTGAAACGTTACAACATAACCTTGAATTAAATGGCTTTAGTAAGGAAAAGCAGGACTCAATTCAATCAGATGTAAACAAACAACTTCGTGTGTTTAAAGAAGAAGGAAAGACTTTCGATGTTCTTGTATTAGATCCACCAAAGTATGCACCATCCAGATCTACATTAGACCGTGCTGCGAGAGCTTACAAGGACTTAAATAGATTAGGCATGCACTTACTTAAAAAAGGAGGCATACTGGCTACATTCTCTTGTTCTGGAGCTGTAGACCTGGAGACCTTTAAACAGATCATTGCGTGGGCTGCATTAGACGCTGGTAGAGAAATACAAATCATTAAACAATTTCACCAACCTGAAGATCATCCTGTAAGGATCTCCTTTCCAGAAGGTGAGTACCTAAAAGGATTGTTGTTAAGGGTATTGTAAGTTTACCCCGTTTTAAGTAGCAGATTGTGGATGGTAATCACTAAGTGACAAAAGGCTTAAATAAAATGCCCCTTGATCAATTGATCAAGGGGCATTTTATTTAAGCTATTTTACAAACTATCGTCATCGGGCAACTTGTCATACTCCCCTTTAAAGGCGTAAGAGCCAAATATCACCAGACCAACACCTATTGGGATGAAGATAAACAATATAATCCCCCATTGTAATGCTGTATTTGTTTTATGTACACCTTCCTCGGCAAGGCCTATTTTTTCGAATGCCTGAAGAAACAGAAATACAACAGATGCTGGACCTAATATGATCCAAACTAATCCTAATGCTTTTTTTAATGCGTTCATGAGCTGAGTTTTTTAATGGTTTTCTGAATCAGCCTCGTTATGATCAGGCTTTTTATTAGATAAATATACCGTACCTATGATTAAACTTAAAGCGGCAATTCCAATCGGATACCATAATCCTGATAAAGGAGTTGAACCTTTGAAGCTAACAATAAGTGTCGCAATGAATGGCACTAGTCCACCAAAAACCCCATTACCAATATGGTAAGGTAAAGACATAGAAGTATATCTGATTTTAGTAGGAAACAATTCCACTAAGAATGCTGCAATAGGTCCGTAAACCATGGTTACTAGTAAAATCTGGAAAAAAATGAGGAAAACAAATTTCCAGAAAACAGGTGATGAAAGTTTCTTGTCCTTATATACATCTGGCAACTCAACGGCAGCCTTAGCAGGATCTGCAAATTTAGTATGCGATTGTATCTTTTGAAATGATGATCCATCTAACAGATATACACTTGAGGTAGTTGAAATCAAGCTATCGGCTGTTCCGGCAATGGCAGTACGGGTGACAACAGGGTTCTTTATTTCGGCTATATCAACTTGTTCAATCTTGGTAAAATCCGTGTCATCAAGAAAGATCTGATAAATAGGTCGATAAAATATCACTCCCAACAACATACCAGCAAGCATGATCCACTTACGCCCCACTTTATCGCTCCATGAGCCGAAGATCACAAAGAAAGGTGTGGCAAATGCTATCCCCCATAAAAGAATGTATCTGGAGTCATTAAAATCAACATGACAGGTGTTTTCTATAAAGGATTGTGCATAAAACTGACCGGTATACCAAATCACCCCTTGTCCCATGGTTGCACCAAACAATGCCAGTAATACCATTTTAAAGTTCGCTTTATTATTGAAGCTCTCTTTTAGTGGGTTTTTAGAAACTTTCCCCTCTGTCTTTAATTTGGTAAAAGCAGGGGATTCATGCATTTTCATCCTGATATATATGGAAACACCCACCAATGCTATAGAAAGCAAGAATGGAATTCTCCAACCCCAATCGGCAAAATTCTCTGCCCCAACCAGATTTTTAGTCAATACAATTACGCCCAATGATAAAAATAATCCACCGGTAGCGGTTGTCTGAATCCAACTGGTAAAAAATCCGCGTTTATTAGCTGGTGCGTGTTCTGCTACATATGTAGCCGCGCCACCATACTCTCCACCAAGGGCAAGTCCTTGTATCAATCTAAGAATAAGCACCAAAATTGGCGCTGCATAACCGATGCTCGAATAAGATGGAATTAGCCCGATTAGAAAAGTGGATCCTCCCATTAAAACAAGCGTTAACAGAAAGGTATGCTTTCTACCAATAAGATCTCCTAATCTGCCAAAAAATAACGCTCCAAAGGGACGTACAATGAAGCCGGCTGCGAAAATGGCTAATGTGTTAATTAAGGCAGATGCTCCGGCATCTGCAGGAAACAATTGTGTTCCGATAATGAGGGCAAGACTTCCAAAAATGTAAAAATCATACCATTCAATAAGTGTCCCCAATGAGGAGGCACCAATAACTTTAAAAATACTGCTTTGTTGTGGTTCTTGGCTCATACTTGGTTTAAAGGTTTACTAAAAAAATAAATCTACAATTTATTCATCAAGTATGAGCATACCATTTCCATAAAACTATTAAAGTTTCCGTATTTATTTTCTTATTGTCGAAATATTAACATTCATTTATTAACGATTTCGTATTTAACAATGGGAATACTTAAAAAAAGTGCTTATAAATATTATTCCTCTTCTCTAAAAAAGACTTTGTAATAGCTCATCGATTTATCATCGTCAAAGCCCTTCTCAATCAGTTCCTTATCGCCATGAATATAAATATGGAAGTTCTTATCTAATTTTAATACACTTTTATATGCCCTAGCCTGCTTTTTCACTGCGGCACCAGATATATCAAAGCTATCTGGAATAGGTTGATCGAACTCTTCTTCGAAATTCTTTTTATAGCTTTTAAAAGACTCAATACCTTCAGCATTTCCAATAACCTCATTCGAGAACTCATCTAAATCAAAGCTCTCTTTTTCCTTGAAATACTTCATCGATTTATTCAACAAATCAATTTTATCAGCTTTAGAGATATCAAATTCTTCATCCAGCTTATCTGTTACAAAGTTTTTATATACTCCTAATACACTTGCAGTTTGATTAAAACTGTCGTTCCGAATTTTAAGCTTTAAAAACTCGTCTTTCCAATATATGGCATCCGCACTTCTTTGGTCAATTACAGCCACTTTAAAGCCTTCTTCCTTTTCTGTGTTAAAGATAAGGCACCCTTTATCCAGTTTATTGATGTTTATGGCTTCCTGTTCGTAACTTAATCCAAAACCGTCCTGCTCTGGAAATACTTTAAGGTAGCTTTCTTTAGTCTCAGATTTAAAAATACCAATCGCATCATGAAGCTCGCCTTCAATCTGTACATTTTCAAAATAGGCTACATACAATTCCCCTGGCTTAATCTTCGGATGTCCTGAAACATCGTACAGATATTTAGCCAGCTGCTTACTATTCTCATGAAAGGTCTCACCATTGGCAAAGATCTCCGAAGCGAAATGATAGGCTTCATTCAAATTTAAATCCCCATTAGGGTGAATAAAGCGATACACTTCATTCACTTTCTCATAAGGGCTTAGAAAATATTGTTGCAATAAGCTGCTTAATGTAATGTCTCTTATCGCAATCGATTTTTCAGACAATACGTAGAAATCGTCCTCGGATTTGTTTCCGATACGGTGTATAGATAATTCGGCCAACGAGGCCTCAAAAAAAGAAATCATTCAGAAAATTTACGCTTTGGTTTCGTGATCAATTGGTGTATTGCGAAGTTCAACCGGTTTCTTCGCATTTTTTTTCATCTTCAAGTTCAACATTTCTACTAATATAGAGAAAGCCATTGCAAAATAAATATATCCTTTTGGAATGTGTTGATCAAACCCTTCAGCTAACAGTGAAACGCCTATTAATAAAAGGAAAGATAATGCCAACATTTTAACTGTAGGGTGGTTATTTACGAAGTTACTGATTGCACTTGCAGAAACCATCATTACAATAACAGCTATAACAACCGCAGCAATCATGATTTCGACATGCTCTGCCATACCTACAGCTGTAATTACAGAATCTAAGGAGAATACTATATCTAGCAGCAAGATTTGTACAATCACACCACTAAAGGAATATACTTTCCCTTTAATTTCCTTTTCTTCTTCACTTTCCAACTTATCATGGATTTCATGGGTACTTTTATAAATCAGGAACAATCCTCCTAATATCAAAATTAGATCGCGACCAGATATGGCCAATTTCTCCATCCATTCAGGATCTTCTACATGAAGTATTCCTCCCACATTAAATAAGGGAGCGGTAAGCGACATCACCCAAGTGAGTGACAATAGCAATAATACACGGGTAATCATAGCTAAAGCAAGACCGATCTGGCGACCTTTTTTCTGCTGATGTTCAGGTAGTTTCCCTGATAAAATAGATATAAAAATAATATTATCTATACCTAAAACGATCTCAAGAACGGTTAGGGTTAATAATGAGATCCATGCCTCAGGGCTACTTAAAAGTTCCATATATAGAATTAATGTCTACGAAGATATAAAAACAATATTATAAAATAAGCGTACCAAAGGTCAGAAACTTTACAATTTTTTTAAAATATCATGCCTTCCTTGAAATATTCCTAATATAACAGCATAAATTCATTGTGGTTTGAAATATGTGGCTCAAAATGAATATTTTTGCCAGCTAATACTTTAATCATAATGTTAAGAACAACTACTTGCGGTGCTTTAACCATTAAGAACCTGGGAGAAAATGTAACCCTGTGTGGCTGGGTACAGAAATCAAGAGATTTAGGAGGAATGACTTTTATAGACATTCGTGACAGATATGGCATTACTCAATTGGTTTTCAATATGGATGACAACCGTGAATTGTGCGAAGCAGCCCGGAATCTGGGTCGGGAGTTTGTCATCAAGGCTGTCGGAGAAGTAGTAGAACGCTCTAACAAAAACCTTAAAATGCCTACCGGCGAGGTTGAAATAAAAATTACTGCATTAGAAATACTGAATGCTGCAAAACTTCCTCCATTCATGATTGATGATGAAACGGATGGTGGCGAAGATTTACGTATGAAATACCGTTACCTGGATTTACGTAGAAATCCAATCCGTAACAACATGATTTTACGTCATAAAATGGCACAGGCTGTTCGCCGTTATTTAGATAACCTGGACTTTATTGAAGTAGAAACTCCAGTATTAATTAAATCGACTCCAGAAGGAGCCAGAGATTTTGTGGTGCCAAGCAGAATGAATGAAGGTCAATTTTATGCCCTTCCTCAATCGCCACAGACTTTCAAGCAGCTGCTAATGGTTTCTGGTTTTGATCGTTACTTCCAAATCGTTAAATGTTTTAGAGATGAGGATTTGCGCGCTGACAGACAGCCTGAATTTACACAAATTGACTGCGAAATGTCGTTCATCGAGCAGGAAGATATCTTAAATACTTTTGAGGGTCTTATTCGTACTTTATTCAAAGATCTTAAGGATTTTGATTTACCTGAGGTTCCAAGAATGCAGTATTCTGATGCCATGCGTTTATACGGCTCTGATAAACCCGACACTCGTTTTGAGATGCAGTTTGTTGATATGACCGATTTGGTTAAAGGTAAGGATTTCCCTGTATTTGATAGTGCAGAGCTTATAATAGGCATCAATGCTGCTGGTTGTGCAAGCTATACCAGAAAACAGATGGATGAACTTACAGACTTTATTAAACGTCCTCAGATTGGTGCTACAGGCCTGATTTATATGAGACATAATGAAGATGACTCTCTAAAATCTTCTGTAGATAAGTTCTATAGTGAAGAGGAGCTGAAAAGATGGTCAGCAGCCTTAAATACTAAACCAGGTGACCTGGTATTAGTTATGGCAGGAGTTCAGGATAAAGTACGCAAGCAATTGAGCGAACTACGTCTGGAAATGGGTACTCGTTTAGGTTTACGTGATAAAAACAAATTCAGTGCGCTTTGGGTACTTGACTTCCCTTTATTAGAGTGGGACGAAGAGACAGAACGTTATCATGCTATGCACCATCCTTTTACTTCTCCGAAACCAGAAGATATCGCTTTATTGGATACTGATCCGGGAAATGTAAGGGCTAATGCTTACGACATGGTTGTAAACGGTACAGAAATTGGCGGCGGTTCAATACGTATCCACGACAGAACACTTCAGGCTTTAATGTTTAAACACTTAGGATTTTCTCCAGAAGAAGCTCAAAAACAATTCGGCTTCCTGATGGATGCTTTCGAGTTTGGGGCTCCTCCACATGGTGGTATTGCCTTTGGTTTTGACAGGTTATGTTCTATTTTTGCCGGTTTGGATAGCATACGTGATGTTATTGCTTTCCCTAAAAATAACTCTGGAAGAGATGTGATGATCGATAGCCCGTCTACAATTGACGAAAAACAAATGAAAGAATTGAAGATAAAATCAACAGTCTAAACCTTTAAGCTTAGGTTATAATGAAAAAAGCCAGGCGATGCCTGGCTTTTTTCATTTAGATTATCCCAGAATGGAGAAATCTAATTTAATACGTTTCGCTATCAGGAGGAATCCCATAGTCTACCTGCTGAGCTATTTTTGATTGTTTAGTCTTTTTAGATCCACCAAGCCATGATTTTACTGAGTTAAATATTGCAGAGATATGCTCGGCATCTAAAGATTTACCAAACTTATTAGAAGCGAATCCTACCAGTGTTTTAGTTAAAAATCCGGATCCTTTAAATACAGTACTGTTCATTAAAAAGGGCAGCACCATAGACATAATACTACTGCTGATATTCAATTTATCATCTATTTTAAGAAAAGCCGAAGGTGTAGCATATTTCTTAACCAAGCTACCCAAAGTAAATTGCTTCATATAAGCTTTACCGTCTTTCAACAATAGTTCTCCTTTTGCCTGGTGCTCATATTTTAAGCTGTTAACCATCGCATGCAGTTCATCAATATTGTTTATGTTATATCTTCTGCTCATTTTCTTCTTCTTCCTTATCAGCTAGTTTGTTAAAATAATTTCTGATGGTAAAGTTAACTATTGCCTTTTCTATGTATTTCTCCTTAGTATAATACACAATAATAGCTAGTGCCAAATAAATAAAAGCAACGCAACCAAATCCGCGGGTAAAAGTTCCCAGCACATCAGATAAAAAATAGGCTAATGTAACGGTTCCAAATAAAAAGGCTAATACAAAACAAACAACAACGACGCCGTTCGTTACAACATCTGCAAAAATCTTTGACACCCTTTCTAACATATAAAGTCGGGTATACTCTACCCGCGTATCTATATAGTCTTTGGCATCCTCGATCAATTCCTCGATATTCTTTTCTTTATTTTCCTGCATCGGTAGGTAGCTTTAACTAGGTTTTAAGCGTGTTCTAAATCATCATCAATAAATTCTTCCTCTGACTGATGAATTTTGCTTTTAACAGAGGTAACAACCTTATCCTTTAAGTTGCTAAGGTTATTAATTTCATCTATAGCCTTATCTTTAATAGAATCACCAAGATCTTTTAAAGACTGGCCCAGTCTGTCTCTGGTTTCACTTCCCTTTTCAGGCGCAAAAAGTAATCCCAATGCGGTGCCGGCAGCCAAACCTACCAATAGTCCAACTAATACTTTTGAATTATCATTCATAACTTTTAAATTTTTGGTTTAACAATATATTAATACTCCGGAACACCACTATTATAACTACCTGTGTTCGGAAATTGTTTTAATTTTTTCCAATCTTTCCCTAATTCCAAAGCCCTAAGCTTGTTTCCTATAACATAATCAAAAAAATTGACAGTTTATAAAGGAAGGAATCAGCATGGTATCCCTATATAAGGTTATACCAATAACTAAGCCAATTACCCGTTTAATTACACAATAATCTGAAGGTTTATTACTTATTTCTCCAAATTGATGGCTCTCATTTTATTATAAAGTGTTTTGCGGTCGATATTTAGAATTTTCGCAGCTTTAGTCTTATTGAAATTCACCTCTCTTAATACTTTCAATATAGCCTCGTATTCGGCTTCCAAAGCAGCATTTTTGAGGTCTCTAGGCCGCTCAGAACGCGACATTGTCGACTCTATAGCATTAGCTTTAGCATAAGTCGAAATCTCTAAAGGAAGAGCCTTAACTTGAATTTCCTGAGATTCCGTTAGCAAGGTCGCTCGACGAATTACATTCTTCAATTCCCTTACATTCCCTGGCCAATTATAAGTTAAAAAGCATTCTTCAACCTCTTGTGAAAAGCCAAGCACATTTCTACTAAGCTCCTGATTGGCAACTTCCAGGAATGTGTTCGCAAAAATCAGGATATCTCTTCCCCGCTGACTTAATGCTGGAAGATCAATAGAAAACTCATTAAAACGATGATATAAATCTTCTCTAAACCTTCCTTTTTGAATGGCATGAGCAAGGTTTTCATTTGTGGCTACTATAATTCGCACATCAAGGTCAATCTCTTTCGTACTTCCTATGCGTTTAATTTTACGTTCCTGAACAGTTCTCAGTAATGCGGCTTGAATATCATAAGAAAGATTCCCTACCTCGTCCAAGAATAATGTACCTCCGTTAGCCATTTCAAAATGGCCTATTTTAGTGTATAATGCTCCGGTAAATGATCCTTTTTCGTGTCCAAAAAACTCGCTACCTGCAAGTTCTTTCGTTAAAGAACCACAATCCATAGCCACAAACGGATTATCACGTCTAGGACTATTTAAATGAATGGCTTTGGCAACAGACTCTTTCCCTGTACCACTTTCACCTGTTAAAATTACGCTATAGGAAGTCGGCGCAACCAATTCAATCTGTTTTAACAGGTGTTTTGAAGCAGTACTTTGACCGGCAACAAAATTATCAGCCTGACCATATATTTGCTTAAAAGTTCTATTTTTTGGCGCCTCCGAAGACTCCGGTGATGGACCTGTATTCAGTGCAATCTGAGTTTCTATTGATTTATTAATTGTATTAAGAATCTCATCGGGATACAAAGGTTTTGTGATATAATCGTATGCGCCCAGTTTAATTAACTCGACCGCTAATTTAATATCAGAATACCCTGTGATGATAATTACACCTGTTCTAGGATATTTCTCCTTAATTTTAATAAGCATTTCCTTACCATCGGTATCTTCCAAACGGTAATCGCACAACACTAAGTCGTAATACTCTTTGGATAGATATTCCATCGCTGAAACACCGCTTGTTGCTGTTGATACACTAAATGAATTTCGCGTTAAAAATTTAGATAGCAGGATCCCAATATTTATTTCATCGTCAACAATTAATATTTTTCTCATAGATATTTACTGAATATTGTTGAGATAAATATAGCTAGTTTTTTTGTTATGGGAAATTTTCTCTACACATTTTGCAAGAGTCACCCCTTAAAAAGTTGTAAAATTTCAGCCTGATTAAAAAAAACCAAAGAATAAAACAGCTTTAACCTATCAAAAAAGCTATTTTCCTAAAAATGATGGTTTTCTCTTTTCTAAAAAAGCAGTAGTCCCTTCTTTAAAATCTTCTGTATTAAAACACCTACCAAATTCTTTGATTTCTGTTTCAAATCCATTTACCCCAAAAGAAAGGGAAGAATTGACAGATTTTATGGCAGCCGCAACAGCTAAAGGAGCTCGGAGTTTTATCTTATTTAGAATCTCTTCTGCCTTTGTGACTAATTGATTCTGAGGCACAACGTAATTTACTAGTCCTATTTCCTGAGCCTGATTGGCCGAGATCATATCTGCTGTGGCAATCATTTCTATAGCTTTCCCTTTACCTACAACTTGTGTAAGTCTTTGTGTCCCTCCATAACCAGGAATCAATCCTAATGACACTTCTGGCAATCCCAATTTTGCATTGTCTGATGCTATTCGAATGTGACAAGATAACGCAAGTTCTAATCCACCGCCCAATGCAAACCCATTAATAGCAGCGATAACTGGTTTAGGACAATTTTCTATGGCATTAAAAACCTGCTCCTGACCGGTTCTTGCCAAAGCCTCCCCTTGCTTAGCATCATAATTTGAGAACTCTGAAATATCCGCACCTGCTACAAAAGCCTTTTCGCCTGCTCCAGTCAAAAGAACACCCCTCACTTCATCCTGCTTTGTTGCAAATGAGATTACATCTGACAGTTCCTCGAGTGTTGCTTTATTTAGGGCATTAAGCTTTTGTTCTCTATTTATGGTGATATATAAAATCTGATCTTTTACTTCTGATAAAATATTCTGATAATCCATATTCTAAAAATTTCTATGTTCAGTAACCCAATTTCTAATATAATTAACTATAGTTTCCATTGTTGTTCCTGGAGCAAATAGCTCACCAACACCAATTTCTTTAAGCTTCTCCATGTCCTTATCTGGAATAATACCTCCCCCGGTGAGTAAAACATCTGTAACGTTTTTCTGCTTCATCATATCAATGATTTTTGGAAAAACAGTCATATGTGCTCCTGATAAAATGGAAACTCCAATGGCATCAACATCTTCTTGTAAGGCTGCATTCACCACCATTTCAGGGGTTTGGCGTAATCCGGTATAAATAACCTCCATACCAGCATCCCGTAAAGAGGTGGCAATTACTTTTGCTCCCCGATCATGGCCATCCAATCCAACCTTTGCCACCAAAACCCGAATAGGCCTTTTTAATGCATTGCTCATATTTTATGCTAATAAGTAGGTTGTAAATGTAACTAAATTAGCGGTTTTATGTTAACTTTGGCTAAAAATTTACAGCTAATATGAGTGAGGAAAGATCATTGAACTTTATTGAAGAGATCATTGAGAACGATTTAAATAGCGGAAAATACAAAACGTTAATTACCCGTTTTCCACCTGAACCGAATGGATACTTACATATCGGTCATGCCAAAGCAATTTGCTTAAACTTCGGTTTAACACAAAAATACGGAGGCTATACCAATCTGAGGTTTGATGATACAAACCCTATAACCGAAAAAACAGAATATGTAGATAGTCAACAGGCCGACATTAAATGGCTTGGCTTTAATTGGGCAAATGAACTTTACACCTCCGATTATTTCGATACATTGTACGACTATGCTGTTAGACTGATTGAAAAAGGGCTCGCTTATGTAGATCATGGGTCAGCAGAAGAAATGGCCGAATTGAAAGGTACGCCAACAGAACCTGGAAAAGACAGCCCATACCGAAATCGTAGTATCGAAGAGAATCTGGATTTATTTACCCGCATGAAAAATGGTGAATTTGCAGATGGCACTTGTACTTTAAGAGCGAAGATCGATATGGCCAGTCCAAATATGATCATGCGCGATCCGGTTATCTACCGCATTAAACATGCTGAACATCACCGTACCGGAAACAAATGGTGCATTTATCCTATGTATGATTTTGCACATGGTCAAAGTGATAGTATTGAAAGCATTACACACTCTATTTGTACGTTAGAATATGTTTCTCATAGAGAGCTGTACGACTGGTGCATTGAAAAACTGGAGATTTATCCATCAAAACAATATGAGTTTGCCCGTTTGAACCTGTCTTACACGGTGATGAGCAAACGTAAATTGATGCAACTGGTTAATGAAGGTATGGTAAGTGGATGGAATGATCCGAGGATGCCAACTATAAGCGGACTGAGAAGACGTGGTTATACCCCTGAAAGTATCCGTGAGTTTTGTGAGCGGATTGGTATTGCGAAACGTGAAAACCTGATTGAGTTTAGCTTATTGGAGTTTTGCGTACGTGAACATCTGAATAAAATTGCAAATCGTGTGATGGCAGTTTTAGATCCTATAAAACTTGTAATTACCAATTATCCTGAAGGACAAGAGGAAGTATTGATCGGAGAAAACAATCCAGAAGCTGAAGATAAAGGTGGTAATAGAGAAATTCCTTTTAGTAATGAATTGTGGATTGAGCGTGAAGATTTCATGGAAGAACCTGCTAAAAAATGGTTCAGACTTGCACCAGGAGCGACAGTAAGACTTAAACATGCTTACATTGTTAAATGTGATGATTTCGTAAAAGACGCAGAGGGGAATATAACTGAAGTACGTTGTACTTATATCCCTGAGTCTAAAAGTGGCGAGGATACTAGTGGAATCAACGTAAAAGGAACTATTCACTGGGTAAGTACCAAACATGCTAAAAGTGCAGAGATCAGAATGTATGATCGTTTGTTTTCTGTAGAGTCACCAGATAGCGAAGAGGGTGATTTTAAAGACTACCTGAATCCAAATAGTATTGAAGTAATTAAACAAGCTTATATAGAGCCCTATTTAGCTACAGCGGATAAGGATGCACGTTATCAATTCATCAGAAAAGGTTATTTCTGCTTTGATGAGGAATCGACTCCGGAACATCTGGTATTTAATCGTACCGTATCTTTAAAAGACGCATGGGCGAAAGCGAAGAAGTAGTTGTTAGATTTTTTAGTAGTTAGTATTTAGATAGCATGTGTTAAAAGCATGGTTGCAATGGTCTTTTCCATCATGCGCTATGGTGGCCCGTCTAACTACCAACTACTAAAATCTTACAAGTATTTCTTATAAAGGTTAAATAAAATCAATTTATCAGCTGGTGTTAGTGTCTGACTGGTATCAGTCTGCACAAAATGTATCTTAAATGAGGCTATTGCTGCAGGTAAGTTACGTGTATCATAACCAATTATTCTCAATGCCAATTCTGCATTAAAATCATCTGGCGGCAAGTTTAAAACATCATCATACCACAACCCAAATCCTTTTTTTGCTAAAACTTTCCATGGAAAGTTCCTTGGATCATTCTTCCTCCCGGGTGCAATATCGGCATGTCCAATAAAGTTAGCCGTAGGAATATTATAACGCTTCTTGAGCGCATCCAACAACACTAGCAGGCTTTTGATCTGCGGATCCGTAAAAGGTTGATCCACTCCATTATTATCCAGTTCAATTCCTATCGATGATGAATTCAGGTCGCTAGTATTACCCCATTTACCTACTCCGGCATGATTTGCCCGAAGATAATCATTTACCATTTGTACCACTTCACCATCCTTACCTACAATATAATGTGAGCTTACTTCACTTTTTCCTTTTACCAAAAACGTATTGATAGTTTGCTGTGTAGAGTTTTGTGCGGTATGGTGAATGATCACAAAATTAGGTTTACGAATGCCGAAATTTACCGATCCTACCCAGGATTGTATAGTCGGATCTAAACCCGGAACTTGTTGTGCTGGTGGGGGTATTGTCTTAATAATTTCCGAAAAGCCTTTTGCCTTTTCTTTATATATTTTTTCAGTAGCAGCATACCTGCTTGTAGAACATGCTACAAATAACAGAGATGAAACAACTACCAATCGTGCTTTCGTAAATTTATTGTATTGAACCATATTGAAGATATAGAAGATGTGAAATTACTATTTTTTACTATTTTAGTCGCAAATAATTCGATATATGAATTCCGTACTATCTAATCACGGCCTCATTACCAGGAAAAAATACAATATATGAAACACATTAACAAAGCAACTGCTTTTATTGCCGGGTGCTCAATTATTATGGGAGTAGCTTCCTGCACTAACACCCAGTCCAATTCAAGTCAAACAGCAACACATAATTCGGCAGAAGACAGCCTTCAAAACTATGTTAATGAGCGATTAGGCATTTATGAAAAGGTGAAACTAACGACTAACCTAAATGACCTAACGGTTAATGAAAGGAAGATATTGCCTTTATTGATTCAAGCTGCTCAAATCATGGACGGTTTGTTTTGGAAGCAGGCTTATCCGCAGCGCGACAGCTTATTAAGCACCATTAAAGATGAAAAAACAAAGGCCTTTTTAATGATCAACTATGGCCCTTGGGATAGGTTAAACGGAGACAAACCTTTTGTTCATGGCATTGGCCCTAAGCCAGATGCGGCAACATTTTATCCTGCTGGAATGACAAAAGAGGACCTTAAGAATTCTGATGTTAAAGATAAATATGGTTTGTATTCCGTGATTAAAAAGGACAGCACCGGCAAACTTACTTCAGTTCCCTACCATATACTATATGCTACAGAGCTACAACATGCCTCTAGTTTATTAAAGCAGGCTGCCTTACTTGCAGATGATGCTGGGTTTAAGAAATACCTGAATTTACGTGCTGACGCATTAGTTTCCGACAATTATACCGCAAGTGATTATGCCTGGTTGGATATGAAAACCAATAACCTTGATATTATTATTGGTCCGATTGAAAATTATGAAGACAAGCTTTTTAATGCACGTGCTTCTTTTGAAGCCTATGTATTGGTAAAAGACAAAGTTTGGAGTAAAAAGTTAGCGAAATATGTAAGTATGCTACCTCAATTACAACAAGGGCTACCTGTTGAAGCTAAGTATAAAGCTGAAAAGCCGGGAACGGATTCAGAATTAAATGCTTATGATGTAATTTACTACGCTGGTGATTGTAATGCAGGATCTAAAACTATTGCTGTTAATCTTCCAAATGATGAGGTTATACAACAGAAAAAAGGAACCAGGCGCTCGCAGCTAAAGAATGCTATGAAAGCCAAATTTGATAAGATTCTAGTTCCTATTGCTAAAGAATTAATGGACAAAGACCAGCTCCAGTACATCAACTTTGATGCTTTCTTTGCCAATGTAATGTTCCATGAGGTAGCACATGGACTGGGCATAAAAAACACAATCAATGGTAAAGGATTTGTCAAAGAGGCACTTCAAGAGCAATATTCCTGGTTAGAAGAGGGTAAAGCCGACGTATTAGGTCTTTATATGGTGACCGACTTACTTAAAAAAGGCGAGCTTGAGGGTGATATAAAGCAGTTTTACACGACTTATATGGCAGGCATCTTACGTTCAGTAAGGTTTGGAGCAGCAAGTGCACATGGTAAAGCAAACATGCAGTGTTTCAACTTCTTTAAGGAGAATGGTGCATTCATTAGAAATGAAAATGGCACTTATCAGGTTGATTTTGTCAAATTTGAGACTGCAATGAATAAACTAAGTGCAATGATCATTACACTTCAAGGGAATGGAGATAAAGCAGCAGTTGAAAAGGTGCTGCTTGAGAAAGCTATAATCACCCCTGAGTTACAAGGTGACCTGGATAGATTAACTAAAAAAGGCATTCCTGTTGATATTGTTTTTGAACAGGGTGTAGATGTTTTAGGTGTTAAATAGCTAAATGTTTTTGGATAATTTTTTCAAGCTCTTCGATATCGAAGGGCTTGGATAAGTATCCTTCGGCACCAGCCTGATCTGCAAGTGATTTCACGTCATTGTTTGCAGAGAAATAGATCACGGGAATATCTTTTAACAATGGATGAGCCTTTAGTGCTTTAGTAGCGTCCATCCCTCCAACATCTGGTAACCAGTTGTCCATAAGTATGATATCAGGCATATAAGCCATTACCTGGTCTATGATATTATTAGAGGTAGATGAGGTCTTAATATCATAACCAGCATCCTCCAAAATGATAGTACATAAATCCAGAATGTCAGTATTATCATCAAATACGAATACCTTTTTATTCTCCGCCATTTACAATCAGTTTTAGGACATCAAATTAATAAATTCTGCCATCTCTTCTATTGGCAATACCTGATCTATATTTACATTTAATTTTGCCTGCTCGGGCATATACGCGACTTGTGCAGATTTAGGATCTTGAATTACAGCTCTTCCACCCCACGACTTTACACTTTTTAAGCCATTTACACCGTCTGAATTAGACCCTGATAGTAACATACATACCAGATTAGTTTTATACACCTCTGCAGCAGTCTGAAAAGTTGCGTCTATTGCTGGTCTTGAATAGTTTATTTTCTCAGAATAATCTAAAGAAAATGTTTCATCTTGCTCAACAAGTAAATGATAGTCAGAGGGTGCAATATACACATTACCTGCAACGATCTTCTCTTTTTCGTCAACTTCCTTAACTATGAGCTTTGTGCGAGTAGAAAGTAAAACAGGCAACAAGGAGTCTGCTCCATGTTTTCTATGGACTACAATAATGATCGGAAATGGGATGTTTACATTAACATCCGGCAATACTTTCAACAATACCTCCAGACTACCTGCTGATCCACCTATTATTAATGCTTTACACTTCTTCATCACCCCACTTTCCTCCATATCTTTTCTCCCTGTAAACGTTTATATTTGGAGGAAACTCTTGAAAAATCAACAGTTTCTTTTGATCCCAAAGCCAAATAACCAAGATCTTCAAGACTTTCATCAAACAAATCAAGAACATTATGTTGAAGATCCCTATCAAAATAAATCAATACATTTCTACAAAGGATCAACTGAAATTCATTGAAAGAATTATCTGAAACAAGATTATGCGTAGAGAAGATGATCTTTTTCTTTAATTCATCATCAAATTTAGCCAATGAATAGCTGGCAGTATAGTATTTAGAAAAATCATCAGTTCCTCCTGACAATATATAATTTTCCGAATATTGTTTCATCTGGCTCATAGCAAACATACTTTGTGCAGCTTTTTCAAGAACAGTTGGATTAAGGTCCGTAGCATAAATCAGAGACTTATGTAATAAATTCAATTCTTTTAAAATAATAGAGATAGAATAGGCCTCCTCCCCGGTTGAACATCCTGCCAACCATATCCGAATAAAAGGATAGGTACCTAATTTTGGCAAAACTTCCTCCCTTAGTGTTCTAAAAAATGATGGATCTCTAAACATCTCCGTTACATTAACTGTAAGCTGTTCTACAAATCTTTTAAAGTAAGTTTGATCATTCAATATTCTATACCTGAACTCGGCAAAGCTCACCGCTTTATCTAAAGAATAAAGCCTTGAAATACGCCTCTTTAAAGAGGCCCTAGAATAGCCGGTAAAATCATAACCATACTGTTCTAAAAGATCAGACAGTAACAATTCTACATATTCGTCAGTAATTAAAAAGCTATCCAATTTTTATTCTGTTAAAACGTAAAGAGCTAACAACTTCAGCAGCTCATCTACATTTATGGGTTTGGCAACATATCCAACAGCACCAGCATTTAAACACCGTTCCCTATCGCCAAGCATTGCCTGAGCGGTAACCGCAATAACAGGGATATCCTTAAATTCAGCACTATTTTTCATTTTTGTAATTGCTTCATATCCATCCATGCCCGGCATCATCATATCCATAAGCACCACAACCACCTCTGGATCATTAGCCAGGATCTCGAGCCCCTCCTCTGCTCCTGTTGCCGAAAGGCATTGATAACCTTTAGCTTTCAAAACGGCACTTAATGCAAAGATATTTCTATGATCGTCATCAATTATTAATATTTTATTCTCAACCATATTTAAAACAGCGTTTTATGATCAGGCCTTATTGTAAAGCCAAACTCTAAGTAATGAAATTAATTGATCTATATCTACAGGTTTTGAAATATAATCAGAAGCCCCTGCCGCGATACACTTCTCTCTATCTCCCATCATTGCTTTAGCTGTAACAGCTAAAATAGGCAATTGTTTGTATGCTGCCGACTTTCTAATCTCTCTTGTCGTCTCATACCCATCCATCTCAGGCATCATCATATCCATGAGCACAATATCTACCATCGGATTCTCTTTAAGTGCCTGAAGAGCTTCTTTTCCGTCCATTGCCGCAACCACTTTCATCTTATGCTGTTCTAATGCTTTTGTTAAAGAAAAAATATTCCGAACATCATCATCGGCAATCAAAACAGTTTTATTATTTAAAACATCATATAGCCCTCCCAATTTCTTTGAATTGGATTTTTTATGTTGCTTATCGATTTCACTTTCTTCAACAAGATGAAGAAAAAGCCCTGCCTCATCTAAAATCCTCTGATAAGAATGTGCTGTTTTGATCACTATCGAATCTGCGTATTGCTTAATTCTGGTTTCCTCTCCTTTTGATAGATTTTTACCCGTGAAAATGATAATAGGTAGGTTTTCAAGTCCCGGGCTCTTCTTTATCATATCCAAAGTTTCGTAAGCGTTTTTGTCCGGGATTCCCATATCCAGAATCACACAGTCCACTTCGTTTTTATTTAGTGCCCCTATACTTTGTTTTACATTATCGGCTACTTCGGTTTGAATATTATAATTGCTCAAAAAGTAACTTAGTGCCTCTGCATGTTGCTTATTTTCTTCAACAATTAAAACCTTTTTAGGATGCCTGCTAAACGCTTCCTCTAGCTTATAAAAAATCTGTTTAATATGCTCTAAAGCAACTGGTTTGTTTATAAAATCAACTGCTCCTTTCAGTAAACTCTCTTTCTTAACCTCCAGAGATGACATGATATGCACAGGGATTGGTCGTGTTATTGGGTTTGATTTCAACTCTTCCATTACCTGCCAGCCATCTTTAACCGGCAATTGTATATCAAGCAGGATAGCCAGCGGCTGGTAAAGGTTTGCCATTTCTATTCCCATATCTCCACGTACCGCAACAATACCTTTATAATCTCTTTTACGAGTAAAACTCAACAGTGTTTTCGCAAAATTAGTATCGTCCTCAATAATGAGAATCACCCGATCTCCCGGTTGAATATTGTTTCTGTCGTCTTCAATTTCGTTCGGAATATGGTCTACCGTAAACCTCTCTGCCACAAACTGTTCTATGCGGTCTACGTAAATAGGCTGAGCAATATCTTCTGATTTCTGAACTGACTCCGGTTGTTCAGTTATACTTTTACGAATCAAAGGCAAAGTAAGCATAAACTCACTTCCTACATTTTCCTTACTGGTCAATTCTATATCACCATCTAAAAGCTTAGCCAATTCTCTGCTTATGGAGAGCCCAAGACCCGTTCCTCCAAATTTACGTCTTGTAGAACCATCTGCCTGTTGAAAAGCCTCGAAAATAAGTCCCTGCTTATCTCCGGGAATACCAATACCGGTATCTGTAACTTTAAATAAAATATGATCACCAGGATCATTCTTACTAATTGTTAAGGTTACTTTACCTGATGAAGTAAATTTAATAGCGTTTGAAAGTAAGTTTTTAAGAATTTGCTCTAACCGCATTTTATCAGTATTGATCTGTTGAATAGATTCATCTATGTCAATAATCAAATCCAAGTGCTTATTCTTGGCCAATGGATTAAATAAGGAGCTCATATCAGTTACAATTTCTGTGATACTGACATCCCTGAATTCAAGTTTCATTTTGCCTGCTTCAATTTTAGAAAGATCTAGGATCTCATCGATCAAGCCAAGCAATCCTTGTCCTGAGCTTTGTATTACTTCCGCATATTCAATATATTCTTTGTCAAGTTCCTTATTCTCAGACATTAATTTCGACAGCAATAAAATAGAGTTTAAAGGAGTCCTCAACTCATGTGACATATTTGCAAGAAACTCAGATTTATACTTTGTACTCTGTTCCAGCTGTTCGGCTTTCTGCTGTATGTCGATATTTCTTTCTCTAATCAGCTGGTTCTTCTCTTCCAGTAAACTTGTTCGTTCTTCAAGTTCTTGATTACTTTGTAGAAGCTCTTCCTGTTGTACTCTTAATTCTTCTTCCGAAGTCTGGATTCTCTGGGTTTGTGCTTCAAGTTCCGCATTTAAGCCCTCTAGTTCGCGGTGTTGTGTTTGCAATTCTTCTGCCTGAGCCTGAGTCTCTTCTAAGAATTCTTGCAATTTGCTCCGATTCTGAGCTACATGAATGGCGATTCCAATATTATTAGAAATACTATTCAAATAATCCAGTTGCAAAGGAGTATAAGTTTGCAAAGCTCCAAATTCCATTGCCCCGATGATTTCCTCATTCCTAAAAATGGGCACTACAATTACATTCCTTGGCGTTGTATTTCCAGCGGTATAATTAATTGTTAATTCACCCTCTGGAATATCATTTATTAAAATCGGCTTCCCCGATTGTATGCATTGTCCAACCAGTCCCTCTCCAGAATTTAAATGTTTTCGAGCCTGATCTTCCAACAAGGCATAACTTGCTGTTAAGCAAAGCGTTTCGCCATCTTCATTAAGATATAATGCTGCGACATGACTATGTGTATGCTCAATAATCTCTTCTATAACATCTTTCGCTAGTTCCTTTACAGTTTTTTCACCAACCATTTTATTGTTTAACGAAGCAATTCCCGATTGCAGCCATTCTTTATCAGCTAATAAGGTAAAAGAATATTGCAGGGATTCTGCCATTGTGTTTAAAGACCCTGCCAAACTACCCAATTCATCCTTTTCATTCTCATCCAACCGCATCTGGTAATCTCCATTCGAAATTCTGTTAGCTACTCCTTGAATTGCAGCGATCCGGCTATCCATTTCCTCATTCTTATCTTGCAGTGCCTTCTGAAGCCTTGTCCGCGTATTGAAATCAAAGGATACTTTTCTATAAAAAAAGATCGTAATTATAATAGCAAGCAAAGCAGCTAAAATAATAAGGTAAGGCGTATACCCAGCTAGCTTGTTCATATTAGCTGTGCGCAAATCAAATAAACGTTCTTCTTCCCTTTCCATCACTTTGATCAGATCTCTCGCAGCATCCATATAAGTCTTACCACTTACCAGCTCTGAAACCTTTATAGATTCTCCACGATCCTTTTCATCAATCGTTCTTTTAATGATTTCCAGTCTGCCATTGATAATCTCTTTCAACTTCTCTACGTTCCTTTGTTGAAAATCATTATCTCTGGTTTCTGTCTTAATTTCTTCCAATAAAGTCAGCGCCCGCTGTTTCGCTCCGGTATATGGTTCAAGGAACCCATTATCGCTCGTTAAAAGATAACCCCTTTGGCCTGTTTCTGCATCTGTCAAAGCAGAGATAACATTTTCAAGCTTCGCTATCACCTCATTGCTATGCTTAACCATTTCTGCACTTTTAATCAAACTCTGAATACTCAGATACGAGGCCAGTGAGGTAATAAAAAGGATCAATAATGATAAGCCAAGGCCAATTCGAAGATTATTCTTTATATGTTTTTTACTCATAAGGTTTCTTGTTTTTTATCTGCCTCAGAAATCGCATCTATAGGCAATGTAAAATAAAATTCTGAGCCCTCTCCGAATTCACTTTTCACTCCAATTTCGCCTCCATGCCTATCAATAATTTCAGCAGATATAAATAATCCTATTCCAAGTCCCTGAAAATGGATAGCTGTTTCTTCTACTCTATAAAACTTTTCGAATACAGTCTGTTGTAGTTCTGGTGCGATTCCAATTCCAAAATCACGTACGCCGAGGTACAACTGCTGATCGTTTATATGTACATTTATTTGTATTTCATTCGTGCCGGGTGAGTATTTAATGGCATTAGTCAGGAAATTAACAATTACCTGTTCTATTCTCATTTCATCAGCATAAATCTGCTTAGGGAAAGTCCCGTTTATAACGATCTTAAACTCTGGATTTGCCTGATGAATAACCTCCAGTACGCCCTCCAGCATTTGATCGAGCTCGAAATACTTTTTATTGAATTCTAATTTCCCACTTTCTATTTTAGAAATATCAAGCAGTTCTGCAATTAGATCATTTAATTTCTCGAGTTGGGCCTGTGCTTTGATCAGATGCTTTTTTACAGTAGGAATATCTCCTTTATCTACACTTCTGGATAATAATTGCATATACCCTTTCACGCTTGTTAATGGGGTTTTCAATTCATGGCTGGCAATGCTTATAAATTCATCTTTTTTCCGTTCAGCTTTTTTCCTAAACTCTATCTCATCTAACAGCGCCTTTTGTACTTCAATAAGCTTTCTACTTTGTTCATAAATACGATAAAAAGTTTTCACCTTTAACAGAAGGATATCTATATCAACTGGCTTGGTTATATAATCAAGCCCCCCTGAAGAATAGCCTTTGGTAATAAATTTAAGTTCTGTATTTGCTGCTGATAAAAATATGATTGCGGTTTCTTTAGCCTTGCTATAGCCTGAAATTGCTTCAGCGACTTCAAAGCCATCCATTCCCGGCATTTGTACATCAAGAATAATTAACACATACTCATTTTTAAGCACCTTTCTAAGCGCTTCTTCACCTGAGGATGCAGTGTCAACTTCAAAATTATGTCTCTCCAGAACCTTCTTCAAAGAAATCAGGTTCTCGGGAGTATCATCTACAATTAATATCATTATTAAAGATAAATAGGCAATGAAATTCAGAACCGAATAATATGGTTATTTGATTATGTTAAATCTATACAAGTTTAAACTTATAAACAACCAATTTCTCGTAAAAAAAATTATAGACGGCTAGAATTAAATGTATCGCCTTGATTGAAATCGCCTGTATCAAAGCCCTTTTTAAACCAATACATCCTTTGGGCGGAAGTCCCATGGGTAAATGCATCGGGCACTACTTCCCCTTGCGACTGTTGTTGTAATTTATCATCACCAATTGCATTTGCAGCTGTTAAAGCTTCTTCAATATCTCCTTGTTCTAATTTAAAATTATCCAGATTTTGTGCATGGTGCGCCCAAAGTCCTGCAAAGAAATCAGCCTGTAGCTCCAATTTAACAGATAACTTATTGTATTCAACCTCGCTCATACTGCGTCTTGCACGTTGTACCTTTTCAGATATTCCCAGCAGATTCTGAACATGGTGCCCTACCTCATGGGCAATTACATAAGCCTGGGCAAAATCACCGGCAGCACCAAAACGATCTTTTAAATCTTTATAGAAAGTTAAATCAATATATACCCTATGGTCAGCAGGGCAATAAAATGGGCCTACAGCAGAGCTTGCATTTCCACAGGCAGACTGAACACTATTATCGAACAAAGTAAGCACCGGCGCTTCATATTGCATCCCCAATTGCTTAAATTGTTCAGCCCATACCACTTCTGTTGATTCTAAAACTCCAGAAACAAACTTCCCCTCAACATCCTCTGGCGTACCTCTTGTCCCCTCTACATTTGTAGGTTGCCCCACTGGTAGCTGGCTAACCAGTCCTGTAAAATCCTGTCCAAAAATAAGACCCAGTACTACAACGATGATAGCCGCGCCACCACCAAGTACTTTGCCACCTCCGCTCATTCCCCTTCTGTCATCAATATTGCTACTTCCTTTACCGAACCATTGCATAGATATTCATTTTATATTAGGTGAATTAACTTAGCGGCAATTGTTATACCAAAATTAGAAGCGACTCTATTTAACCAAAAGCAATCACCGCTTTGCGGATTCTTTTAATCGTTTCCTCTGAACCAAGAGCTACAGCAATATCGAA
Organism: Pedobacter hiemivivus; assembly: GCA_040393085.1. GTDB lineage: Bacteria > Bacteroidota > Bacteroidia > Sphingobacteriales > Sphingobacteriaceae > Pedobacter > Pedobacter hiemivivus_A. The sequence goes on along the minus strand of JBEBUV010000016.1, from coordinate 53,502 downwards.
TACTCCAGGCCCAAACTTGCCACCAACCAACATAATTCTAAATGGCAACATTAATTCACCTGGTTTAAAATTATGTGCCGTAGCTAAGGTTTTGAACTTTTCTTCCAATTCCACGCTCGTAAGGCCATCTGCTATTTCTAAAGAATAGGCTTCAAAAAAATCAGCCTTTTCTATTGTCCATTTAGGCTTAACAGCATCTATATCATAAGATTCTGGAGTAACAAAAAAGTAAATACTTTGTGGAACAAAATCAGTTAAAAGGTGACAGCGATCTTTAATTAGGTCAATAATATTTTCTAAATACTTGTCGTCATTCAGCTCAGTCCCTTGATTCCTAAAAGCTTGTTTGACAACAGGAAGTAAAGTATCTGCACTGGCATTTTTAATCCATTCATGATTATACCATTTAGCTTTTTCAAAGTCAAACTTTGCTCCAGCTTTACTAACTCTATCTAATGAGAATTTATCAATAAGCTCTGTCAAATTAAAGATCTCCTGATCTGTGCCATCATTCCAGCCCAGCATCCCCAACAGATTTACAAATGCCTCCGGCATAAAGCCTAGCTCTCTAAATCCTTTAGTCAGATCTCCTGTTTTAGGGTCAGTCCAGTTTTGCGCATATACAGGAAAGCCTAATCTGTCGCCATCTCTTTTGCTCAACTTACCATTTCCATCAGGTTTTAGAATTAAAGGTAAATGTACCCAAGCTGGCATTTCATCTTCCCAACCTAAATATCTCCATAAAAGAATATGAATTGGGGCCGATGGGAGCCATTCTTCCCCTCTAAAAACATGGCTGATTTCCATAGCCTTATCATCTGCAACAACAGCAAGATGATAGGTTGGCATTCCATCTGCTTTTAATAATACTTTATCATCAACCAGATTGGTTTCAAAACTCACATGCCCTCTGATCAGATCCGTAAAGGAAACCATTTCATTTTCAGGCATTTTAATACGTACTACATGAGGGGTATTATTAGCCAAAAGCGAATTCACTTCAGCTTCATCCAGAGTAAGAGAGTTTCGCATTCCTCCCCTTGTAGAAAGCCCATAAGTAAAATTAGGTATCTCTTTTCTTTTGGCATCCAGTTCTTCTGGAGTATCGAAAGCATAATAAGCATATCCGTCAGTAATTAACTGATCTGCATACTGCTTATAGGTCGCCTTGCGTTCACTTTGACGATAAGGGCCATACGATCCACCCAGTGTTGGACTTTCGTCTGGAACTATCCCACACCAATCCAGACAAGAGGCAATATATTCTTCTGCCCCCTCTACAAATCGGGTCTGATCCGTATCTTCAATACGTAAAATAAACCTTCCATTGTGCTTTTTAGCAAACAGATAATTAAACAAGGCGGTACGTACACCACCTAAATGTAGTCCCCCTGTTGGGCTAGGGGCAAATCTTACTCTTACTTTCTTTTCCATGATTACGAGTTACAAAGATATATTTTTTACTGCTTTAGTCTTCTATTGATCCTATTTTGTAGTACAAACTCTTTAAAACCCATTGCTATTTTGTAATTTGCCCTTATAATTATATGAATCCATACGAGAAAAAGCGCCGCTGGAAATTCTTTCTACTCATCTTTGCCATTGTTATTGGCACTGCTTCTGTTTTTTACAGCGATTTTTTTGTAAAAAAAATGGAGCGTGAGGAGCAACTTCAATTTCAATTGTATGTGAAAGTGACAGAGCAATCGCTGGCTATGTACGACGATGACCGCTATACAAGTTTGATTGACTTGATTAGGACAAATACAAAGCTCCCTGTTATTATGATCGATTCTGAGGACGCTATTTTAGCTTATCAGGGGCTTGATTCTACAAAAACCAATTATGAGGTAGAGAAGCAACCTAATAAAACCTACGACCCAGGGTATTTTGCAAGGGAGCTGAATAAAATGAAAAAGCAACATCCGCCAACGCCAATTATTGGCCTGGATGGAACACGTTGGTACATTTATTATAAAGATTCGGCAACCTTAACACAGCTTCGTTATTTCCCCTACATACAGTTAGCAGTAATTGGTTTGTTTTTAATTACTGCTTATGTCGCTTTCAGTTCAGCCAGAAAAGCTGAGCAGGATCAGGTTTGGGTAGGTATGGCCAAAGAAACAGCCCATCAGTTAGGTACACCAATTTCTTCTTTAATGGCCTGGGTTGAATTAATTAAATCAAGATTTAATGCGGAAGATGACCCCTTGATTGCGGAGATGGAGAATGACATTAAGCGCCTGGAAGTAATTACCGACCGTTTCTCTAAAATAGGATCTAAACCTATTGTGGAAGATCATGTTGTTTATACTGTCATTTATAATTTTGTGGAGTACTTCAAATTGCGGACTTCAGATAAAATCGTTTTCAAAATTACCGGTGATGAACAGGTTCGTGCATTGTTAAATGTCCCTTTATTTGACTGGGTGATTGAAAACTTGCTCAAGAATGCAGCAAATGCAATCGAAAATGAGGGGAATATCACTATAGATATCATAGAAAACTTAACTAAGGAAGAGGTTTTTATTGACGTTACAGATACCGGAAAAGGTATTACAAGATCTAAGTTTGATGCCGTTTTCCAACCTGGCTATACCACACGCAAACGTGGGTGGGGATTAGGTTTATCGCTGACAAAAAGAATTATTGAAAATTACCATAATGGACAAATCTTTGTTAAAGACTCTGAACTTGGCAAAGGAACTACCTTTCGTATCATTTTAAAAAGCAGTATTACTTATGAACCGACCACAAACACATGAGTATCCCGTATGGGCTGAACAATACATTAGCCTTATAGAAGGCGATGTTTTGGAATTGTTAAAAAGACAGGCAACCGAATTTTCGGATTTTATAAACAGTCTGATTGAAAAAGCAGACTATGCTTATGCGCCGGAAAAATGGACGATTAAGCAATTAATAGGCCATATTATAGATACAGAACGGATTCTGGTCTATCGTCTAACCTGCTTTGCAAGAGGAGAAAACCATGCTTTACCTGGCTTTGAAGAAGATGATTATGTTGCGAATGCACATTTTCAGGATCGGAGTCTACTCACCCTATCAGAAGAGTTTTTGCTGCTTAGAAAAGCAAACATGTATTTGTTCAATTCACTTTCTGAAAAGGAATTAAACCGAAGTGGAACCGCCTCTGAAAGACAAATTAGTGTCCGGGCATTGCTGTATGTAATCCCTGGCCATATCATTCATCATACAAATATTATTAAAAGCCGATACTTATGATCTGGTTCAATGAGTTTAGTCCCGAACAATTAAATGACCGCCCAAAAAACCATATGGGTGCTTTCCTTGATATTAAATTTACAAAGGTTGATGAGGATGCCCTGACCGCAACAATGCCTGTAGATGAGCGCACACATCAACCAGCAGGAATTCTACATGGTGGCGCCTCTGTGGTGCTGGCTGAAACACTCGGAAGTGTAGCTTCTTATATGTGTATAGATCCGGAAAAATATCAGGCTGTAGGTCTTGAAATTAATGCAAATCACCTTAGACCTGTTAAATCAGGCTTGGTAACGGGGGTATGTAAACCATTACATATAGGATCAAAAACCCATGTTTGGGAAATAAAGATTTACAATGATAAGGGAAAGATGAATTGTATAAGCCGTTTAACAGTTGCTGTTATCAATAAGGCCTGATCATATCATCTCCCTACCGGTCCTGAGCCTATTTAAATGTGATTGGGAGCTCAATTAAGGTTTTGTCCCATGCAAAGATCATATTGGCACCTCCGGAATTCGGAGTAAAGGTGATAGAGAAATTCTCTAATGGCTTATCTAATGATTTAACAGGAACTTCCGTTCTTAAAATATCTTTTGTTTCATCATAAGTAAATGCACCCCATCGATCTATCTGTTTATTGATAATCAATGTCCATGTTTCCTTGTTTGGAATGGCAAAAAAGCTATAAGTACCTGCTTTAATGGTCTTTCCTGCTATTTTAACACGCTTATAGAATTTGACTTCTGTATTTTCGTTAGCTCCTAAACGCCATACTTTCCCAAACTGTTCTAATACACCGAATATCTCACGTGCTTTTTTCGCTGGCCTAGAATAAACCACCTTAATAAGAGGTACTGAGCCATCCTTAGCTTTTGCTGCGTTTAGTGGATAATATACAATATCAGCAGGGCTGGAATCAATTGGCGAAAACTTCAATTCCTGAGCTTTCGCCATAAAGGCAAATAGTACAAAGACTCCGATAAAACTTATACTTTTCATCATAAATGCCTTAAATGATTAAAAATTAAAGACTAATACTCACGTCCTTTAACAATGCCGTTTAAGAAAATGGCGCTAAATATAAAGCCGATCATTCCACCTAAAATAGCCCAACCGAAACTACCGGTTATAATTACAGCAGTCAAAATACCAAAAAACAGGCCTAAAACGTAATAAACCCAGTCTAAACTATTGTTGTTCTCTTCTTTAATCATCATAATAATACTTAGGCCCCAAAGATATTGATTTATTTTACAAAGGAGGATTTCATGTCAGCTTTTCGTCAATTAATTAAAAAAATATTTCACAGCAAAGACAACTAATCAATCGATTGATTAATTTTGTTCCCCGTAATTCTTTTTAATGGAAAAGACAGACAAGAGGGTAAGTATACTTGAAGCAGCAGAAAGGCTATTCTGCGAGCTCGGTTACGAAGCGACCTCTACCCGCCAAATTGCGAAAGAAGCCTCCGCAAACATGGCCATGATCAATTACTATTTCGGATCAAAAGAAGGTGTTTTCATGGAAATCATGACCAAAAGGGTCGCTGATTTTGGCTCTCAACTCAATAGCATTAATGAAGAGACGCTTCCTTATATGGATAAGCTCTTAAAAGCAGTTGAGGGTTACGCCACAAGGATCCTTTCCAATCACAATTTTCACAAAATGATGCACCGGGAGCTTTCACTTCCTCACAGGCCGGAAATGTTCTTAAAAATTAAGAATGCAATGAAAGCAAACCTGACTATTCTTGAACAGATAATCAATAATGGCATCATAGATGGGAGTTTCAGACAAATAGATGTAAGAATGCTGATTACAACGATAATAGGTACCATTAGTAATGTAGCTATATCACCGGCAAAAATTACCTATGACACAATATTGGATATTAATCAGGAAGAAGACAGAAAGCTCATTACCATCAGATTAATTGCTCATTTAAAAGACCTTATCGTCACCTTTTTAACACCTAAAAATGACACGTAAATCAATCAGATTAGGCTTCTTAACTTGTCTCATTCCTGGGATACTTGATGCTCAGGACATCAAAAAATTAAGCTTGCCGGAAGCTATATCATTAGGTATAGAAAACAGCAAAAACTTAAAACTTTCGCAACACAAAGTAGATGAAGCTATTGCAAAGCTAAATACAGTAAAAGATAACGCTTTGCCGACAGCAAAGGCTTCTTTCTTGTACAATCATGCTGAAATTCCGACAAATACTTTAATTGTAAGTGGTGGAAATCCGATCCATTTACCAAAACGTGCAGATGCATTTGTAGGTACTGCAGCTGTGGAAGAGCTTATATATGGCGGGGGCAAATTAAGGTATGCTGAAGAATCTACCCGGCTTCTTACGGAAGTGGCGAGATTAGACGCGGACATTAATAAGGAAGAAATCAGTTATGCAATCATCAACACCTATTATTCTCTGTTTAAAGTTATACAAAGTAAAAAGGTGATCGCACAGAATTTGGAATCTATTGACAGTCAATTAAAACAATCGCAACGCTTTTTTGAACAAGGAATTGTAACCAAAAATGATGTATTGAGGTTTCAACTTCAACAAGCAAATGTATCTCTTACAGAACTGGAAGCAGAAAACAACAGGAAAATTATCAATTACAATATGGACATCCTACTCGGATTAAACGAAAATACTGAAATTGAGATTGCGGATCCTGATGCAGCTTCAAAAGCAACAGCCCCGTTGAGCAGCTACCTCGAAGCAGCGTTCTCTGACAGACAGGACCTTAAACAACTGGACCTACAGAATAAAGTCGCAGATGTAAATGTAAAATCAGTTATAGCTAATACCCTACCTACAGTTGGTGTAGGTGCAAATTTATACTATATCAACCCAAGTGGAAAGTTTATCCCACCAACAGATCAGTTCGTTATGCCGGTAACTTTAGGCGCTAATGTATCCTGGAACATAGGTAATTTATGGACTAATAAGAACAAAGTAACTGAAGCAAGAATTCAGCAAAAGGAAATTGGTATACATAAAGACATACTCACCGATCAGCTTAAGACTGAAGTAAATAGAAATTATCAGAATTACCAATTGTCTTTAAAAAAGATTAAAGTTCTGGAAACCGCTATTACACAAGCTACAGAAAACGACAAATTGCTGGCCTCTAAATATAAAAACAACGTCGCATCTGCCATTGATAGAATCGATGCGGAGACTTTACTATACCAGGCAAAAATCAACTTAGAAATTGCCAAAGCTGATGCTGGCTTAGCTTACTATACCTTACTTAAATCAACCGGAAAAATCACTCAATAATATCTTAACAATTAGGCAATGACAACCGAAAAGAAAAAAAAGAATAAACTAATTCCAATCATATTAGGGGTGCTTATCCTTATTGGAGCCATCTTCGGCATCAAAGAATATATCTATTACAGCAAGCATGTTGATACTGATGATGCTCAGGTTGATGGAGATATCAGTCCGGTTGTAGCTCGTGTAGGTGGCTATGTAAAGGATATTAAATTCGAAGAGAATACTAAAGTTAATGAAGGTGATGTCCTTGTTAAACTTGATGACAGGGATTATAAAATAAAACTAGAACAAGCCATTGCTGGACAAAAGGGAGCTAGTGCAGGGGTTGGTGTATCAGAATCGCAAATTGCTGCAACAGCAGCCAACACAAGTACGGCTAAAGCCAATATTGAAGCGGCAAGGGTAAAGTTAAACCTTGCTCAAAAAGATTATGAGCGATATTTGAACCTGGTAAAAGATGGATCTGTTACGCAGCAACAATTTGATCAAGCTAAAGCACAGAAAGAATCAGCCCAAGCCGCATTTACAGCTGCAAATGATCAATACCATGCCGCCGTGAAACAAGTAGGTACTACGCAATCTCAGCTTGCCGTAAGCAACTCTGGAGTAACACAGCGTCAGGCTGATGTTGATTTTGCCAATTTGCAACTGTCTTATACCGAAATCAAGGCACCAACTACGGGTATAGTTTCTAAAAAGAACATACAGAAAGGACAGCTCATACAGCCCGGCCAATCGTTGTTTGCCATTGTAAACGACAATAGTATTTACATTACGGCAAACTTCAAAGAAACTCAACTAGAAGATATAAAACCAGGATCTAAAGTTAAAATAGAGATAGACGCTTATCCTAAAGATGATGTTGAAGGTGAAGTTTACAACTTTGCACCCATTACCGGTGCTAAAGGCTCTTTATTGCCTCCCGACAATGCTACTGGGAATTTTGTTAAAGTAGTACAACGCGTTCCTGTCAAAATAAAAATCACAAAAGTCCAAAAAGAAGTCCTTGATAAGCTACGTCCCGGAATGAGCGTTAAGGTTTCCGTTTCTATAAAAGACTAACCGATGGCCGAGAAAGGTTTAAAAAAGTGGATTATCACCTTTACCGTAATCACAGCATCGTTGCTGGAGCTGATTGATACCACAATTGTAAACGTAGCGATACCTCAAATACAAGGCAATCTGGGTGCAACATTAGAAGATGTAGCATGGCTATCTACCGGCTATGCCGTTGCTAATGTAATTATATTACCCATGTCAGGGTGGTTAGGCAGCCGTTTTGGTCGCAAAAATTACTTCCTCTTTTCTATTATTCTTTTCACCATCGCGTCATTTCTTTGCGGAAACGCAACCAATCTTGAGGAACTTATTGCATTTAGAATCCTGCAGGGACTTGCAGGAGGGGGACTCATCTCAACAGCTCAAGCCATACTTATAGAGACCTGGCCCAGAGAAGATGTAGGCATCGCCACAGCCTTATTTGGACTCGGAGCAGTTGTGGGCCCCACAGTTGGGCCTACTATTGGCGGTTACTTATTGGAAATAAGTTCCTGGCCATTGATCTTTTATGTGAATATTCCTGTCGGAATTCTGGCAGCATACTGTACTTATATGTTTGTCAGAGAAACGCCAAAGGATGGGCAGGGTATGCCGGTCGACTGGTGGGGCATTCTTTTACTTGCCATAGCTGTTGGAAGCTTACAAACCGTACTGGAAAAGGGAGAAAGTGAGGACTGGTTTGCAACACCTTATATTACAGCACTTGGCGTAGCCTCAGTTCTGGGTTTGCTACTATTTATTTGGCGGGAACTGAGTACAGACCACCCTATTGTAAATTTTAAGATTATGCGACACCGGAGTTTCTCTGTAGGGATGTTTACTTCGTTTATATTAGGTTTCGGTTTATATGGCTCCGTATTCGTATTCCCTGTGTTTTGTCAGAATCTATTAGGTTTTTCACCATTACAAACCGGAGAGCTACTATTTCCCGGAGGCTTGTGTACCATTGTTATGATGCCTTTTATTGGAATTATGTTAAAGAAAAATATACCAGCCCAATTTATGGCAACCATAGGAATGTTCCTTTTCTTTGTATTCTGTTCTATGCTGAGTAAATCAACTTTACAATCTGGAACCGGTGATTTCTTCCTCCCATTAATGATTCGTGGTGTTGGAATGGCATTATTGTTCGTCCCTTTAACAACATTGGCTATACAAGATCTAAAAGGGGCAGAAATAGGTCAGGGGTCTGGTCTTAACAATATGATGAGACAACTTGGGGGATCATTTGGTATCGCTGCCTTAACGACATTAATTCATGTACGTCAGGGTTTCCACCGCAGCAACCTTTTGGTTAATGTAAATGAATATAATCCAGCCTTTACCGAACGTTTCAATGGGTTTGTAAATAGCTTTATGGCCAAAGGATACACCTACCTTGATGCAAAAACATTAGCAATTAAAGCAATAGAGGGTTCGGTAACAAAACAATCCCTTTTACTTACTTATAGTGATGCTTATTGGGTGGCCGGACTTATTTTATTATGTTCGATTCCTTTATTGTACTTACAGAAGTTTAAAAAGAACGTTGCCGTCCCAGCCGATCTTCATTAATAAAAAGCGGCCCTTAGTTATCTAAGGGCCGCTTTACCTCAAAAAAATTAACAATTAAACGGCATAAATTCAGCGCCTCCGCTGAAATAAGCACATCCTTAAAAGACATTATTGAATCTCTATGTATCTAAGTTAGGTGTTTTTATAATCAAATCAAAATAATTTTATTGCCTTTTAAGGTATTATTTGGATCATTTTTGGTAGATTAAGCGCGAAAATATTTCGCCTAAATTATGATGCAAAAACAACGAGCAAAAGGTCAGAGAGAGTCTATATTTAATAATGAAGTCGTATCCCGGTTCGAACTTTATAATAGCCTCTTCCTTACCCTTCCGTTCTACAAAGTTAAAGACACCGGTACTTTACTACCCCTATTTATTAAATACTGCGAAGATGGAGTAAACAACCATGAGACTCCCGCAGAGATTATTAATGCATTTTTTAAGAAGTATACTCAGAACCACTCAAACAAAGACATTATTGACCTACTATTCCGCTTTATACAGTATATAGAGCGACAGGTTGTGCTATTTGATGCGGTAGAAGATGCTTCTTTTAATAAACTAAATGCAGCCGACGAGCACAATGCGTTGTTATCCTACCTAAAAAAGGGTGTTGATAATAAGGCGCTTAATGATAAAATTGAAACGTTGATTGACGAGTTTTCTCTTCGTCTTGTATTAACCGCACACCCAACACAATTCTATCCTGGCAGTGTTCTTTCGATCATAACGGACCTTACAACGGCCATTAAGACCAACGACATTACAACCATCAACCTGTTGTTACATCAGTTGGGAAAAACGCCGTTCTTTAACAAGAAATCGCCAACTCCAGTTGATGAAGCTTTAAGTTTGGCCTGGTATCTTGAAAACGTATTTTACTTTGCAGCAGCAAATATCCAATCGGAAATTGATAAAACGCTGAACGACTATAACCTGGAATCTAAAAAGATCATCGAGCTTGGCTTTTGGCCCGGAGGTGATCGAGATGGTAACCCAAATGTACATACGGATTCTACTATACAGGTTTCTAAAATGTTGCGCCAAATTCTGTTCCGCTGCTATTACCGCGATTTCAGGAACCTTAAACGCCGCATTACATTTAGAGGCGTTGAAGAGCCTATTGCAATCATACAAGACGTTTTATACAAAAATGCTTTTGATCCAAATATTGCAATGGAAAACATTGCAGATTTCTTAATCGAGAATCTGAATAAAATCCTGACAACGTTAAATGAAGTTCATGATGGCTTATTTGTGGATCATGTAACTGATCTGATCAGAAAAATCGAACTATATGGTAGTCATTTCGCATCCTTAGATATTAGGCAAGACAGCCGTGTATTAAGAGATGTACATACTTTCTGTCGCCAGAATAAGCCTATAGATGCCCTTTTCCCTGAAAACTATGACAGTCTTTCTGAAGAAGAAAAGATCAAAAACCTTTCTTTCAAAAGTGCTAAGTTAAATTACTCAAACTCTAATAACCCACTGATTGATGACACCCTGCAAACTATCGCAGAAATCAAACAAATTCAGCAAAGCAGTGGAGAATTGGCTTGTCACCGATTCATTATCAGTAATTGTCAGCAAGCAAGTGATATTCTTCAACTGATCGAATTATTTCTTTGGAGTGGATGGGAAGAAAACGAGCTTTCGATAGACTTTGTGCCTCTGTTTGAAACGGTTCATGACCTTGCTGATGCAGCTGAGATCATGAACACCTTATATGCACATCCATTCTATAAAAAACACCTGGAAAGAAGAGGAAACAAGCAACATATCATGCTTGGCTTCTCTGACAGCACCAAAGATGGTGGTTATTTAATGGCCAACTGGTCTATCTTTAATGCTAAAGTTGAGCTTACTGCAACTGCAAATAAGCACAATATACAACTGGCCTTTTTTGACGGCCGTGGTGGCCCTCCTTCACGTGGTGGAGGTAAGACACATCGTTTCTATGCCTCAATGGGTAAGGAAATCGCCAACAAAAATATCCAGTTAACGGTGCAAGGACAAACCATTAGCTCACAATTCGGATCAATTGATAGTGCAGAATTCAACATTGAACAGTTGATTAATGCAGGAATATCTGCGGGGGTTAAAGAAACACATAACATTCTTTTAGATCCATTACACAAAGGTCTATTAGACATGATGGCTGAAGACAGTTATGAGGCCTATGTATCCTTACGTCAACACCCATTATTTTTAAGCTATCTGGAGAAGTTCTCTCCACTTACATTATTGTCTAAAATCACAATTAGCAGCAGGCCTGTAAAACGTAATTCTGGCGGTTCATTGAAATTGGAAGACCTAAGAGCAATTGGTTTTGTAACTGCATGGAGTCAATTAAAGCAAAATATTCCTGGCTTCTATGGCATGGGAACAGCTTTAAAAAACCAGTTAGATCAGGGCAACTGGGATAAAGTGGTAAAAACATATCAGGAATCTGGCTATTTCAAGACCATAATCGATAACTGTATGATGTCTATGAGTAAATCTGATTTCTCGATTACAGCACATTTTGCCAATGATAAAGAATACGGCGCTTTCTGGAAGACACTTTACGAAGAATATAAGCTTTCTAAAGCTATGTTATTGAAGCTATCAGGCCACACCACTCTGATGGAGAATTACCCTGTTGAGAAGACTTCTATTGCGGTTAGAGAGAAGATTGTATTGCCTCTTGTATTGATCCAGCATTATGCTTTGGAGCTGCTACAAAATGAAATAACAGATGAAGAACAAGAATCTTACGAGAAACTTGCGATTAGAACGGTTTATGGTATTGTAAACGCAGGCCGTAACCTCGCATAAATATTAAATCCCGGCATGCCGGGATTTTACGCATAAAAAAAGCGAACTATAATAGTTCGCTTTTTTTATATTTTTAATAGCTAAATTAATGTTTACCTATCGATTGAGCCCATTACCTTTTGTCCAAAGGCATTTAATGCGTCTTTCTCAAGCGCACCACCTGCAACACTCTCATGTACCTCAAGCGCTCCACAGATATTGGTAATCATTTCACCTGCTACATCAATTTCCTCCTCACTTACCCCTCTGAATTCGCAAAAAGCTTCTAACACTGTCAGTGTAGCTTGAAGGTCTTCAAATGCCGTATTTTGGAATAATTGTCTAATAACTGGAATCTTCATTATTTTATCTTATTAAATAGTTCGCTTAACACTTCTGCTTTGTTGGTTTGTGCCTGATCTACCAATGCTCCTCCTACAAATGCTGCAAACGTTGGTAAATTATCAACATTAGCAAGCTTACGTGAATCCGGAAGTTTTTCCGCGTCCACAATTAAAAAGGTAACATCTTCGTTTTCAGCAGCCAGTTTCTTGAATTTTGGTTTCATGATCCTGCAGTTTCCACACCATGATGCGGCATACTGAACCATAACTTTATTGTTTTCAGCTACGTATTTTTGAAGGTTATCTTCTGTTAATTCTAAAAACATATTTCTCCTTTTTCTAATTAATTAGCGCTCAAATATTCTGCAACGCCAGTTCTGTTCGCGCTCATTGCTTCTTTTCCTTCTTCCCAGTTCGCAGGACATACTTCACCGTGTGTCTGAACGTGAGCATAAGCATCAATTAAGCGCAAATATTCTTTTACATTTCTACCTACAGGCATATCGTTAACACTTTCGTGGAAAACCTTACCTGTCTCATCAACTAAGTAAGTAGCTCTATAAGTTACATTTGAACCTGTGAATGTCTCGTTTCCTTCTTCATCATATTCAACGTCTTGTTCTACGATACCTAAGATATTAGCTAAGTGTCTGTGCGTGTCCGCTAAAATCGGATAAGTAACACCTTCAATACCACCATTATCTTTTGCAGTGTTTAACCATGCGAAGTGAACTTCGTTCGTATCACAAGAAGCACCAATTACAATTGTATTTCTTTTTTCGAAGTCAGGAAGAGCAGCCTGAAATGCGTGTAATTCTGTTGGACAAACAAAAGTAAAGTCTTTTGGATACCAGAATAATAAAACTTTCTTTCCTTTGCTTACAGCCTCTTCAAATACGTTAATCTTTAAATCATCGCCCATTTCGGACATTGCATCGATACTAACACTTGGGAATTTTTTACCTACTATTGCCATAATTATATTTTGTATTTAATGTTGTTATTTTGATGGTGCAAAGGTAAGGCTATCCTGAGTCAAAAGCAACCAAATCGCAGACATAACACATACTTAATCTTGATAGCCATATAGATGAAAACTATATAGTAGAAGAAATGATTAGCTTAAAGCTATGGCTTTTTAAGTGTTTGCTCAAAAAGCTTAAAAACCCTTTTGTATTCATCGGTCCAGCTGCTTGGGACAGTAAAACCATGATCTTCTACAGGATAAACTGCCAGCTCCCAATTGTCTTTGCCCAATTCTATTAAACGCTGCGAGAGCCTTACTACATCTTGAAAATGAACATTCATATCAACCATCCCATGACACATCAACAAATTTCCCTTAAAACCCTCTGCAAAATAAATGGGCGAACTTTGTTTATATGCTTTCTCATCATTATAAGGCTCATTCAAAATATTTGAAGTATAACCCTGGTTATAATGAGCCCAATCAGTAACCGACCTTAAAGCCGCACCACTCTCAAAAACATCTCCCTCCTTAAACAGAGCCATCAAAGTGATAAAACCACCGTACGAGCCTCCATACAGCCCTACATGCTTAGGATTTACGCCATATTTATCAACTAGCATATGCACTCCATCAACCTGATCTGTCAAGTCCTTTCCTCCCATTTGCCTGTAAATTCCAGTTCTGTGGTCTCTGCCATAACCAGCACTAGCTGTATAGTCAATGTCTATGACTGTATAACCATTGTCTGCCAATAGGTTATTAAACATATACTCCCTCGAATATTGACTCCACCAATAATGTACATTTTGCAAATAACCAGCACCATGTACAAAAACTACAGCGGGACGATTTGTATGTGGATTTTTTGCTGGATAAACTCTAGCATATATATCATCTCCGTACCTGTTTTTAAAAGCAACTAGATCAGGTGTACGCCAAAGATAGGAATCAAATTCCGCAGTGGTAGATTTTGTCACCTTTACCGCCTTTGCGCCTGACTTATTTGGTTGTAAATACAATTCCCAAGGCTTATTCATATAGGAATAATTTATGGCTAACCATTTTTCATCAGGAGATAACAGCACCTCATTTCCACCTTTCATAGAAGTAAGCTGCTCTATTACTCCTCCATTAACACTCAATTTATAAAAGTGAGTAACTCCCGGATGTTCCTTATTTGCTTGAAAATAAAAGTGCTTTTTATCTTTAGAAAGCTGCAATTGCTGCACCTCCCATTTCCCAGAGGTAAGCCGTTTTTTCTGTCCTGTACTTACATTGGCGACATATATATGGGCATAGCCACTGGCCTCATTCCGATAATATATCCGATCTTCATCCAACCAGGCAACCTCTCCAAATCCAGGCCCACCAACCCAGGCCTCATCACGTTGCCGGTCAACACATTCCAACTTCCCTGTTGCAGCATCTAACTTTAATACCCATAAATCCTTATTATCCTGAGCAAAAGCAACCATCACAGCTACAGTCCCCTTATCGTTCCAATATGGCCCTCTTAAGTTTACCTCTCTGTCGATATTCCGCTCCTTACGCATTTCAAGTGCTATTGGATAATCTTTCAGATAATCCGGTAAGTCCTTAATCCCTGGAATATCCCAGGTCTTAATTCTATAAGCTGTATCATTATGTATATCGTAAACATAATTTTCTGATGCTGACAAAAGCCCTCCCACCTTTGCCCTTGCAGGAAGATCCTCCGTATATCCAGATGTGGTAACATAGTTAGGAACAATCGTTTTTTTGCTTAATCCAGAACCAGCAGTTAATCGGTATGATATATAATCAGCATTTGGGCTCACCACAATATTATCAATACTTTTACTTCCAATATAGATGGCTTTCAACTTATTGGACAACTCCTTTTGAGCGGAGCGCTCTGATCTATCTTTTTCTTTCTTTTGAGTTCTGGTAATCTCAAAAAGCTCAGTTTGTTGTTTTTTTAACCAGGCATCCTGATCGTCAGTAGCTTTTTTAGCTGAAAGATCTTGCTCTCCATCTACAAAATTAGTAAGTTGCTTTACCTCTGCCGTCTGGAGGTTAAGTTCAAAAACATTTCTTTCCCGCTGATAAACGATATTCCCATTATTTAAAAACCCAGGATTACTTTCGTATTCAAGCGTGTTGGTAAGCCTTAAACCTTTTTTGCTTTTTACTTCATAAGCGTAGATATCTCCGCCTTTCTCTGCAACGCCCCTGGTATGATCACGATTATACTTAAAAGCCTTTCCTACTGCTTTATTAGCAAGATTTTTATCTTCCTTTCTAAACTTCCCTGATGAAACATCAAGGGCATAACATTCGACTGTATCTTTTCTTTCTGGATTCCATTCAAAAAAAACTGTTTTACTATCTGCAGACCAACGAAATCCAGATGGAGAAACTCCGATCCACTTCTGATCCCTCATAATTTTCTCTACCGACAAAGGTGCCAGCTGCTGAGCTGAAGCAGTGCAGACAAACAAAGAAAAGAAGACAGTTAAACATCTCATCAGCAAGCAAATTACCTAATAACTCTTCCCGTTTTATCAATACTCACAGCAAACGGATTTAAATACTCTTCTACTAAAACAGCAAATTCACGTCTATTGATTGCTCTACCCAGGTCAAACTCTCCCTTAAATTGATATTCTTTTTCCCATTTCTTTTTTATCAGATTTTTTGTGCTCTCAGGTGATTTATTTCCGACCATACTAACCATATCAATAGTTGCCCCTAAAGTCATATTCTCTTCCTTATGATCATCAAACCAAATCTGAGCTTTATAATAAAACTCTTTAATCGGCTCTCTGATCTCTGCGGTAGTGACCAGTTGATCAGGCATAAAATTAGCTTGTCCGTTCACAAATACTGCTTTCAAAAAGCCTGATAACCCGATATATTGAATCGCGCTCCAATTTGGATCTCCAAAAGGAATATCGGCAAATGGTATAACTGCGAGTTTATAATTAAGCAATTCTTTCTGAATCAACTTCAAATCTGAAAGTGATGTTTTTGTTCTAAAAAACACCGCATAAGCAGCCACAGCTCCAGCGGCTTGTCCTGCGGCCATATTTTCACTCTTTCTATCCAATACAACCAGGTTCTCTTGAGCAGCAATCTGAAAATTAGGTAAGGGAATAATATTAGACTTTGTTCCACCGAATTCATAACCAGCACTCAGACTTAAGCGATATAGATTTTCATTGTAATTGAATTCCTGCCATAACTTAACCTCCGATTCCGGTAAACCCAATGCTTTATTTACAACTCCAGTTACATCCGCATTCACCAAAACTTCAGCCTTAATTGTTCTCCCATCTGCAAGTAAAACATTCCAGTTGTTACCGGATCTTTTAATACGAGACCACTTGATACTTCTCATTACGGTAAGATTTTTAATGCTATCTGCCCAGGTTTTAAGCACTTCATTTGCTCTGCCCTGATCCACATGCAGCATACCTTTCCCATCTGCAATTCCCTTTGACAGGGGCATTCTCTTTAAAAAGCCTGCCTCCAGACCTGAACTAATATTTGCATCCGACAAAGATATTTTCAAACCCGATTCCTGAATCAACATGATCGTTTTCACTCCTGAGATGGCCGATTGAAAGCCGGCGCCGATGGCATTACTCCCATTACCTATAACCAACACTCCGGTTTTAATGGTTTGTCCTCCAGCATTCTGTGTAAACACCGAAATTAAGAAAACAATAAATAATCCCTTTTTCATCTGTATATTTAAGTTTTTAGGATCTATAAGATCGATTAATAGCTTTAACAACCTCACCATGATCCAAACGTTCGACTCCATATTTGAAGCACAGCAAAAACATAAATATACGCTTAGAAAGACCAATGCCGCACAAAGAATTCAAAAATTAAAATCTTTAAAAGCTGCTATTGAAAAAAATGAGCACAATATCTATGATGCGCTACAAAGTGATCTAAGAAAAAATCAGTTCGAAGCCGCAGTAACAGAGGTAATCTTTATTTATGGGGAAATTGATTTTGCTATTAAAAACCTGAGTAAATGGATGAAACCCCTTCGGGCAGGAAAAAGCATGGTCAGCTTGTTGGCAAAAAATAGAATCTATTATGAACCAAAAGGAAGCTGTCTGATCATCTCTCCCTGGAATTACCCTTTCCAATTGATGATGAGCCCATTACTTTCGGCAATAGCAGCCGGTAATTGTGCCATATTAAAACCCTCAGAATTAAGTCCCGCAACCAGCAAGGTCATCACTGATATTGTTAAAGAATGTTTTGATGAAAAGGAAATCTGCTCATTTGAAGGCGATGCTTCTGTATCAACAGCACTACTCAAACTGCCGTTTGACCATATCTTTTTCACTGGAAGTCCGGCTATTGGTAAAATAGTAATGGAAGCCGCAGCTAAAAATTTAACATCCGTAACACTTGAACTGGGAGGAAAATCACCAACGATAATCGATCAAAGTGCAAATCTTAAAAATGCAGCCCAGAAAATTGCATGGGGCAAACTAGTTAATGCCGGACAAACTTGTATTGCTCCTGATTATGTGCTCATCCCCGAAAGTAAGCAAGAAGAGTTTGTCCAGGAATTCAGCGAGGCTACTAAGCGAATGTTCTTTAAGAATCCTCAAGAAATTAATGAAGAGGTATATGCAAAAATCATCAACCAAAAACATTTTAGAAGAATAGTTGAACTTATTGATGATGCTAGTGCAAAAGGTGCTAAAATAGCTTTTGGAGGGCAACATCGGGAAGATGCTCAAACGATAAATCCAACAATTCTGACGAGGCTTTCTGCCAACGCCAGCATTATGAAAGAAGAGATATTTGGACCTGTTTTACCCGTTCTCACCTATCAAACGCTTGATGAAGCAATCGAAATTGTAAACAATAAGAGTAAGCCTCTGGCTTTATATATTTTTAGCGACGATAGTAAAAACACAGGACATATCATTAAAAACACTTCTGCTGGTGGTACTTGTGTAAATGATGTACTAATTCATATATCCAACCCTAAACTTCCCTTTGGTGGGGTAAATAGTAGCGGAATGGGAAGTTGCCATGGGGTTTTTGGCTTTAAAACATTCTCTCATGAAAGAACTGTCGTTTTTCAGTCTTCTATGAATATGAGCAACATGATTTATCCACCTTACAATGGTAAATCATGGGTGTTAAAATTACTAAAGAAAATCATGTAGTACTGATTAATCTACGAAGAGAAAAGAATATTATCCAATTCTAACTGAGGTCATCGTTAAAGACCCGCCTACCGCTTTATCATTAAATAAAGAAATTTCTTCTTTATCATTTTGCAGACCGAGTGTATACATTAAAGGCAGGTAATGTTCCGGCGTAGGAATAGCTAGCAAAGCGGCACTACCTAAGTTTCTATAATTAGCAAGTTGTTGATGCTCATGATTCATGATCAGGCTCTTGAATGTATCATTCATTTCCAATGCCCAGTCAAATCCACCCCCATTAATCATCTCCCAGCTCATCATACGCAGGTTATGAACCATATTGCCACTTCCTAAAATCAAAACCCCCTTCCTACGCAATTGATAAAGCTCTTTCGCAAGGTTGTAGTGATAGTTTGCATCCTTTGTATAATCGATACTTAACTGCAAAACAGGAATGTTAGCTAATGGATACATATGTCTAACAACAGTCCAGGCTCCATGATCTAAGCCCCAATCGTGATCCAAACCAACAGTTGCGCTATATACAAGACCCGCAGTCTCCATTGCCAGATCAGCACTTCCGGGCGCAGGATATTGTACATCAAACAATGCTTGCGGGAATCCACCGAAATCATGAATGGTTTTTGGAAAATCCATTGCGGTCACGTGCGTTCCACGTGTAAACCAATGGGCAGACACAACCAATACAGCTTTAGGCTCTGGAATATCCTTTGCCATATTCGCCCATTTCGAACTAAATTCATTGTCTTCAATTCCATTCATCGGAGATCCATGACCAATAAATAAAACGGGCATCAACGTATCCTGTACAGGGAGTGTTTTGGTAAAGCTATTGAACTGAGATAAATCTGACATCATTTTAAGAATTAAACCCTTGAAAAACAAAAGTCTCGCAGCCACCATCCACCTGGTAAATGCGAGACCCGTTTTATAAATAATTACTTAGCCTGAACAAATTGCAGGTTAACAGTAACTTTAATGTCTTTTGCAATACCTGCTCCTGTTGGATCATATTTAATGTTATAGTCCAAACGGTTGATGTTTGTTGTTGCAGTAAAACCTGCTTTAGTAACACCTTTCGCATCTGTAACATTTCCACCATGAGTAACTGCAAAAACAACATTTTTTGTTACGTCACGGATAGTTAATTTACCAGCCAACGCATAAGTGTTTCCTTTGATTTTTTTGAAAGCAGTACTTTCAAAAGTCATATTTGGATATTTTTCTGCATTAAAGAAATCATCTGTTTTAAGGTGATTATCTCTCATTTCCACACTTGTGCTAATGCTATTTACATCAACAGTAAAATCGATTTTAGCATCAGTAAGGTCTTCTTTAGCTGAGGTAAAAGAACCATCAAATTTCTTAAAAGAACCCTCAACAAATGAAATTCCTGAATGTTTCACAGAAAAGCTCACGAATGAGTGCATAGGATCAACAGTCCATTTAGTTTGTGCGAATGACGCAACACTGATTGACAACGCAACCAAAAATAAAAATACTTTCTTCATAATTTTGACTTAATTAAGTTACAAAGCTATAACGAATTTCCTGAGCAATTGTTGATCTATGATAAGAAATTGTAAGCATAGTGTTTTAATTCACCTACCATTAAAGCAGATTTAACCTTAACTTAGCCGGGTAATTAAACTGAAAATGAAGAATTATTTTACCATAATGCTTTGCCTATGCTTTATTTCAGCCTTTTCAGCAAAGCCAAAACATCAATACGTTAAAATTAAAACGGATCAGGGCGAATGTATCATCAAGCTCTATAACGAAACACCTCAACACCGTGATAACTTTATTAAATTAACAAAGAAAGGTACATATAACGGGACTATTTTCCACAGGGTAATTAAAAATTTCATGATACAAGGTGGTGATCCGGACTCCAAAACAGCTACAAAAGGTAGTTTACTTGGCGAAGGCACAATCGGCTATACAGTACCCGCAGAATTTAATGAGAGCCTTTTTCATAAAAAGGGAGTGTTAGCAGCTGCGAGAGACGACAATCCAGAAAAAGCCTCTAGTGGTAGCCAATTCTACCTGGTACAGGGTAAGATATTTACTGATGAACAACTAGACATCCTGGAAAAAAAACGATTGAAATTTAAAATTCCAGTATGGCAACGGGAAGTCTATAAAACAATTGGCGGCAGCCCCCATTTAGATCAGAATTATACCGTTTACGGAGAAGTAGTAAAAGGAATTGATATGATAGATAAGATTGCAATTCTGGAAACTGACGGAAATAACAGACCTCTGACAGATGTGAAAGTGACAGTTAGCATTTTAAAACGACGAGAAGCTAAAAAAATTGAAAAAGAACTGATTAAACAAAATAAAGAAACTAAAACCAAATCTAAAACCGTATAAAAAACATTACAAATGAAGATTATCTCCTATAACGTTAATGGCATTCGCTCCGCCTCCACTAAGAACTTTTTTGGATGGCTACAAGCAACTGACGCCGATATGATCTGCTTGCAGGAAGTAAAAGCCCTTCCTTCTCAAATTCCAGAAATTATAGGCCTAATTGAACAGCTCGGTTATCATCACTACTGGTTTCCTGCCGAAAAAAAAGGATATAGTGGCGTAGCAATCCTTACCCGTATCAAACCTAAACATGTGGAATACGGTTGTGGTGAAGAATGGATTGATAAAGAAGGTAGAATCTTAAGAGCCGATTTTGATGATTTCTCTTTAATGAGCCTTTACATGCCTTCTGGATCAAGCGGCGATGAAAGACAAGATAAAAAATATGAGTTCATGCGCTTCTTCGACACTTATATCGACGAAATACGCATGGAATTCCCAAACCTAATCATTTCAGGTGACTACAACATCTGTCATACTGCTATTGATATTCATAACCCAAAATCCAATGCTAAATCTTCTGGCTTCCTACCTGAAGAACGTGAATGGATGGAGTTCTTTTTAAATAATGGCTTTATTGACACTTTCAGACACTTTAATAAAGATCCGCACCATTATACATGGTGGAGCTATAGAGCCAATTCCAGATCAAAGAACCTGGGTTGGCGTATAGATTATCACCTCGCTTCTAAACCCATGCTAGATAGGCTTAAAAAAGTGTCTATTCTTGCTGATGCAATTCATTCAGATCACTGTCCCGTTTTACTGGAATTACACGTATAACCATGTCTGCACTACTTATTACAAATATTGGAACCTTAGTAGGCACACATCTACAGGATGCACTGATGCTAAGGGGGCAACAAATGCAATCACTCCCTACATTGGAAAATGCCTGGGTTTTATGCGAAGACGGAATAATCTCAGATTTCGGAAAAATGGAACAACTACCCGAATTGTTACCCAATCATGTGGTTACGCATGATGCGAAAAATGGCTTCGTGTTCCCTTCCTGGTGCGATTCTCACACGCATATTGTTTTTGCTGCATCAAGAGAAGAAGAATTTGTAATGAAAATAGATGGTAAAAGCTATGAAGATATAGCTGCTGCCGGAGGAGGAATTTTAAATTCAGCAAAAAAACTACAAGTAGCATCAGAAGATGCCCTTTATGAATCAGCTGCAAAACGTCTTTCAGACATGATCCTACAGGGAACTGGCGCTGTTGAAATAAAAAGCGGTTACGGACTAAGTACCGATAGCGAACTTAAAATGTTAAGGGTTATACAAAAGCTAAAAAACCATTTCCCAATCCCTATAAAAGCATCATTTCTCGCTGCACATGCCTATCCTCCTGCATATAAAAACAATCATGAGGGTTATATTAAGCTCATTATCGATGAAATGCTCCCAAAAATTGCCGATGAAAGCCTGGCAGATTATATGGATGCTTTTTGCGAACAAGGATTCTTTTCAGTTGAAGACACGGACCGTTTGCTACAAGCTGGCGCAAAATATGGCTTAAAACCAAAGATACATGCCAACCAGCTTTCCGTATCGGGAGGGGTACAAATCGGTGTAAAACACCATGCTGTATCTGTAGACCATCTGGAAGCTACAGACGAGGCTGTAATAGAATGCCTGCAATCCAGCAACACCATTGCTACATTATTACCATCCTGCTCCTTTTATCTCAATATTCCCTTTGCCAATGCCAGAGGCCTAATCAATGCGAATGTACCTGTTGCCGTAGCAACGGACTATAATCCTGGCTCTACTCCATCCGGCAATATGAATCTTGTGGTATCTTTAGCCTGTATCAAACTTAGAATGCGCCCGGAAGAGGCAATAAATGCAGCTACATTAAACGGAGCCGCAGCAATGGAATTAAGTGGCTCAATAGGAAGCATTGCAAAAGGTAAAATAGCAAACCTGTTTATCACCAGACGAATGTCTTCTCTTGCTTTTTTACCATATAGCTTTGGGCAGTCGCAGATAGAAACCATTGTTTTAAACGGAAAAATAAATTAATGGATCACTTTAAAATATATAGTGCATCAGATGTCTCAGCAGCAACAAATCGTCGCCATGGGGAGCTTAAGATAGGTGAAAGTGTACAATTGGTCTCCTCATTGGAGGAAATCAGCCAATCTAATGCCCAATTTGTCCTGATTGGTATCCCCGAAGATATTGGAGTACGAGCAAATTATGGTATTGCTGGAGCTGCCACAACATGGCAGTCAGCCTTAAAGACTCTCTTAAATATACAAAGCACTCCATTTTTTAATGGAGATAATTTGCTTGTCCTCGGTCACTTTGAATTTTCAGATTCTGGGACTAAAATCATAGATCAGCTACAACAAAAAGTCGTTGAAATAGACAATGCTGTATTTCCGGTTATTCAAAAAATTGTAGAAGCAGGTAAAACACCTATTATCATTGGTGGAGGGCATAATAATGCTTATCCAATTATAAAGGGCGCATCTTTGGCTTTAAATAGTTCAATAGATGTGGTTAATATTGATGCGCATGCTGACCTACGTCCGACTAATGGACGACATAGCGGTAATGGCTTTAGCTATGCCATTAAAGATGGTTTTTTAACCCGATACGGGATTTTTGGACTGCATCAGAATTATAATAACCATACGATATTACAAACTATAGAATCAAACCGACACATCTATCCTGTATTTTTTGATGATTTGCTAAGAAGCGATCAACCATTTCTTTTCGCATGGAACAACCTCCTAACTAAAACAGGACATACTACAGGATTAGAAATTGACCTGGATAGTATAGAAAATGTGTTATCCAGTGCAATGAGTCCTTCAGGCTTTCCTTTAAATGAAATTCGAAAGATCATACTAACAACAACTAAAAAGCTTGCCTATTTACACATTTGCGAGGGCGCTGTTGCATTAAATGACGGCCGACAGGATCAAAGTACCGCAAAGACAATAGCCTACCTTGTAAGCGACTTTATCAAGTCGCAAAAAGAAGTCGATAAAAAGTAAAAGCAGATGATCTTTGACCACCTGCTTTCCCCTCAACACATCCCTTTTAGTATTTCAAAACCTTAATCTCTGTCCGTCTGTTTGCCTGATGCTCATCCTCACTACACTGAACACCATTCCCACAGTTATTTAATAAACGAGTCTCCCCATATCCCTTAGCCACCATTCTACTGCGTTCCACTCCTTTATTAACCAAATAGTTTACAGCAGCATCTGCTCTTTGCTGAGAAAGTCGCATATTGTAAGCATCCTTGCCGCGACTATCTGTGTGAGAAGATAACTCTATTCTCAATGTCGGGTTTTGCGACATTACATTTACCAGATTATCTAAAATCCTACCTGCTTCTGACCTGATCAATGACTGATCAAAATCATAATGAATGTTCTTAAGCACAAAAACAGCACCTGCATCCAGGTTATTTACCCCGAGCTTCAAAGTAACATACAGTGTTTTACTTCTATCTAGTCCTTTTGTTGTTACACTTTCCGTTTGCGAAAACTTGCCTGCCTGATTGGCTACAATATTGTAATCAGACTGCTGTTCAAGCTGATAAACAAATTTTGCTTCTCCATCAGAAATCTGGGTCATATTTTTACTATTCGTAGCATTTGTTAATATCGTACCTATACCCGGCAATTTAGAATTGTCGTTTGCCCTAACCGTTTCCCCAATTAATGTAAACCTTGGGTCATCATGATAGATTTCTTTATAAATCACTTGACCAGACCTGTCAAAATCAGCTATACCAATCTCTACCGATTCAGCTGCTATCCCATTCTTAACTGCTGTAATCAAATAAACTCCCTTTTCTGCTGCTTTTATCCTTTCTGCCTGTCCATCAGCATTACTAATAGACATATAATCAATACTATTATGTGTAATCTTCACTGTAACACCACTCAAAGCCAATCCAGTTTGTTTGTCCTTTACAACCACCACAATGTCTTTAGGAATGGTATTTACAATCGGAGCAACGGTCTTGGTAGGCACAGCTGCATGAGCAGATTTACGCTTGGCACCAAACGTATATTTAATCCCAAGCCCAACATTAACAGCTTGTACAAAAGTTTTATGTGTAGTAGGTGTTTCTTCATAGAAAGTATTTATGTTAGTGATATTACCTCCCTTTTCAGTCAATACATCCGATGGTGTCAACGCTTGTTTAACTTCATATTTAGTAATATGAAACTCGCTGGAATCTTTACCGAATTTTTTTCCGAAAGTCCTTAAATAGTCGGCCTGTACAAAAATACCCCAATTATCATTCATAACGTACGACAACCGTATTCCACCCAATCCCATCCAAGCTTTAGTAATTCTTTTAGGGTTGTCTGTGTAATAAGTATCAAACATATTTAATGCTGGTCCTACTGCCTGATTGATATACACAGATTGTTTATACTGGGGGAAGCCCTGAAAGAGTACCCCACCACGAAGAAAAGCCTCCAGATCCAACTTACCGAACTTAGATTTATAAGTAGGACCAATACTAACCCCTACATGTTGAAAAGAAGCATGATTAATATAATCAGTAGCGATGTAACCATTGTCAAAAAACACACTATCAAACTTTCTGATATCATGATTTAAAAACCTGGCATCAATACCAATTCCCCACTTATTCCCCTTAAAATATTGATCAATAGCTAATCCTCCAAAATAACCATTCTTAGCCCTGCCAATATCGTTTTTGTAAATGCCCATTGGCATACTAAAACCACCAAACGCCGATATTTGTAATCGACCATTATTATTCGCAGCAGTATCCCGCTTAGTTTGTGCCCATGTAAGTCCGGTTAATAAAACCGCAAATACCATTAATATTATCTTTTTCATAATGTTCTCCTTTAGTTTAATTCAAACTATTTGGAGATATATCAGAAAGAATAAAAATTTGTTACCCCCTGTTCGAATAAATTCTCATTAAGAAGAAGATTAGTGATTACGACGCAGTTATTTTCTATAACTGTAAAAGGACTAAAGAATTCGGGTAGAGTATTCTATCTCTAAATGCTTGGGTCTAATGCAAATTGGAATTACTGAACTGTTTAATTATTGAATAAATTTGTAAACAAAATAATTTAGATAATGGAATACATACAGATCAGAAAAGCTACAGCTAAGGATTTAAGAACAGTTCAGCTCATCGGCAGAGAAACTTTCTTTGAAACATTTTCCGATAGCAATACCGAAGATGATATGAATAAATACCTTGAAGACAGTTTTAATGATAGCAAACTGACTTCTGAACTGAGTAATCCAGATTCATTGTTTTATATTGCTTGGGAAGACGGAAGCGCTGTTGGCTACCTAAAAATAAATACTGGAATTGCACAAACAGAACAACAGGATAAAAAAGCACTAGAAATTGAGCGTATTTATGTAAAAAGTAGCCATCATGGTAAAAAAGTTGGTCAACTTCTTTATGAAAAAGCTTTAGAAGTTGCTCAACAACAACACAATTCCTATTTATGGCTGGGTGTTTGGGAAAAAAACCCACGTGCAATAAGATTCTATGAAAAAAATGGATTTACATCTTTTGACAAACATATATTCAAGATGGGCAATGATGAGCAGGTTGATATTATGATGAAGAAAGAAATGCAGTAGTAGCACCGTCTTTTAAAACCTATAAATCCGATCTGGAGTAATACAGGCATCTAACCTCACATCATACTCATTTACATCATCAATCTTATCCACAGGATCAAAAAACGACAAACCTACTTTCAACACATCAACATCCTGTAAAAACCGATCATAAAAACCCTTTCCATAACCAACCCGATAACCCTGTAAATCGAAAGCCAACAACGGAATCAGCACCAAATCAACATCTCCGTTATGAAGCTCCCCCATCTGAGGCTCTAGAATACCATAAAGATTCTTCACAAGCCCATCTCTCCCCTCAAACACATAATTTACCATCATCGAGGTGTTAAAGTCAGCCTTGGGCACAATAATGCGTATATCAGGCCAATTAACCAATAACCAATCAATAAATAAAAATGTATTTGGCTCATTTTTCTCCTCAATAGGAAGAAAGACATGAATAGTCTTAACCAAAGAAAAGTCAAAAGAAGAAAAAAGAATAAGCAAACGCTTGCTAAAATCGGCAACCTGCACACCAGAAAGCGACTTTCTTTGCAATCCTGCTATTTTCCTAATCTCTGCTTTTGTCATCCCCAAATATAGCAATTAACATAAATAGCCCAGAAACATTGCTTCTGCTCCCTACAGTCAAAGAAGTACATATTTAATTTTCCTGAAAAAAAAGCTTATAAAAAAAGATGGCTTCGGGAACCACTCCGAAGCCACAATCAACCTAAACCTAAAACTAAACTATGAAAATTCTTATTTATATCTCTTTTAATTCACTATGAATAAAGCCTATATTTTCGGCCTTTTTTCGTGCCGCAAAGGTAAAGACTATTTATTGATTCCACAATAGTAATTTGAAAATATTTTAATAATGGTATTTAAAGCTCAGAAAAGCCTCTTTCATACCTAATTTCAAATATAAAATTACTTATTTATAATCCGTCAAATGAACAAAATGGTTACAAAAGGAATACTCAGATTCCTGATTTGATCCGACAATCAGCATTCTACTGTCCGAGAATCGCTCAATCAATTGAAGATACCAAGCCATCCCCTGCTTATCCAGGTTAGAGGTTGGTTCATCTAATAAAAGAATAGGTGTATCTGCACAACAAGCCAGTGCCAGCTTAGTACGCTGCTTCATGCCCGATGAGAAGTATTTTAAAGCCTTGTCCTGCGATTTCGCAAGCCCAAGCAGGTCCAACACCGCAGCGGCGTCCATCCCCTCGTAATACGCCTTAAATTTAAAATGGAAGCGAATAGTCTCTTGTAGTGTAAACTCTTCGATTAAGTCCAGATAAGGTGCAGCAAAACTAATATCCCGGTAGATCTCTTCAACCGGGATATCTGCACCTGCTTTATAATTTATTATCCCCTCAGATGGGGCTAAATTTCCATGTAAAACACTTAGCAAAGTCGATTTTCCAGAACCATTTGGCCCTAAAACCGCGTATTTCTCTCCAGCAAGAAACTTATAGTTTACATTTCTGAAAATCCATTCCTGATTAAACCTTCTTCCAACGTTCGCTAAGTCAATTGTCATTTAAGAAAGAGCTTAACTTCCAGAACCGAAGCCTTTCATCACACCACGGTTTGAATTCCTGATAAAATCTACAATCTCATCACGAATTTCTGTAGGGGCAAATTCAGCTTCTATCATATCCAGAGCTTTGGTAACATTGTTATGTTTCACAAATAAAACCCTGTAAATCTCCTGTATTTCATTAATCTTTTCAGAAGAGAACCCTCTTCTTCTTAAGCCAACAGAATTGATACCTGCGTAAGACAAAGGCTCTCTAGCCGCTTTAACATAAGGAGGAACATCCTTTCTAACTAATGAACCACCAGTAACGAATGCATGTGAGCCTACTTTTACGAATTGATGAATAGCCACCAATCCTGCCAAAACAACATAATTCCCGATAGTAATATGACCTGCTAAAGTGGTGCTATTTGAAAAAATACAATAATCACCTACCTCACAGTCGTGTGCAATATGCGAATAAGCCTGAATAAGACAATTGCTGCCAATAACAGTCTTCCATTTATCCTTTGTGCCACGATTAATCGTTACGCACTCTCTGATGGTTGTATTATCGCCGATTTCTGCTGTAGTTACCTCGCCGGCAAACTTCAAATCTTGTGGAACACCAGAAATTACTGATCCAGGAAAAATCCTACAGTTCTTTCCGATCCTGGCTCCATCCATAATCACTACGTTAGAGCCAATCCAGGTACCCTCACCTATTTCAACATCTTTATGAATTACAGCAAAAGGTTCAATAACCACATTATCGGCTATTTTCGCCTGAGGATGTATATATGCTAAGGGTTGTATCATGTAATTTCGTTTTCTTTTACTTTTACGATTTGGGCCATCATTTCTGCTTCAACCACAACTTTTCCTCCCACCATTCCAACACCTTTCATCTGTGCAATTCCCCTTCTTATCGGCTCCATTAAATCACATCTAAAAACAATCGTATCACCAGGAGAAACCTGTGCTCTAAAACGAACATTGTCAATTTTAAGGAACAAGGTAAGGTAATTTCTCGGATCAGGAACCGTACTCAACACTAATATCCCTCCCGTTTGAGCCATAGCCTCAATCTGAATCACACCTGGAAATACAGGTGCACCAGGGAAATGTCCTTTAAAAAACTCCTCATTCATCGTTACGTTTTTCACACCAACAACGTGGGTCTTACTCAGTTCCAAAATTTTGTCAATAAACAAAAATGGCTGACGGTGTGGAAGTATGTCCATAATCTGGACAATATCATATAGCGGTTTTACAGTAGTGTCATACACATGCTGAACCTTTTTATTCTTTTCCTTTTTGATAGCTGCTTTAATTTTTTTAGCGAAAGCCACGTTTGCAGCATGACCAGGTCTTGCTGCCATAATATGACCTTTTAAATGAACCCCAACAAGCGCAAGATCACCAATCATATCCAGCAATTTATGCCTTGCCGGCTCATTTTGATATCTCAGTTCCATATTATTTAAAATACCCTGAGGAGCAACATCAATTGCCTCACGCTTAAATATCGTTGCTAAATGATCTAACTCATCTTTAGTAACTTCCTTGTCTACAATAACAATTGCATTGTTTAAATCCCCTCCTTTAATCAGGTTATTTTGCAACTGATATTCTAATTCATGCAAAAAGCAAAATGTTCTGCATGAAGCAATTTCTTTCTTAAATTCAGCGATACTGGATATCCCGGCGTGTTGACTTCCTAAAACCGGAGAGTTATAGTCAATCATACACGTAAACCGATAGTCATCTAAAGGCATCGCGACAATCTCAACCTTTCTATCAGGCTCAGTATAAGTAATGTTATGAGGAATTTGGAAATACTCTCTGTCTACACTCTGCAACTGAACACCCGCACTTTCCAAGGCTTCCAGAAACTGAATTGCACTCCCATCCATAATAGGCGTTTCAGGCCCATCAAGTTTCATCAGTACGTTATCCAGATCCATACCTACCAAAGAGGCCATAACATGCTCTACTGTACTCACACTAGCACCATTTTGCGAAATGGTAGTCCCTCTTGCCGTATCAGTAACATTGTCGCAATCTGCATCTACAATCGGACTTCCTGGAAGATCAATTCTTTGAAATTTAAATCCATGATTTTCCGGTGCCGGACAAAATGTGAGCGTAACATTTGCTCCGGTATGTAGGCCAACGCCTTGTACCGAAACTTCATTCTTTATGGTCTTTTGTTTAACGTTCATTATTATTTTGATATTGTACTGTTTTGTTCGATGATCAAGTTCAGCTCCTTAATTTTTGATTCAAGGTTGGCTATTCTTTTTTCAACGCTAGGCAACTGTTTAAAAATTACAGACGCCCGCATCCAATCTCTTAATGGCTGCGCAGGGCTGCCGTGCCATTGCTTATTTTCTTCTGTTGTATTAAAGTTTATTCCTGCCTGTGCACCTATCTGTGTGCCTTTAGCAAGCGAAAGATGACCAGCTATTCCTACCTGTCCACCAATAACCGATTTCTCTCCCAATTTCGAACTACCCGAAATCCCTGTTTGTGCAGCAACAACACTGTGCTCCCCAACATCAACATTGTGAGCAATCTGAATTAGATTATCCAGCTTAACTCCTTTTCTGATGAAAGTAGAACCCATTGTAGCCCTGTCAACCGCCGTATTTGCACCAATCTCTACATCATCCTCAATCACCACATTACCAATCTGCGCAATTTTAGAATAAGTACCATCAGACTGAGGTGCAAATCCAAACCCATCACTACCAATTACGGTATTCGAATGGATAATCACACGATCGCCAAGTACCGAACGGTTATAAATCTTTACACCCGGATGAATGCAACAATTTTTTCCGACAATACTATCGGCACCAATAAATACCTGTGCAGAAATTTTTGAACCGTCACCAATCACTGCATTTTCAGACACATAACTAAATGCGCCAATGAATACATTCTTGCCAATTTTTGCTGTAGGATGAATAAAAGATGGTTGTTCGATACCAACCTGCGAATTATTTTGATTGATAACCTCATTATACCTTTCCAATAGAACTGAAAAAGCACTATAAGGATCGGACACCCGAATCAGCGTGCTGCTAACCGGCTGTGACGGTAAAAAGTCTTTCCCAACAATTACTACTGACGCATTTGTCAGATATAAGAAGCTCTCGTACTTAGGGTTAGATAAAAAGCATAAAGAACCTTTCTTACCATTTTCTATTTTGGAAAGCTCACCAACCTGAACGTTTTCATCCCCTTCAATGGTACCATCTATAAACTCACTTATCTGCTTGGCAGTAAATTGCATTTTACAAAGTTATATGTTAAATTGATATGAACAAATAAACCTATTTAGGTTATCAACTACTTTAGGTAGTCATTAACATAAAAAACGGGAATAAATGTCAGTTATTTTAATTAATATGAGCTAAATAGTCCTCGGATAGCACAGTATATGTTTCTTTACAGTTTTGTCTAAAGATTCTAAGTTAGATAAATCCGAGGCCTTTGCAATATCAACAATCGTATTGTTTTTCAACAGTATATTAATATTGCCACTTCCTGCATTATACGCACGGTTTCTAATCATATCGGTAAATACAAAATAGCAGACATCCTCTTCATTTAGATTTAAAAATACAGCCATTCGTTCCCTTAAATCTTTTACACGATTTTCATCTGGCTCATCATTACTAATTTCCA
Organism: Pedobacter hiemivivus; assembly: GCA_040393085.1. GTDB lineage: Bacteria > Bacteroidota > Bacteroidia > Sphingobacteriales > Sphingobacteriaceae > Pedobacter > Pedobacter hiemivivus_A. The sequence continues at coordinate 21,826 of JBEBUV010000016.1, read as the reverse complement.
CTTTATAAAGATCACGCTGAGTTAACATGGCACATAATTGCGACAATATGTGATCAGAATGACCTACCCATACTTTTATGGAAGCAAAAATATCCTGATCATCTAGTTTAGAAAATTGTAATAAATGTTCTTCGCTTGAAAAAAAATCTGCTTCAGTAATGTCGTTTTGTAAAAAATGTTGCAATGCAGGTGTAGCAAATAAAGTTTCACCATGTGAAGCAAGCTTTTTAGCACGCTCTAATATCTTTACAAGCAACATCTCCCCGGCAATTACCGTCTTATGTAAATAAACCTGCCAATACATCAACCTCCTTGCAATAAGAAACTTCTCAATCGAATAAATCCCCTTTTCTTCAATCACCAGCTCATTATCCAACACGTTAAACATCTTAATAATGCGGTCAAAACTAATTACTCCCTCACTAACTCCAGTAAAAAAGCTATCACGGTTCAGGTAATCCATTCTATCCAAATCAAGCTGACTTGAAACTAGTTGAGGAAGAAAGTGCTTATGATAATCGCCTTTAAATATATTGATTGCAAGAGACAACTGTCCATCGAATTCTATATTTAGCTTTTCCATCATAAACATGGAAATATCCTCATGTTTTATCCCATTTACCAAAGTGTGCTCAAGCGCATGAGAAAAAGGACCATGCCCAATATCGTGAAGCAAAATAGCTATAGTGGCCGCCTCTTCTTCTTTAGGAGTTATTTCATGCCCCTTTCCTCTAAGTACTTCAATTGCAAGACTCATCAGATGCATCGCACCTAGTGCATGATGAAATCTTGTGTGTAAAGCCCCCGGATATACAAGATGAGTCATCCCCAATTGCTTGATATACCTTAGTCTTTGAAAATATGGATGCGAAATCAGATCGAATACAACTTCAGATGGAATATTGATGAAGCCATATACCGGATCATTAATGATTTTCTTTTTGTTCAAGACTTAAAAATAAATTATACGGTACAAAAATTGCTATTTTTATCCACAACTAAGAAAGAGATGACTCTTTTTGAGGAATTATTTTTACAGTATACACATACGATGATGCAAGAAACAAAGATTCTTTGGGCAGATGATGAGATCAACTTATTAAAACCACATATATTATTATTAAACGAAAAAGGATATCATGTAACCACTTTTACAAATGGGAATGATGCCCTTGAAGCATTCGGGAAAGAACATTTCGACCTCGTTTTCCTAGATGAAAACATGCCTGGATTAAGCGGATTAGAAACCCTTACAGCCATAAAAAACATCAGAAACGATGTCCCTGTAGTACTGATTACCAAAAGTGAAGAAGAAAACCTGATGGAAGATGCCATCGGATCTAAAATCGATGATTACCTGATTAAGCCAGTGAACCCAAAACAGGTTTTGCTGACCATTAAAAAGATCATTGACAATAAAAGACTGGTAAGTGAGAAAACTTCTATGGCTTATCAACAGGATTTCAGACGCCTGGGGATGACACTGAACGACAAGCTCAGTTACGAAGAATGGGTGGAAGTTTATAAAAAACTGGTGTTCTGGGAGTTGGAACTAGAAAAGCTGGACGACCCACAAATGCACGAAATCCTAACCATGCAAAAATCTGAAGCCAATACACAGTTTTCAAGATTCATTGAAGAACATTACCTGGGTTGGGTAAATGGCAAAGGAACAGCGCCTTTGTTATCCAATGATCTGCTAAAAAAGAAAGTATTCCCTTTAATCAATAATACCACACCTGTTTTCTTTATTCTGATTGATAACTTACGCTATGATCAATGGCGCATCATTAATCCATTGATTACAGAATTCTTTAGAATGGATGAAGAAGATACCTACTCTAGCATCCTCCCTACAGCAACACAATATGCCAGAAACTCTATATTTTCAGGCCTGATGCCTTTAGAAATGGAAAAACGCTTCCCGGGATTATGGCAGAATGATGATGATGAAGGTGGTAAAAACATGCATGAGGGGACTTTCCTTGCCGATCAGATTAAACGTAGCCTTCGTAAGGATTGCAAATTCAGCTACAACAAAATCTTGACTTACGATGATGGAAAAGCATTAAATGAACAAGTCAACAATCTTTTACAGAATGAGTTCAATGCCATAGTTTACAACTTTGTAGATATGCTTTCTCATGCCCGTACAGATATGCAGATGATCAGAGAGCTGGCTAATGACGACGCTGCTTATCGTTCCTTAACGCTATCCTGGTTTGAGCATTCTCCTTTGATGGAACTCCTTAAAAAGATTTCTCAGAAAAAGGTGAAATTGGTAATCACAACAGACCATGGAACCATAAGGGTAAAACATCCGAGTAAAGTTATCGGCGACAGAAATACCAACACCAATCTCCGCTACAAACAAGGTAGAAACCTTAACTACAATGCAAAAGAGGTGTTCCTGATTAAAAATCCGCACGAAGCGCAGTTGCCTAAAATAAACATTAGCTCTAACTATATCTTTGCGAAAGAAGACCGCTATTTTGTATATCAAAACAACTATAATCAATTTGTAAATTATTACAATGAGACTTTCCAACATGGAGGGATCTCACTTGAAGAGATGATCATTCCGATCGCAACTTACAGTTCAAGATAATCGGCTTATCAAAGCAGATTCAAAAACGAAATCATGCTACAGCAAATTTAATACTATTTGTATTAAATTTGCTGTAGCATGAGTAGTATAAAAATTGAAGTAAACGGACTTCCTGATCTCGAAGACGCCGCAAAAAAAATCATAACCTTTGCCGAAGATGAGCAAATGTTCATCTTCGATGGAGAAATGGGTGCCGGTAAAACAACGCTAATCAAAGCCCTTGCAAAAACACTTGGGGTAACAGAAGTGGTAACTAGTCCTACATTTTCTATTGTAAATGAATATGAAGCAAATGGAAGTGTAATTTATCATTTTGATTTTTATAGAATTAAGGACCTTCAGGAAGCCTATGATATCGGTTACGAAGAATACTTTTATTCCGGAAATATCTGTTTCATTGAGTGGCCTGGAAAAATAGAATCTCTGCTACCCGAACACTATATTAAAATTGAAATCAATGTAATAAATGAAAATACCCGAATACTGTCAGTCTCAAAAATTTAAATTTGAAACGTGCTTAATTCCAGGTATTTTGCTTAATTTAAGAGTCCAAATCAATAAAAAATAATGGCTACAGGATTACGCGAGGGTATGGCCTCTATTGCTCAGAAAGGGTTAATACAACCAAAAGAAGCAATGGCAAAAATAAATCAGAAGAACAACAGTTTGTATATTGGCATCCCTAAGGAGATTTCATTCCAGGAAAACAGGATTGCTTTAACCCCACTTTCGGTCGCCCTTTTAGTAAACAATGGCCATAAAGTAATTATTGAAACCGGCGCTGGTAATGGCGCAAACTTCTCAGACAATAATTATAACGAACAAGGGGCAATCATCACCTTCAATAAAAAAGATGTATTCGATGCTGATATTATAGTCAAAATAGCCCCTCCAACAATTGAAGAAATCGCATTAATGCACAAAGGACAGACCCTTATTTCTGCCTTACAAATGGGGAGTCTTAAAGAATCCTATCTAAAAGCTTTACTAAATAAAAAAATCAATGCCCTTTGCTTTGAAAACCTGAGAGATGAGGGCAATATTTTAAGCGTTGTTCGTTCCATGAGCGAAATTGTCGGAGCAACCTCTATTCTCATTGCCGCAGAGTACCTGAGTAATGTGACAGGAGGAAAAGGCCTGATGCTGGGTGGTTTTACAGGTGTTCCTCCAACAGAAATAGTAATATTAGGAGCAGGAACAGTGGGCGAATATGCGGCGCGTACAGCCATTTCTTTGGGTGCAGAGGTGAAAGTATTCGACAGTTCACTTTTCCGGCTTAGAAGACTTCAAAACAACCTTGGAACACGGGTATTCACCTCGGTTATGCAGCCAATCGTACTCGCAAAGGCCATTACCACCTGCGATGTAGTGATCGGCGCCATCCGTGCTTCACACGGCAGAAGCCCTTGTGTTGTCATGGAAGAAACCGTTGCCCGAATGAAACCAAATTCTGTAGTCATTGATATCAGTATTGATCAAGGCGGATGCTTCGAAACCTCAGAAGTTACTAATCATAAAGATCCTGTATTCAGAAAGCATGATGTTATTCATTACTGCGTTCCAAATATAGCTTCAAGAGTACCAAGAACAGCCTCTTATGCTTTAACCAATATATTCACACCAATTCTGGTCGATATAGGCGATATGGGAGGCCTGATGAATGTAGTGTGGAGCAAACCAGGCATCAGAGAAGCGCTTTATATCTATCAAGGACATCTAACCAGCAAAGACCTCTCGAACATGTTTAACCTGCCTTATAAAGACCTGGAACTTCTCGTAGCTGCAAATCAGTAACCTTAACATGATAAAAAAAATCCTCTTGCTACTTTTAGCAGGCCTATCTATTACGGTTCATGCACAAAAAAAACAACCCAATCCTTACGGACTAAAAGTAGAATCCTATACAGAATACTTATCATCATGCAAAAAAAACAGCAACCACCAACTCCTAGAGCTTAAAAAGCATATCCCTGGATTAGTTCTCGATATCAAATACGCAACAACAGATAACTTTATGCAGCGTATAATGTATCCTCAGGCTCGTGCATTTGCCCGAAAACCGGTAGTTGTACAGTTACAAAAAGTACAATCAGAGCTTAAAAAGAAAGGATATGGCTTAAAAATTTTTGATGCTTACCGGCCTTACAGCATTACAATTGCTTTTTATAAAGAAGCTTCAAATAAAGCCTTTGTAGCCAACCCAAACAAAGGATCAAGGCATAACCGTGGTTGTGCGGTAGATTTAACCTTAATTGACTTAAAAACCGGAAAGGAACTTGAAATGCCTACCCCATATGACAGCTTTTCAGAAAAAGCAGCCGTAACCTTTTATAAACTACCCGCCCAGATTGTTAAAAACAGACAGATGTTAATTCAAACGATGCGAAAGTATGGCTTCAGCGTCTTAAAAAATGAATGGTGGCACTACGATTTTATTGGCTGGCAAAATTATAACTTAATGGATATCCCATTTCAAAAGCTATAGAACCTAACTAATTCATTAATATTTCTCGTGTATATAGGTCATAATCCTAACCATTTCCTTTCTTACCTCAGATGTTGGAACTACAAAATTGTTATTCATGAAAGAGAAAATATAGGTTTTACCCTTTTTCGTTAGCACATAACCACTCTGATTATGCACACCAGAAAGTGTTCCTGTTTTTCCGAAAACAAAAGGTTGATCTGTTTTTGGATAAGCGTTTCTTAACGTACCACTTTTGCCCCCGGCAGGCAACATATTAAACAACCTTACTGGGTCATTTACCTCCTTATAAATCAAATCCAATACCTTAACCATATCCCGGGGCGTAACCTTATTATATATAGAAAGTCCGGATCCATCTACCCAAACAGGCTTATCAGGAAGTTCCGAGAGGTAAGTCTTCAAAATATAAGTAATCACTTTTTCGGTATTCAACTCCTCTCCAAGTTGGTTGGCACAAACAAGTAACAATTGCTCCGCAATAAAGTTATCACTAGGCAACATCAGCTCTTTTAATACCGAATCCTTTTTTAAATTGTATACCGTTTTCGCCTCAACAGGCATCTTTCTGTTGATCACTTTAACCTGCTGATGCAGCGTATCGGAAAGCAAAGACAAGGTTAAGGGTAAACTAACTTTATAAGGAATTTGTTGTCTATATCCTACCTTAGCAGGCACTGCAGGGTACTTAAATCGATTATCTAAAAAATCACGGGTCACATAAAATGATTTTCCATTAGATAAGGTGTCTTCCAAAAAACAATCTTTAAATATACCAGGAAAAACTTCAGCCTTACCATTATTGCTCGTTACAGTAACCAAATTATCCATAATTGGTAATTCATAAATTTCTGCCTGATAATAATCGTTATAATCATCCCATTGCCAACCACTTCCATAAAAACGACCAGTATATCGGCCAGGGGCATAATAAAGCTTTTTATTAGCAGCCCTCAAAAAGTCAGCGGCCTTTGTTCCTTTCAATTTACTTTGTAGAAATGAAGGGTCCCCAACACCCCAAAAAATCAAAGAATCCCCTTCCACCACATATCTTATTGAAGGAATAGAGTCCGGAATCATTTTTAACCCAGCATAAAAAGTAAACAACTTGGTATTTGACGCAGGTGTAAAATACTGATCCGCATGTTGTTCAAACAGCATCTTTTCAGTAGACATATCGTATAATGCAAAGCCTGCATAATATTGTTGCAACACTTCAGAACGTGAAATAACCTTTTTCAAATTCCTGGAAACCTGTCTTTCGGCAGCGCAACCCGTTAAAAAAATAAGCCCTAAAATAGCAACATATTTACTTGCAGATCCAATCATACTGCTACTAATTTATTAATTTAGTTTAATGAAATTGTTAATGTGCAACATTAATTTTAGTAAACTCAGGGTATATGTATGTCTCCTGATGATACAATCTTGCATAGTTTGCAATACCTATGCACAACAGTTTCTGTTTAAGGGCGATAGACATAAAGACGCCATCTCGTTTATTATGGTCAAAAACCTGATCATTGTGCCCATCTACATCAATAACAAAGGCCCTTTTAATTTCATTTTGGATACGGGTGTCAGCCCGATGATCATCACTGACCCAACATTAATCGATAGCATAGGCCTTAAAGTTTCCAGATCAATCAAAATCTCGGGACTAGGCAGGGGCAACGAAATTGATGCCTTTGTTTCGAATGATATATCAGTACAAATAGGCAAAGCTTTTATCGATAATATCCCCACGGCGATTCTAAAAAAAGACATTTTCGGCTTATCTAACTATCTGGGAGTGAAAATATATGGGTTATTAGGGTATTATTTCTTCAATAGTTTTATCATCGAAATAAAGTACTCCTCAAAAAGATTAATATTCAAGAACCCTGGATCTCCTGGTAAGATTAAGGGTGAAAGAATCCCAATTGAAATCATTGGTAATAAACCATTCGTAAATATAAACATTCAAAGCCCCGGTTTAGGCGATATAAAAATAAAAACGCTAATTGATAATGGAGCCAGCCATGCTATTTCATTAGAAAGATTGAATGAAAAACCTTTCCCCGTTTCCAAGGATGCGATACAGGCCAATCTTGGGGTCGGCATGAGTGGTCCAATTGATGGAAGCATCGGCCGACTTACTTCTTTAAAAATTGGGAGTTTTACCCTCAAAAATGTACTTGCCTCCTATCCAATATATGATGATGTTGCCGCTAAAATCTTACTTAAAGATCGCAATGGCAACCTTGGAGCAGATGTGTTAAGCAGGTTCAATGTTACTTTTGATTACGAAGATAAATCCATATACCTCAAAAAAGGCAAGCAATTTAACCGTCCTTTTGAACATGACATGTCGGGAATAGAAGTTTATACTCAAGAAAACAAAACTCTACATTACTATATCAGCAGGATAGAACCCGGATCACCAGCAGAAAAGGCAGGAGTATTAGTGGACGACGAGATCGTTTCCATTAATTTTGTCCCCGTAGCTACTTACAAACTAAACGAGATTAACAACCTTTTTAAATCTGCTGATGGTAAAAATATCATTCTATCTATCTTTAGAGATAATAAACTAATGGTCAAGGTCTTCAAGCTAAAACAAAGAATATAAAGGATTCTTATACCTTTGCATTTTAAAGAATACCTTTAGCATTATATGACAAAATCTGGCATACTTAGTACCTTAGCAAGCCTTTTGCTGCTGATCAGCAGTTGTACAAGCCCTTCCAAAGAAAGCCCAAAATTCAGAGGCCGCATAACTTTTGACTCTATCATGGGGATTAAGTATTATGAAGTGAAACGTCGCTTTACAACAGGCCTTTCCTTTAATGAAATCGGATTTCAACAGGAACCATCCTGGATCATTCAGTTTAAAGACCCGGATACGATACTTGCTTATAGTCCGCAAAAACAACGTATGCAAAGCTTTTTTTTACACTATGATCACGGAGATGTATACAACTTTGCAAAGGAATGGATCAGAATAAAGAAAATATCTAAAGATAGTCTGGTTTTTCAAAGACTTCAATTGAAAGGGCGTGAAATCAAGAAAGATATCAGTTCAGATGTAAACATGACCTGGTACTCGGATGATTACATTAAAAACACCCTAAAAACCACTGTTGCTGAACTCCAAAAAACGACGCGGGCAGACACGCTCTATATCCAGAAACTGGCGGAGAAAGCGGCAAGAAACCCAGGTAACCCAGACAGTTCATTCGCCGGCCGACAACCGGTTGAATTTGTCTCGCTTAATAAAATGATCACAGTAAATAAGTTTAGTACAGTTGACAAGCTGAGCGGGAAGACAGAGTCATTTGATTATCTATTCCCTCACTACCGAATTGATATCACAAAAGCTTATGCTGATTTTGGTTATGAATTCTCTGTCATTGTGGATGAAAAAGGCAAAATGCATCTGGGTAAATTCAGGGTTAGTTTCCCTGAAAATTACGAACCAAGAAAGAAAACACTACAGGCAATTATTGACGTTTACCTACATAATCTTTTAAAAACTATTCCAGGCAAAACCCTTGGAATTCAGCATGCAAGCGAAATAAACCTGGTCGTTACAGGCAGAAAAAACACCCCTTAAAGCCCCATTCTATTTTATATTTATCAAAAAATGAAGCGTTTGCACATTATAAAAAAATAATATGTACCTTGCACACTTAATTTTTAATAAATAATACAATGCAAGAAGGAACAGTAAAATTTTTTAATGTAACTAAAGGTTTCGGATTTATTATCCCTGCAAACGGTGATAGCGAAATCTTTGTACATTCAACAGGCCTTATCGACGAAATTCGTGAAAACGATAAAGTTGAGTATGACGTAGAAAGCGGCAAAAAAGGGTTGAATGCGATTAATGTTAAAGTAATCTAGATTATAAAAACATAAATTGTACAGCATCGCGGATAACCCGCGATGCTTTTTTGTTTATAGGATTAGATTATACAACCTACTTATTTGGATTTACGGCTTTTAATTAGCTCCAATAACATTTCCGGCTGATCGGTAGTAATAAACTCAACCTTGTTGTCAAGTAACCAATTCATATCTGCAGCATTGTTTACTGTCCATGCATTTAAGGTTAATTTCAATGCTTTAGCCTTTTCAAACCATTCGCCCTTTTTGTAAACTGAGAAATGGTAATCTGCACCATAAAACTTATCCTCTTTTAGCTTTTCTAAAGGTACATCTCCACGTAGATAAGCGACATTAGCATACGGATCCTGTTGTTTTACCTGCTCCAAAATCTTATAGCTAAAGCTAATATAATCAACCCAAGAACGTGCATTCAACTTATCTACCATATCTATAACGCTAGCTGTTAAAATCATATCCTGTTCTTCCCCTTTTCTAGATGGTTTAATCTCCAAAATAAGCCTGGTTGTTTTCTGCTTCAATCCATTAACTAAATAACTCTCTAACGTCGGGATAGACTCACCGTTCGAAAGTGGTTTTGCCTGCAACTCTTTATAGGTTGATTTTTCAATATCCATACCTGCATAATCATGATCGTGATGCACCACAAGAATATTATCAGCAGTCATGTGTACATCAAACTCAGTACCATAACAACCCAAACGAATGGCCTCATTTAATGACGCAAGTGAGTTTTCAGGCAATCCTTTAGCCTTGAATGCTCCTCTATGTGCAATCACTTCATTTTTGCTCCAGGTTTTAAAAGTTTTAATCTTTTTTTGCGCAAAGGCGCCATTTAGTCCTACTGAAATAAGGATAAGTACGATTAATGATTGTTTCATGTTTAGTGTGTTTTTTTTACTAAAATATCATTTAATAAATAATATTCACCTTTTCATAAAGTTAATAAATTAACAAACTTTAAACAAAAACATAGATTATATATCTATTTTTATCAAAAAACAGCCATTAAATAGCGGCAATAGGAATAATTAAATGAATAGTAACTACGATCTTTTAGTTTCTAAAATTAATGAGTTTACACAAAAGTTTTACCTCAATAAGCTTTTGCGTGGAAGCATTTATGCCCTGGCACTCCTACTTGCACTATATCTGCTTTTATTTGTATTTGTCTATTATACTCAACCCGGTTCGACCGTTAAAACGACTTTATTTTTCGGATCACTGGCACTGGCAACAATCATCGTCACACTTCTGGTCCTTAAACCAGCTTTTGCCTATTTTAAACTCAGTAAAAACCTAAGTATAGAAGAAGCATCTGAAATTATTGGCAATCACTTTTTTAATGTAAAAGACAAATTACTGAACACACTACAATTAAAGGCAATGGCCGATGCTTCGCCTGGAAACAGCATACTCATCCTTGCTGGAGTAGATCAAAAAATTGCAGAACTTAATCCAATCCCCTTTTCGAGCGCCATAAAACTGACAGAAAACAAGAAGTATATCAAGTATTTCCTTGCTCCTGCTACAGTAATCCTGCTGATTGCATTAATTGCTCCAGCCATCCTAAAAGAAGGGACTAGCAGCTTTGTACAGTACAATAAACAGATCTTGCCAAAAGCGCCGTTCGATTTCCAGCTGTTAACCAATAAGCTTGTCGTAGCACAAGGTGACAACCTAACCCTCAACTTAAAACTCAATGGAGATGAAATTCCACAGGATGTATATGTCAGCGATGGAGTTAACACTTACAAACTTGAAAAAGAAAGCACAACCAGATTCAATTATACTTTCAAAAACCTGCAAAAAAATCATAAAATAATATTCCAGGCAGGAGGCTTTAATTCAGCTCCCTTTACTGTTGAAGTTAAACCACGCCCATCGGTCATCAATATCACAGCAGAACTAGCCTATCCCGCTTACCTGCAAAAGAAAAATGAAAGCCTTAAAAATGCTGGTGATCTAATAGTACCAGAAGGAACTCTTGTGACCTGGAAAATGGAAACAAGGAATAGCAATCAGCTAATTTTTAGTCTGGGAAATAAAACGATAATTTTAAATCCATCAAACAACTCGTTTTCTTATACAGGAACAATAAGAGAAAATTCCTCCTATGGCATTGTACCTCAAAATAAGTTTATCAGTAGCAGAGATTCTATAAACCACCAAATCAATGTAATTAAGGATGATTTTCCTGGAATTACCATTACCGAAACTCCTGATTCCTTAAGCAGTAAAGCACGCTATTTTACCGGAAATATTACAGATGACCATGGGTTTAGCTCGCTTAAATTCAAATATACCATCAAAGAAAACAATAAGGTTAAAATGACAGTAACTAAGGCTATTCCCGTTAAAAAGACCAAACAGGATGATGCTTTCTTCTTTGTGTGGAATTTAAATGAAGCATTGATTAAGCCTGGTCAGACGCTGGAATATTATTTTGAAATTGCCGATAATGATGCTGTAAATGGTCCCAAAACGACTAAATCAGCTATTAATGTTTACGACATTCCCAATTCAGGACAAATAGCAGAGAAAATTAATGGAAACAGTCAGGCACTAAAACAGAAAATGGAAAAAACCATTAAACTGGCCGGACAAGTTGAAAAAGAGAGTAAGAAACTGGGTGAAACATTACTGGATAAAAAACAGATTTCATTTGATGACAAAAAGCAAATTGAGCAACTCCTGGAAAAGCAGAAACAACTGGAACAGGCAGTAAAAGAAATTAATGAACTAAACAAACAGAATACACTTGAAAAGGAAGAAAACAACTTGTTAAAACAAGAGCTGGCAGACAAGCAAAAGCAAATAGATGACTTGTTTAACAACGTTCTTGATGAAAAAACCAAAGCCCTGCTCGAGAAATTGCAAAGCCTGATGGATCAGAATAATAAAGATCAGACCCAACAAGAGCTATCTAAAATGCAAATGGATAATAAATCCCTTAAAAATGAACTTGATCGCATCTTAGAACTCTACAAACAATTGGAGTTTGAACAAAGCTTACAAAATAATATTGATCGCTTAAATGAACTTTCAAAGGATCAAAAAGAGCTTGCCAGTCAAAGTTTAGATAAAAACACAAGCCCAGAGGATATAAAGGCTAAACAAAAAGCCCTAACTAAATCTTTCAATGAAGTTCAAAAAGAACTTAAAACGCTGGATGAAAAAAATCAGGAGCTGGAACGCCCCAACCCTTTCAATAATCCCGAAAAGGAAATGAATGATATTGCCCGTGAGCAAAAAAACAGTGAAGAGCAGCTAGATAAAAACGAAAAGAAAAAAGCAGCAGAAAGTCAGCAAAAAGCAGCCGATCAGATGGAAAAGCAAGCTGATAAATTAAAAAAGATGCAGAATGATTCCGCAGAAATGGAAAATAACCTGAATGCTCAAGAATTGCGTCGCTTATTAGAAAACCTTCTAAAAACATCATTCGATCAGGAAAAAGTAATGCTGAACTTGCGACGGTTAAACAGCTCAGACCCTCAATACACGAGCAACGTTCAGAAACAACGTGAAATAAAAGACAATGTAAAAGTGATTGCCGATAGTCTTTACTCCTTAAGCAAGCGTGTTCCACAAATAGAAAGCACGGTGAATGAGGAAATGCAGAAAATCAATTTCAATATGGATAAGAGCCTTGAAAATCTTGGCGAAAGAAATACTGCAGGAGCAAATAAAAACCAGCAGTATACCATGACCTCTATAAATAACCTTTCATTGATGCTAAGTGAAGCCTTGGATCAGTTACAGGATATGATGAAAAACAGTAAAGGTGGCAGTAAGGGAAAGAAAAAACAAAGCATGAAACAATTGCAGCAGATGCAGCAGCAACTGAACAATAACATGCAAAAAGCACGTGATCAAATGCAAAAAAACGGGAATAAAGGAACCGTTCCTAAAGGTACCATGAGTGAGGAGTTTTCTAAAATGGCTCAGCAACAGCAGATGATCAGGGAAGCACTTCAAAAAATAAACAGGGAAGATAATAAAGATGGAAAAGGTGGTTTAGGAAACCTCAATCAAATGATTCAGGATATGAAAGCCACAGAAGCAGAATTGGTGAATAAACGACTGGAACAGGAAACCATGAATCGTCAGAAAGATTTACTTACGAAACTTCTAGAAGCCGAAAACGCTCAACGTGAACAAGACCAGGATGAAAAAAGAGAAAGTAAAGCCGGAAAAGAATACCCCCCATCCTATCATAAAATGCTGGAAAAATTTAAAGCCAATGAAAAAAATGAAACTGAATGGCTTCAAAAATTACCGCCAAACCTAAACCATTATTACAAAAATAAAATCACAGAGTATTTTAAATTGCTAAATTCGGGGCAATAATTTAAAAGTAATGAGCAAAGCAAGTATCAACTTCTTTAATGAAGAAACCAGTTATATTCTTAAAAATAAAAGATTAATTAAGGCCTGGGTGGCCGATACCATTGCAGCAGAAGGATATACTTTACAAGAACTTAATTTCATACTTTGTTCAGACGAATATTTACTACGCATAAACCAAGAGTACCTTGATCACGACACTTATACTGATGTCATTACTTTCGACAACTCAGAGGAGTTTAAAACGATTGTAGGAGACATCTTTATCAGCATAGAACGTATTAAGGAAAATGCTGCCACCTTTAAACATACCATTGCTCAAGAATTATGTCGCGTAATTATTCATGGCACCCTTCATCTTTTAGGGTTTAGAGATAAAACTAAAGCCGAGAAATTAAAGATGACCGAAAAAGAAGATCAGTACCTTTCGCTATTAGAAACCAAGACTAAAGATCTAGCACAAAACATCAGTGGCAAAATATAATAATTCTGAAAGCCGGAACCAATAAAAAAGGGATCTTTTTTATGATTAATTAGTAGAGAAAAATCCGCTCAATTTAAAAAAACGAACAAACCTGTATATACTGTTTTTAAGCGTTTTTACAAACTTTAGTGCTTCTACGACGAATCTATTAGCTCTACCTTAATTATTCCGCCTGAAGCTCGCTAATAAGGTCGTTTTTCAGGCCAAATCAAGACAAATCGTAAAGGTGTAAATTATATATTTTTAATCGCAACTTTTCTGTTACATAAAAGTTGCGCTTTCTTAGCAACACTAAAGCAAATAAATATGTTGATGCCCTTAAAATAATTGAAAGCTTCAATTATCTTTTAACGTTTATAATGCGATATTTATAGAGAGATAACAAGGACACAACAGCGAACTTACCCCTGCCATGTCCTTGTTATCTCCCTGTCCTATTCCTGTTATCTCCTTGTTTCAAAAAAATACACAGGCTGCCCTTATCAGTGCTTTAACAAGGTTTAATAAAGCCCGAACCTATTTGCCCTGTACATTCAAAATTCTCAGGTATATACCACAAATAATTATTGCTTACTTTTGCAATAATTTCTTATCATAATATCGTTAAACACAGACTTTGAGCACACTTATTGCAGCCGAAAATTTAGGCCACGCCTATCATGATGAATGGCTATTTAAAAACTTGACACTGGGGATCCAAACCGGGCAACGCGTAGCGTTGGTGGGTATTAACGGTGCTGGAAAAAGCACCCTACTAAAACTTCTTGCAGAAAGGTTCAATCCATTGGAGGGGAAAATAGTAAAGAATAAATCTGTTAAAATTGGTTTCCTGGATCAGGATCCAACCTTTACAGATGGTTATTCTATCAGTGATTTTATCTTTTCATTGGAAAATAAACAGCAACAGCTGATTAAAGAATATGAGGAACTGATTGAAGATCCCAATCCAGATGAAAAGAAATTAAACCGCTTATATGAAGAGTTAAGCGAACATAACGCATGGGAATACGAGCATGAAATAAAAACCATTCTCAGCAGAATGGGCATCACTCACTTGCAACAAAAGATTTCTACCCTATCTGGTGGACAGAAGAAACGTTTGGCTCTGGCTAAACTGCTTATTGAGGATCCGGAGATATACGTATTAGATGAGCCTACCAACCATCTGGACATTGATACCATAGAATGGCTTGAAAAATTACTGACTACAGGTAATAAAACCTTACTGTTAGTGACACACGACCGTTATTTTTTAGACAATGTATGTAACACGATAGTAGAACTCGACAGAGGCAAGATCTATAACTACAATGGTAACTATGCTTACTTCCTGGAAAAGAAGTCAGAAAGGGAAGCCTCAGATGATAGCACTTTCCAAAAAAATAAGAACTTACTTAAAAAGGAGTTAGAATGGATGAGAAGGATGCCCGCTGCACGTACAACCAAGTCACAATCTAGAATGGATGCTTTCTACGACCTGGACGCTAAAACCAAGCAAAGATCTGACAATCAAAAGATTACATTAAACGTAAAGATGTCAAGACAAGGAAATAAGATCCTTGAATTAGATCATATTGGCCAATCTTTTGATAATAAAAATATCATTAACGACTTCAGCTATACTTTTAAGCGTGCTGATCGTATTGGTTTAGCGGGTAAAAATGGAACAGGTAAATCAACTTTATTAAATATCATTACTGGTTACCTATCTCCTGAGAAAGGAAAAGTAGGTACTGGTGAAACTACTGTATATGGATATTATAAGCAAGGTGGTTTAGCATTCAATGAAAAAGAACGTGTGATAGATATTGTCAAGTCGGACGCCGAATACATTAAAATGGCTGATGGCCAAACCATCTCTGCTTCACAACTTTTAACACTTTTCTTATTTCCTCCTAAAAAACAACACGGGATGGTTGAGAAGTTAAGTGGTGGTGAAAAGAAACGTTTACACCTGATGAAAGTTCTGATGCAAAATCCTAACTTTTTAATTCTGGATGAGCCTACCAATGATTTAGATATTGACACCTTAAATGTCTTGGAAGAATTTTTAGAAAATTTCCCTGGTGTTTTAATATTGGTTTCTCACGATAGATATTTGTTGGACAAAATGAGTGAGCAACTATTCATTATGGAGGGAAATGGTGAGGTGACGATTTATAATGGAAACTATTCAGAATACAGAATCAGTTTAGAAACACCAAAAGAAAAACCAGAGTCTAAACAAAAGCAAGAAACACCAGCTTCTACCCCTACTGCTTCCGTTAAAAAATTAAGCTATAAAGAGCAGCAAGAAATCGTAGAATTAGAATCAAGAATTTCAGAAGTTGAAAATGAAATCAAAGATTTAACGTTATCACTATCAGAAATAGATAGTGCTAATTATTTAGAACTGCAAAATAAAACTGAGTTGATTGAAAAATTAACTACCGAACTGGAACAAATAACAGAGCGATGGTTAATCCTTTCAGAACAATAAAACTTAATAATTATACCTTGTTAAATAATATAAGAGTCTAAGGTTAAAAAAACAAAGAGTCCGAATTTAAATAAAGATAGTTTAGATTAAAAAAAGACTCAAATGACATCTTCTGTTAAAACTATATCCTCTTTAGATTACAAACAGATATAATTAAAACAACTAG
Source organism: Pedobacter hiemivivus (assembly GCA_040393085.1). Classification (GTDB taxonomy): domain Bacteria; phylum Bacteroidota; class Bacteroidia; order Sphingobacteriales; family Sphingobacteriaceae; genus Pedobacter; species Pedobacter hiemivivus_A. The sequence continues at coordinate 5,369 of JBEBUV010000016.1, read as the reverse complement.
AAAGAATAAAAAACAACAAGTAAAAACAAATGTTTCACGTGGAACGCCTCCTAATTTTTTAATCAAAGCACCATACGTTCCACGTGAAACACTATTAATAAAAAAACGAAATGTTTAAAGAATATGATGTAATCGTTGTAGGCGCAGGCCATGCCGGTTGTGAAGCAGCAGCCGCTGCAGCCAACCTGGGATCCTCTGTCCTACTCATCACGATGAACATGGAAACCATTGCGCAAATGAGTTGCAACCCAGCAATGGGTGGCGTCGCAAAAGGTCAAATTGTACGTGAAATAGATGCCATGGGTGGTTACTCTGGTATAATTAGTGATAAGACCACATTGCAATTTAGAATGCTTAATCTTTCTAAAGGTCCAGCAATGTGGAGTCCGAGAACACAGAACGATCGCAAAAGATTCGCTGAAGAGTGGAGACTTGCATTGGAGCGCACCCCAAATGTAGATTTCTGGCAAGACATGGTAAGCAGTCTATTGATTAGAAACGATACAGTAGTAGGTGTTAAAACTTCTATTGGTGTTGAAATAAAAGCAAAGACGGTTATCCTAACCAACGGAACTTTCTTAAATGGATTAATCCATATTGGAGAAAAGAAATTTGGAGGAGGTAGAACTGGAGAAAAAGCCGCAACAGGTTTAACCGAACAGCTTACAGAACTTGGCTTCGAAGCAGGAAGAATGAAAACTGGTACCCCACCCCGAGTAGATGGTCGTTCTTTAAACTACAGTGTAATGGAAGAACAATGGGGAGATGAAAATCCTAGCCGCTTTTCTTATACCAATATAGAACAACCTAAAGAACAACGTTGCTGCTGGATTACATACACCAATGCAAAAGTACACGAAACTTTAAAGGAAGGATTTGAAAAATCTCCAATGTTTACAGGTCGTATCAAAGGCTTAGGTCCTAGATATTGTCCATCCATTGAAGATAAAATTAATCGTTTTGCGGAGCGCGAAAGACACCAAATATTCGTAGAACCAGAAGGATGGAATACCTGTGAAATTTATGTAAATGGTTTCTCTACCTCACTCCCTGAAGATGTTCAATACCGTGCATTAATACAGATACCAGGCTTTGAAAACGCGAAGATGTTTAGACCTGGTTATGCCATCGAATACGACTTCTTCCCGCCTACTCAGTTACAATTAACCTTAGAAACCAAATTAATCAGCAATTTGTTCTTTGCAGGGCAAATTAATGGCACAACAGGATACGAAGAAGCTGCTAGTCAGGGTTTTATCGCAGGAATCAACGCACATCAGAAGATAAATGATAAACATGAGCTAATCATGAAAAGATCAGAGTCATATATAGGTGTTCTAATTGATGACCTGGTTACAAAAGGTACCGAAGAACCTTATAGAATGTTTACTTCAAGAGCAGAACATCGTCTATTACTGCGCCAGGATAATGCTGATATAAGACTCTCTCCTATTGCTCATGCACTTGGATTGATCAGTGATGAACGCATGGATATCGTAAACAAAAAAGTAGAAAACTCTGATGCTATTGTTGCCTTTGTAAGAAAACAAAGTATAGATATGGCTGCTGCTAATGATATGCTGGAAAAACTAGGTACCACTCCCCTACACCAGAATGTCAAAATGATTAGCCTTCTAAGTAGGCCTCAGGTAGGAATTAATGATGTCAGAAAAGTAAGTTCTGCACTAGATAATTTACTACATGATTTTGATAAAGAAACTATTGAGCAAGCTGAAATCAAAATTAAATACGAAAGCTATTTCGAGAAAGAACAGGAAATCATAAACAAAATGCAGAAGATGGAAGATAAAGACATCAATCCAGATTTTGATTATACACAATTGGTATCTTTATCTAAAGAGGCTCGCGAGAAATTATTGAAAATAAAACCAAGAACTTTAGGGCAAGCATCCAGAATTTCTGGTGTTACCCCTTCCGATATCTCAGTTCTAATGGTTCATATCAGTAGATAACAATAAATTAAAGAAGATAACACATAAACTATTGATTTATAATAAATTAACTTAATATCTTTACATTTTAAATCAGACCTCTTTAAAAGAGTTTTAAGCGCGTTTTAGAATTTCTAAATGATATTGGTTAAAAACACATTAAAATTAAATACAGCTCACCTAAATGGCTAAAAAACGAATTATAGAAAACTTAAGGAATTTTATTCCCCTTTTTTCGATAAGCATAGTATTTTATGCTTGTGCCAGCATACAACAACCCCAGGGAGGCCCAAGAGATACTGAACCTCCAAAGATTTTAAAAATAACACCAAAAAATCTAAGTGTTAATTTTACAGCTGAAAAAATTGTTGTAGAGTTTGATGAGTACTTCAAAATTCAAAACGAATTCAAAGAGTTCTCCGTCTCCCCCGAAATGGAGCGCCCACCAATTTTAAAAACAAAAGGAAAAAAACTAGAAGTCACTATTCAAGATACTTTAGAAAAGAATACCACCTATACATTTAATTTTGGTAAAGCAATTGCAGATGTAAATGAAAGTAACGTAGTCAAAAACTTTACTTACGTATTTTCAACTGGTCCGCAACTCGATTCATTAAGCATAAAAGGTCAGGTAACCAATTCTGTTACCGGATTACCCGAATTAGATGCTGTAGTGTTTATATTTCCATTAAATAGAGATACCCTTTTTGGAAAACGCAAACCATCTATTTTTACTACAACAGATAGTAGTGGCAATTACGCCCTTAATAACCTTAGAAAAGATACTTACAAAATCTATGCACTTAAGGAAAAAAATGGAGATCGGATCTATCAGCAAGCTACAGACGAAATAGGCTTTTTAAAGGACTCTATAGTCCTTGATTCTGTGATTCAAAATGTAAATATTGGTATCTTTAAAGAAGATGCAACAATATTTAGAATAGTAGATAGAAGGCTAAACACTGATGGAAGTATTACTTTATCCTTTAATCAGAAGCTAAAAAAGCCCGAAGTTGTCGTTACAGATCCACCAAATTTAGATGCTGAAAAACTGATAAAATTTAGTAAAAATAACGACTCATTAAAGATTTGGCTCAAAGAGCTTAGCTTTGATTCCACTAAAATAGCTATTAAAGATCGTGGTGTGGTTCTACAAACTGCCAATTTTACAAGAGGCAAAAAAGAAACTTATACAAGGGTTTTAAATGCAACAGACAACATAGAGGGCAGACAACTAAATCCAAACAGGCCTCTTAAACTTACTTTTAACTTCCCTATAGAAAGTACAGATATATCTAAAATAACCCTTTTGGAAGACTCTGTTGACCGCAAAAACTTTACACTTGTTAAGGACACGGCAGACCTCCTATCCTACTATTTTACCTATCCCTGGAAACCTAAAAAGACCTATGATATAAAGTTTGCTGATGGTGCATTTACAGCCATATTTAACTCCAAAAATAAAGAATTTACCAAGACTTTCGAATTGGCAAGTAAAGATGATTACGGAACTCTTATCGTAAAAATTGTTCCACCAGAACCCAATAAAAGTTATATACTTGATGTACTTAATGAGGCTAAAGGTGTTGTAAATACCCTCGTCGTAACGAGGGATACTACTGTTAGATTTGCGAACTATAAAGCAGCAAAATACTGGCTCAGAATAAGCTATGACACCAATAAAAATGGTGTTTGGGATACTGGTAACGTAAGCCTTGGTTTACAGCCTGAAAAGATCTGGAATGAACCAAAAGAGCTATCTATCAGAGCAAATTGGGAACGAAATGAAACTGTAACTATTCCTAAGGAATAACTACCTGAACCAGTCTGAATACATGATGTAATTGTCTGGTAATTTATTCAATAAAGCCCGTTGCTCTTCAGTAATGGGCTTTATTTTTTTAGCTGGAGTACCTGCATAAATATATCCACTTTCACACCGTGTATTCTCCAACACAACAGATCCGGCAGCTATAATACAATACTCATCAATCAAAACATTATCCATTATAATAGCACCCATTCCTACCAAAATATGGTCTTTAAGAATACAACCATGGACAATAGCATTGTGTCCAATTGAAACCCTATTTCCTATAATTGTAGATGCTTTAAGATAGGTTGCATGAATTACTGCACCATCCTGTATATTAGTTTCATTACCTATAGTAATGCTGTTTACATCCCCCCTAATCACTGCATTAAACCATACAGAGCAATTATTTCCCATCAAAACATCACCAACAATAGTAGCATTTGGTGCTATAAAACAATCACTACCCCATTTAGGATCTTTATCTTTAACTGGTAATATCAATGCCATATCTTAAAAAATTGTATCTGTTAACTCTGTTGAATGATCAGGATAATCTGTTGTATAATGTAATCCCCTACTTTCTTTTCTAACCATTGCTGATTTAATCACTAAAAAAGCAACCTGAATAACATTTCGAAGCTCACAAAGCTTAACAGAAACCTTGTTCTCCTTATAAAATTCCTCTGTCTCACCATGTAATAAAGCCAACCTACGCATTGCCCTTTCTAACCTAAAATCAGAGCGTACAATACCTACATAATCACTCATTAATTTCTGTGTTTCACGTAAATTATGAGTTACTAAAATATCCTCGTTTGACTGTGTTACCCCATGTGCATTCCAATCCGGAATGTTATCAGGAATGATATTACTTTCAAATACCTTAATAGCATCTTCATAAATACGGTGTGCAAAAACAGGTGCTTCAAGCAAAGAATTTGAAGCTAATCTATTCGCACCATGCAGACCTGTAGAGCTACACTCTCCGCATGCATATAGGTTTTTAATAGAAGATCTACCATGCTCATCAACCAAAATTCCCCCACACATATAATGTGCTGCAGGAGTTACAGGAATTAAATCCTTGGTCATATCAATACCAATTGACAAGCATTTAGCATATATATTAGGAAAATGTTCTAAAATATCTGACTTTTTGCGGTTCCTAATATCCAAATATACGAAATCCTCACCCGACTGTTTCATCTCTGCATCTATAGCACGGGCAACTATATCACGTGGTGCCAATGACCCACGTTTATCATATTCGTACATAAATTCATCACCATTCTTTCTTCTTAATACACCTCCAAAACCTCTAACAGCTTCAGAAATTAAAAATGCAGGATACTCACCAGGGTGATATAATGAGGTTGGATGGAACTGAATGAACTCCATATTCCTTACTTTTCCTTTAGCACGATAAACCATTGCCATTCCATCACCAGTAGCAATTACTGGGTTTGTAGTGCTCGAATACACATGTCCTGCACCACCTGACGCCATGATAGTCACACGTGCTAAGATCTTTTCCACATCGTTACGTTCTGTATTAAAGGCATATATGCCATAACAGTTGATATCTTCTGTACTCTTATCCA
>JBEBUV010000015.1:0-79137 GCA_040393085.1 Pedobacter hiemivivus | reverse complement strand
TTATTCTGTATTCCTAATTGCCATTTTCTCTGCAGTTTTAATTACCGATTACAACGAATTAAGAAATTAAAATTATTTTATACATATTTGATATATTAGTTAACGCCATATATACAAAATATGAATCTCTCAAAACGCAAAGCAAAGAAATTTTACACAGTAACTTATATTTTGATTAGTTTACTGTTAATTGTAATGATTTGGCAAATTGCCAGAACATATATGGTATAATATCTATATGGAAATTGTATTTTATTGTTTACAATTAAACGAATGAGTTATGTTTTGTGTAATATTAAATACACACAAATATAACTGATATGAAAAAACTGCTTATTATCGCAATGGCTTGTTATGGCCTGCATGCGACTGCGCAAACGAGAGAATCTAAAAATTTTTTATACCTCTATTCAGATTCTATAGTATATGCCAGAGATATTAAATTTCGGCCAGACTTTTCAGGTAATATAAGACTTAAGGTTGATTCTAGAAGCTATCCAACGACGCAAGTCAAATTTTTTAATAGCAAAGACGGTTTTTTTGCCAATACGCGGAAATTTGGGGTTTTAAAACGTGGAGAGTTCTCAGAGCGTATTATTGAGGGGCGCATAAATGTGTATCAAGAAAAAACAGTGTCATATTCTCCTTTTATTTACGATGCAAATCATAATTCTAATCCTCATTTTATAAATAGCCCTAGTCCATCAATAAGGATAGACATGTATTATAATAAAGGCTTTGATGATTTGAAAAAGTTGAATTATAGGAATCTTAAAAACGATATGTCTGATAATAAGGAGAGTATGGATATGCTTCATGCTTATAGAAAAAGTATGAACACCTCAAATATACTATATACAGCTGCAACTGCATCTCTTGCAGCAGGAATCATTTCTTTTGTTTCCAATGGTAAATCTGGTTTTTCAAAATCTAATTATAGTACAAGTATTGGTTTAGCAGTGGTAGGTTTAGGCTTTGCAGCAGGAGGCTATTTAAACACAGTTTCTGCGGGTAGAAAGTTGGAAAACGCAGTAGAAATTTACAACGAATAATTAGGTAGTCAGATCTTTTATTTTTTTAAATAGGTGTTCAGGATTGAATGGTTTAGATAAATAATCATTCATTCCTGCATCTATTATTTTTTGTGCAACATTGTTGTTCGCACTGGCAGTAAGTGCAATAATAGGAGTATTAGCTTTAGTTTGATTTTTCATTTTACGTATCAATATTGCAGCTTCATAACCATCCATTTCGGGCATATACAAATCCATCAATATGATATCAAAGTTTTCTTCTTCTAATTTTTCTAGGGCGATTATACCATTTTCTGCTATTACAGGTTCAATATTCCATTGTTCCAGTGTTTTTTTAATAACAAGAATATTTACCTGATTGTCTTCTGTAACCAAAACTTTAAGGTGTGCCAGATCGTGTTTGGTATTTATTGATGTAGAAGTACAGGAGTTAGTATAATTCTTGTAATTAAAATCAATATTGAATGAGATCTTTGTACCTATATTTGGAGTGCTTACTATTTGCACTTCACTTTTAAACATAGTTAATACTTTTTTAACGATAGCCAGACCAAGGCCAGTACCACCGTAACGCCTGCTAGTACTTGTTGTAGCTTGTATAAAGGGCTCAAATATATTTATTTGTCTGTTTAAATCAATTCCTATACCTGTATCTTCAATTATAAAACGAACAGTCATCTGATCAGTAGTCAATTCCTGAACTACCACATGCAAAGATACCTTCCCTTTTTCAGTAAACTTTATGGAGTTATTGATCAGATTTAGCAGAACTTGCGTCAAACGTGTAGGATCACTGTTTACATACTTGGCATTTAATTTATCATCTATACTAAGATTCAACTCCAACATCTTTTCCTCTGCTTTTAATTTAAGACTGGAGAAATTGTTTTTAATGAGTGTGGTCAGATCAAAGTTAATACGCTCCAGCTGTACTTTATCTGAATCGAATTTATTGAAGTCAAGGATGTCATTAATTAGTAAGAGCAAATTTTCAGCAGAGAATTTAAGCACTGCAAGATTTTCTTCTTGATCCTGACGTGGATTCTGAAGTAATAAAGCATTTGAAATCCCTATTACACCATTTAAGGGGGTACGTAATTCGTGCGACATGGTTGATAGAAATTCCATTCTGGAATTTGAAAGGTTTTTAATGTCAGATAATGTCGATGTGAGCTTTTTATTAAGCTCATTAAGCTCATTTTTTGTATCAGTGAGGCTAATAAAATTTCGGTTAAATACTTTAAAAAAATAGTACTGAAGAAAGATGATGAGTGAAAAGTTATAAGTAATTACAAATAGGTAGGTGAATTGGCTAACCTCATAAGGGCCGGATCCTAATTGGAAATAATTCTTATTGTCTATAGCCGTAAATATCAATATAGGAACAACATTTACAGCAGAATAGAACCAACCCCATTTTAAGCCATGCATATAAAAACTAAGTGCACAAACTATCCAAATAAACTGTAATGTTTCTATGTTAATGCCTTGAACATAGATAGAGAGGTTGCTCCATACAGCTAGGGTATGAAACCAAAGTATAATATGTGAAACCGTTTTCCAGGCATGGGTAAAATAGGCGACTGCTATTAAAGCAATAGTGGCAGTAAAAACAATACTTACTCTGAGCAGGTGAAGTGACTCACCACCAATGGTATAGGCTACTATTAATATACCAGTAAATAAAAGGTACAAAACTAAGATATAGGCTAGCATTTTTATGCGTGCCTGATTAATGGGATCTTTTTCTTTGATCACTAATTTATTGAAAATACCGCTAATGGGCTCAAAGAAGTAGGTCATAGTTAATAAAAAACGTCAAATAGGGATTCGGCGACTAAATTACAATTATTAAAAGGTTTTCAAGTGTAACAATTAACGCTGTCGATTTACGTTTTTAGCTTCATTTAGTAAAGAAATGATTCTTTCTTTGTCTTTAAGCTGATCTTTTAATGCAGCATTAAGTTCCCTGCAGTTTTTTAAATGATCGCCATATTCCACAGTCGGTTCTGCCAGAACATTTTGTTTCCCATTTGTTGATGTTTCACGTATAGTGAAAAAAGTACATGGAGATACATTAAGCGTCTCTGCTATGAGTACCAAGTCTTTATATTTAACAGATTGATTCATTAAACCAAGTCTTAAACCATCAACAGTTTTGTTAGTTTTATTTGCAAGCCAGGTAAGTGATCTGCCTTGTTCTTTTAGAATTCCCTCTATAATAGCTTTGAAAGACATATGTGTTTTTTGTCGCAAAGTAAGAATTTTATGATAATAATTGTGTGTAATGATATAAATTATTAAGCTATATGTCATAAAAATATTGCATGGTCATGAAAAATTAAGGTTGTTTGAACTATAAAATATTGGTAATATGTTCTGGGGAATAGTCGCGTATTTGTTTAAAATGTCTTTATGACAATTTTCTTGTAAAAGATTAATATTTTTTTTATACTTTTACATTGAGAGCGTTAATTTGCGGGGGCACCAAGTCGTTCTGACTCGCCTCCGCTTTTTTATTTTAAACCCTTTGTGAACTTAAACTCCCAGCACTCTAATCTCTAAAGTTTCACCTGTCTGATTATGTTTTTGACGTTTAGCTCAATGATATCCGTCATACTTTCACATTCCAGGTACTGATTGTCCTCAAAATATTCAGCCATTCCTTTTTTTAGCCTATTGATATTCTCCACAGTGGTTAAGACTTCGGTATTTGAAACATCTCTTAAATCGGTAAGTCGGTGCCGCTCACTCCGTACTCTATGTAAAAGAGAAGACTTTTCTTCTTGCTGATATTGTAGATAAGTCTTATCAGTCAATTGATCCATACCCATTTTTACAAAGGCATAGTTTTCTTTGAAAAATTGAGGTAGGTACACTTTTATATTGCCCTCATAAAATTGCTGGTCAAAGTCGATCGCTCTAATTCTAAATTGTATATCATCAAAGTCAGGTGTAATCTGAACAACAAAGTTATAAGCCCTCATATCGCCTAACAACATCACCAGACAGCGTTCATTAAACTTCACGAACTCTTTTGCGATACGCGTAGGATTATACTCTGGGTTATGTAAATAGTTTTTCGCAAAAACATCACCAGGAATTCCTGCAATATGTTCTTCTATTAAAGTGTCCCTGTCTACCAGATAATTAACCTGATTAGGAGACAAGATTTCTTCCAGTTCCAAGCCGTAAATTCTGGATGCATCAGCCTTCTTTACATAAAAATAATCGTACACATCATTTAAGCGATTTACAATCCTTACACGGAAAGGATGCGTGTTTCCAAAAGTGCAATACTCAATTTTATCAATGTATTTATGCTGAACAATACGCAAATTTCCAGAAGCCTTTAAATTCGCATAAATTACTTTTAATCCATTATACAATTCTTCAATCTTATCTGCGGAATAAATTGGCCCTTGCCATAATGAGTCATTACCATATTTGTCCATTATCGGATAAGACTCATCAAACATCAAGAGATCATTATAACCAATAGGGAGCTTGGATTCTCTTTGATATTTTTTAAGGTACTTTTGCAAAGCAGGAGAAACCGGATAAATCGGTTTCTTACGGGATATTTTTACATCACTGGGTTCCATTGCTATAGTTTTTTGCTATTGAAGCCAAAAATATTAACGGTATCAGCTTCACTGACTATAAATATATCCATTAATTTCATTTGAATTTCAAAAGCTTGTGGATTTAAAGTCATATCAATTTATACCTTAAGTTTTGTTGTTTATAGATTGTAGTTTTGGTTTAGATGAAACCATCAAATAGATTATAATGAAAAAATTGCTCAATTCCATTCCTTTTTCTGTACTCGACCTTGCCACTGTAATAGAAGGCAAAACGCCTGCTGATACTTTTAAAACCAGTCTTGATTTGGCTCAACATGTTGAAGATTGGGGATTTAACCGGTACTGGCTTGCAGAACACCATAATATGATTAGTGTAGCCAGTTCGGCTACTTCTGTTGTAATTGGCCATATTGCTGGTGGTACAAAAAAAATCAGAGTAGGATCGGGAGGCATTATGCTACCCAACCATTCTCCACTGATTATTGCAGAACAATTTGGAACATTAGAGTCCTTATATCCGGGGAGAATTGATTTGGGATTGGGGAGAGCACCGGGTACTGATCAGATTACTGCAGCTGCCATACGAGGTGATCTTCGTTTTCAAGCTGCTCAAGATTTCCCAAAGGAAGTGATGAAATTACAAGCCTATTTATCGGCCGATAATAGTACCAGTAATGTAAGGGCAATTCCAGGGGAAGGTTTGGATATTCCAATTTGGATATTGGGTTCTAGCACAGATAGTGCACGATTAGCTGCAGCTTTTGGATTGCCTTATGCTTTCGCCAGTCATTTTGCCCCAGCGCAATTTATAAGTGCAATTAACATATACAGACAAAACTTTACACCTTCTGAGCATTTGAAAGAACCTTATGTGTTGGCTTGTGTAAACGTTGTAGCAGCAGATACTGATCAGGAAGCAAACTATTTGGTTACTTCACTTTATCAGTTGTTTATGGGGATTGTAACCGGAAAACGTAAGTTGTTGCAACCTCCGGTAGAAAATATGAATGACGTTTGGGATGTATACGAGGAAGAACAAGCCAGTCAGATGTTAGCCTGTACTTTTGTAGGTAGTAAAGAAACTCTCCAAACTGATTTACAACAGTTTTTAGATCAGACTGGGGTAGATGAGATAATGGCTACCTCACATATCTTCGATCATACCGCAAGACTAAGATCTTATGAAATAATGGCAGAAGTATTTAAGAGTTAAAACCATCAAATTCATGTAGTCCAATGCCAATATTTGAAATTATTTATTTAATATTGGCATTGTCTTTATAAATTAAATTTAAAACTATTCTCTTTAAGTTTATTTTTGAAAGTATTAACCAAATATAATCTGGATTACTTAGTTTATGGTACTGTATAGAGAGTTTTCTGATACTGAATTAATAGGCTTGTTAAAGTCAGGTGATAAGACTGCATTTACTGAAATCTTTAATCGCTACCAATCTTTGCTTTATATCTTTGCTTATAAGAGGATTGGCGAAAGGGAAGAAGCAAAAGACCTTATTCATGAATTATTTCTCACCCTATGGGAGAAACGGGAAAGTTTAAATATCTCTGGAAGCTTGCCAGCCTATCTTTTTACAATACTTAAAAACAAGATCTTTGATCTATACAAGCATAAAAAAGTATCTCAACGATATCTGGATGCTTTTCAAAATTATCTGAATACAAATCAGAATGCAAGTGATTATTTAGTTAGGCATAATGATCTTTCTGCAGTTATTGAAAAAGAAATTGCTGCCCTTCCTGCAAGGATGCGTGAGGTTTTTGAACTAAGTCGCAAAACCAATTTATCAAGAAAGGAAATTGCTAGCGAGTTAAACCTATCAGAGCAAACCGTTAAAAGCCATATGCACCATGCTCTTCGCATACTAAAAACCCGACTTGGAGTATTTATGATTCTCTTATTCCTTACCTATCCTTAATTAATTTCATCTTTATTTAACCCCTCTGGTTCCGCAAATCGTTATGTACTTAAATAGCACAGAACAATGGACGATAATAGCGCAAAAAGCTTAATAGATAAATACCAGGCTGGAACATGTACCGCCGAAGAAAAAGCCATTGTAGAGAATTGGCTTAGTTTGGGAGAGGTAACAAAGTTTAACTTATCAGCTAATGAACTGGATGAAGATCTAAGAGATTTACAGGAAAGAATTAATAGTTCTTTAGTTCCTAAGCGTAAATTATTATGGTCACGTATAGCAGTCGCCGTTTCAGTGATGATTTGCTTAGGAATTGCATTTTACTTTTATACGAATGTATACAAGGAACAGAAACCAAGTGTAGTTACCGCTTATAAAGATATCGAGCCAGGTAGTAATAAGGCTATTTTAACGCTTGCCAATGGTAATAAAATATCAATTACTGATGCAGAAGATGGAGAGATTATAAAAGAGTCAGGTGTAGTGATTTCTAAAACAGCAGATGGACAATTGGTTTATAAAGTAAATGATAGAAATAAAAGATCAAAAAACCAAGCTCTGGCTTATCACACTATTGAAACACCAAGAGGAGGACAGCACCAAATTATACTCCCTGATGGAACTAGAGTATGGTTAAATGCAGAGTCATCTATCAGATTTCCAGAATCTTTTGTGCAGGTTAAGACACGTAATATAGAATTGAAAGGGGAGGCTTATTTTGAAGTTGCTAGAGATGTAGAACATCCTTTTATTGTTAAAACAAGTCGTCAGGAAATAGAAGTGCTTGGAACACATTTTAATATAAATAGCTATTTGGAGGAACAAAAATCAATCACCACATTATTAGAGGGTTCAGTGAAAGTTCAAACCATTGCTAGTGGTAATTTTAGCGTGATTAAGCCTGGTCAACAAGCAATTTCGGGTTTGGGTAATGAAGTTAATATTACAGCAGCTGACATTGAGCAGGTGATGGATTGGAAGAATGGCGATTTCATGTTTAAAAAGGAAAGTTTAGCAGGTATTATGCGTAAAGTATCTCGTTGGTATGATGTAGATGTAGAGTATGGACAAAATGTGGATATGAATCAAACTTATAGTGGTTTGGTATCCAGATCAAAGAACATCTCAGAAGTACTAAGAATCATGGAAGAAGCTGGTCAGCTGAAATTTGATGTGATCGGTAAAAAAGTAATCGTAAAAAATAATTAACATATTTAATTAACCAAAACAAAGCTTTAGAACCATATAATGGCTTTGTTTAAAAACCAAACAAAATGAAAAAAAACTACAGAAACAGCACTTAGGCAATCTGCCTGACAAGATTAATAAATACCGGGAGTGGTGGAACACACCCGGTAATAGTTTAATGCTTTGTCCATTAATCCCAAATAAGGTTTGGGTATTGTTAACCAATTTATTAATGAATGATGTGATTGTTTTCCCTTGATAAGCAAGCAATCACAGATTTAAACAGATTCAAATGTATGAAATTTTACATTAAAAGCCTATGCAGGCCACCTGCCTGTATAACCAACTTTTTGTTGATGATGAACCCTTTGAAAGGGCTCGATCCAACAGTTAAAAGACAGATTATTATGAGGGTTAACCTGATTATAGTATTATTAACGACTTCAATTTTACACTTGAGTGCCAGTACTTACAGTCAGAATGTAACCTTGAAGTATAACAATGCTGCATTGGTAAATGTGTTTAAAGAAATCAGAATACAAACGGGTTATGATTTCTTTTATAACGACAAACTAATGAGTAACGCCAAGCCCGTTAATTTGAGCCTTAAAAATGTGAGCCTTGAAAAAGCACTCCAGATTTGTTTTAAAGGTCAGCCACTAAGCTTTAGCATTGAAAATAAAACAGTAATTATCAAAGAAAAAGAAGTGGGTCTTATTGATAAGGTACTGGATTACTTTTCTGTTGCTGATATCCGTGGACGGGTGCTGGATGAAAAGGGGCTTCCATTAATTGGCGTAAGTATTAAGGTAAAAGGACTGGCCTTAGTGTCTAGTACCAATAGCAATGGTGAATTTACCCTTAAATTGCCCAAGGGAGACGAAACACTAGTGTTTAGTTATATTGGTTATCAGACCAAGGAGGTTAATGCCAATAACCTCACAGTTATTAATGTAACACTGATTGAAGCTAACAAAGGACTTGATGAAGTAATCGTTGTGGGTTATGGTACGCAGAAAAAGAGGAATGTAATCGGTTCTGTAGCTCAGATTAGTAGCACTGATCTGAAACAAATGCCTACCATGAATATTACAAATATGTTGGCAGGACGTTTACCTGGTATTACCAGTTGGCAACAATCAGGACAGCCTGGAGCAGATGATGCGTCACTCAGAATTAGGGGGACATCCTCATATGAAGGAGCACAGGGGCCTATTGCAATTGTAGATGGTGTTCAAAGATCATTTGCACAGTTGGATCCTAATGAAATAGAAAGCATATCTATTCTTAAAGATGCCGCAGCCCTTTCTGTATATGGTTTGCAGGCTGCAAACGGGATTATCTTGGTTACCACCAAGAGAGGTAAAGCGCAGAAACCAAATATTAGTTATGATGGTGCAGTAATTGTAAACTCCAATACGCGCTTTCCTAAGTTTTTAGATGGTCCGGATTATATGGAATGGTTTTCTAGAGCCGAGGAAATGGATAATGAATATAGGATAAGTACAGATACTGATCCTGTTCCCTTAACTTATAACCAATCCCAAATCAATGCCATTAGAAACGGCACCAATACCAATCCTTTATTAGGAAATTCTGATTGGGTAGGAGAGTTTTTAGGTAAATCTGCAACCTCACAAAATCATGGTGTAACCGTTAGGGGTGGTAGTGAAAAGGTTAAATATTTCTCTAACCTTGGTTATATGGATCAGGAGGGGATAGTTGCCAATACTAACTATAAAAGGTTTAACCTGCGCACCAATTTAGATGCTCAATTGAACGATATTCTTTCTGTTTCTTTTGATATCAATGCCAGGATGCAAAACACTAAGTCTCCTGGTATATCTCCTGATAATGATGCTTACATGAATCCGTTTTACCAAGCAGTTAGGATGTTACCTAATATGCCGATGTATGCAGCGAATGGACTTCCTACTGCATATCAGAGTAATGCCGGTTATGTTAACCCTATAGCTTCAGTTATGCAGTCTGGATATCAGCATGGTGAAACCAATGTATTTCAGACTAGCTTAAGTTTTAATGTGAAAGTTCCATGGATTGATGGCCTGTCTGGAAAGGTGCAAACCTCGTTCGATAAAAATGCGACGGAGAATAAAAGTTGGTTAACACCTTATAAGATGATGGGTAGAACCAGGTCGAGGCCTACAGGCGATTTTGTTCCGGTGAATAACCCTCCAGGAATTACCGTTAATACCTTGAGACAAAGTTACAGTCAGAACAATAGGTTAACCTTTCAGCCAAGTTTAAACTATTTGAAAACCTTTGGTGATCATACAGTTAGTGGGTTGGCATTGTATGAGTGGTCCAGATATAGAAATAATTTGTTCTCGGCCGGAGCCAGAAATTTTGCACTTACAGAATTACATGATATAAATTTTGGTAGTGATGCTACAGAGGATTTTATTAAACCCACAGGTTCTAGTGGTGCTACAGCAAGACATGGCTTTGTTACAAGGCTAAACTATGCTTATAAAAATAAGTATTTATTTGAAGCAGCATTTAGGGCCGATGCTTCTGTTACTTTCCCGGAAGAGGGACGTTGGGGATATTTCCCAGGGGTAGCATTAGGTTGGATTGCCAGTGATGAAGATTTCTTTAGTAAGATTAAGGAAACAGTTAATTTTTTTAAAGTTAAAGCTTCTTTGGGTGTGTTGGGGAAAGAATCACCTAATGCTTTTGCTTACTTACCTAGCTTTAGCTTAACAAAAGATCCTGTAGTAGTAATTGGAGGTATTCCTGTGAATGCACTATCTACAGGTACACCACCAAATAGAAATTTGACCTGGGAGCGTCACCGTTTAACAAACGTAGGTTTTGAAGCAGAGTTGTGGAATGGTAAATTAGGGATAGATTTCGATTATTTCTATAAAGTAGTAACTGATATTCTTACAACCAGAGCTGCCTTGTACCCATATTCAATTGGAAGTTATTTCCCGTCGACATTTAACGATGGCATTACTGATAATAGAGGGTTTGATTTACAATTAAGACATCGCAATTCTATAGGGAAACTTACTTATTCAGTAACAGGTAACTTTAACTGGGCCAGAAATAAAATTATTCTAATCAATGAAAACCAGAATCTGCCGGCATGGCAAAAGAAAACCGGACAACCAATTGGTCAGAAGATGGGCTTTGTTGTAGAGGGTTTTTATCAAAACTGGGAGGAAGCACGTAATGGCTCATCACCAAGTAGTGGCATCATTGCTCCAGGATATTTTAAGTATAAAGATTTAAATGGTGATGGTAGAATTTCCAGAGATGCTGATATGACTTTTGTAGGTAAGAGTAATATGCCTGAAATTATGTATGGCTTAAATTTTGAAGCAGCCTATGCTGGTTTTGATATCTCTTTCTTATTTCAGGGTGCCGCAGAATCTAGTGTAGCTTTAGCAGGTGTTTATGAGGGCTCGTCTGGTACTTCTGGTATTGAAGACAATAGTCCTTTTACCAAAACATTTTATGGTTATGGGAACTCGCCTTATTACCTGGTGGAGCAAGCATGGACACCAGATAATCCCAATGCAAAATACCCACGTTTAACATCAGGTGGGGTAGCACTGTCACCACATAATGCCAATGCAAACTCTGGTTTTATTTTGAATAATGACTATTTGAGGTTAAAGTCGATCCAATTTGGGTACACACTTCCAAAAAGCCTATTTAAGTCGAAAATTGAGAAAATGAGGTTTTATGTTTCTGGTTTTAACCTATTCACATGGGATAAGTTAAAATATCTTGATCCTGAAATGCCTAACGTAAATAACGGATTTTACCCACAGCAGAAGATGATTTCAGGTGGTGTTAACCTAATATTTTAATTGCTTTATGAGAACATATATAAAAGCACTAAAAAAATCAGCGCTTATAGCAGTTGCAATTCTGACTATGAGTGGTTGTAAAATAGATACAGATCCACTGGATAGATACACAGATGTTGCTGTATATCAAAATCCAGCTAACGTTCGACTATACATTATTGGAATGTATAATGAGTTCAACACTTTTAAATTTGGAACTTTTCCTATTGGTTATGACAATGCAACTGATGCATTAACTGACATTATGAAATATACCTCTGCGAATTCGGGGAATGGAACGGTTAACATCCTTGCCTCTGATGCTTCTAGAGTGAGTGCAGCCGGACCAATGTTAAGTTATTGGAATCCAGGTTATAATAGGATACGTAAGTTGAATGAATTTTTGGAAGGATTAGATACAAAAGCACAAGGACTAGATGAGGGAGCTAAGCTTAAGTTTCAGGCCGAAGCAAGATTTATAAGAGGTTATGTTTACTTCTGGCTGGTAAAACTACATGGTAGTGTTGTATTGCATGATAAACTTGTTGGGCCTGAAGGAAAAGATAAACAACGCTCTAGTGAAGACGAGTGCTGGAATTTTATAGCGGCAGATTTTGCATTTGCTGCACAGTATCTAGATAAAACCTGGGATGCAGCAAATAAAGGAAGAGCGACCAAAGGTGCAGCTTATACGATGTTGGCCAGAACCTGGCTATATGCAGCATCGATTGCAGAATATGATAAAAAGCAGTTTAATTCTGATGAGTTAACTGGTGTGCCTGCGGCAAAAGCTACAGAATATTATACTAATGCGTCAAACGCTGCAGATGAGGTGAAAAAATTGGCTGCAGAAGGCTTGTACGAACTGGAGGCTAATTTCTCTTCAATTTTTATGAATAAGAATACCAAAGAAGCGATTTTTAAAATAGATTTCATACGTCCACAGATTACCCATCAGTACGACATAGGTTTTGTGCCTCCAGGAGATCAAAGAGACAATGCTTTAGTGTATGGAGTGCCAACAGCTGAGCTGGTAGACGAGTTTGAAATGAATGATGGCTCAAAATTCTCATGGTCTAATACAGCCATGGCTAATAACCCTTATGCCAATCGCGAACAAAGGTTTAATGTCACCATTTTACATAATGGATCATCTTGGAAAGGACGCACACTAAACACAACAGCCAGTAATAATATTGACGGTATTGCTGAATATGGTGGTCAGGATCCTAAAAGAACAGTGACTGGTTATTATGCTAAAAAGTTTCTTGATCCTCTAAATATCGAGGTTACAGTAAATAGGAGTGATCAAAGTTGGATGGAGTTGCGTTATGCGGAAGTGTTGTTAATTGATGCAGAAGCAAAAACTAAGATTAATGATATCCCAGGCGCTAAAACATCCCTAAACCTGCTGAGGAATAAAAGAGGTTTGCCTAATACACCGTCGCAGACTCCAGCAGAAATGATGGTTGCTATAGAACATGAGCGTATTGTAGAATTAGCTTTTGAGGGACACCGTTATTGGGATTTAAGAAGATGGAGAAAAGCACATCTAGTGTTAAATAACGTAAGATTTACTGGGCATTATGGGGAAACTGTAGGGACTTCTACAAAGTATACGACTATTCCTGTAGATAACACTAATCGTCAATTTACCGGAAAACTCTATTACATCCCTATTCCGCTTGATGAAACTTTAAGGAATGATGCAATTACCCAGATTAAAGGATGGTAGTATTTTTTATAATATTAAACATTAAATGATGAAGAAATTATCATTGGTTTTTATAGTTACACTGGCTAGTCTGGTGTTTAACTCCTGCAAAAAAGCAGAAAAGATAGTTCCGAATACAAAAAACGAACTAGCTGATATATATGGTACAATGGAGGGGATGGGGAGCCAGCGTCTTTTTGAACCCAGGTTTAGTGCTGGTATGGATACTATCTATTTTGATATGCCATATTTTTACCCGATTAATTCTGATTATCCTGTAGATCTGTCTAAGATTATTATGAGATCTACAGTCCCATCAGATGCCATTGTTACTCCTGCATTGGGAATAGCAAGAGATGTATCTAAACCATTTACTTTAAATATTACTTCTGGATCGGGCGAAGTTAGATCTTATGTAGTGGTATCAAAAAAAATAGGGGATGTATCCATCACTAAAGCAATGGTTAAATACCAGGCTGGCACTTCAACGCAAGAAGTTGAAGGTTTGATTAAAGATGATGAAGTGATTTTTTATATTTTACCTGGTGCAGATCTAACAGCTGCAGTTCTTGATCTTGACATTAATGTTCATTCAGAAAGTTCAGTGCCAAATGGCTCAACGGTAAATCTTTCGCAAGATCTACCTGTTACCATTACTGGTGTAGACGGACTAAAGAAAACATATAAGATAAAAGTTGCAGAGCCGGTGAAACTGGATTATGGGTTTGGTATCAACAGAAGAATGTGGACTAAAACTGCTGCTGAGTTAGGGTTTAGTACAAACAATGAAACCTCTATTGCGGTAACAGGCGATTATGTGGTGACTGTTGTACGTACAAACCCAGCGGTTTATAGGGTGTTCAATAGAAATACTGGTGCCTTCGTAAAAACTATGCCATTGCCGTTTAGTGCCTTAGCTATGCAAGTAGTTAATGATGGGGAGGGTAATCTTATTGGTTCTACATATGCAGGTAAAAATGCGAAATTCATGGTTTACAAATGGAGCAATATTGATGCTGTACCGGTTAAAATTATTGATTGGACTAACAATAACCCAGCGGGAATTACCGGAGATGGTGGTGTAGGTAGAAGACTGAATATTTATGGTGATGTAAATACGAATGCAGTGCTAATGACTACCGGTGGACAATCGACCATCATTTACAAATGGAGAATTGAAAATGGCGTATTGGTTAGCAATACACCAGAAGTAATCAATTACAAGTCACTAGTTGGTACTTCTAATATGGGGTATAATGCTGATGCGCAACCTACTTCTACAAACGCCAATACAGATTTCTTTATCAATTATCAGTTTGAAATTGGGTTGGTAAATGGGGGTACTCATGAAAGAACCATTGGTTTTGCCAATGAAGTTGCCAATTTTGGTCTTTTTCATTTTGCAACTGATTATGTGGTGTTTAACAATGCTAAGTTCCTTGCTGTGCAGAAATTTGTAAAAACTTATAGTTATAACAATGCTGTATTAGGAATTTATGATGTAACTGAAACCTCTAAAATTAGTTTATCAGCGTCAGATCCAAGATTCAAAACCTTTAATATTTATAATTCTGAAGAATTCCTTGGAGCTACTGTTAATGCTAGTGGAACAGGTGACGTATGTATTGCATTAACGCCTGATAAAGAGCGCATGCAGGTATTTATGTTGCTAACCAATGGGGGTATTATAGCTCATGAGTTTACTAAATACACTCCTTAATCTATTATTTAAAATTAATTAAGAATCTTATGAAGAAGATTATAAAAATAACCATGATATCGGCATTAATTTTTGCAGGCTTTATAGCCTGTAAAAAGTCGACCGCAAAGGGTGATCTACCGACTGACCCAAGCACGGTATTACCTGATACCATGCGTAGAAATGAAGCCATTGCCTGGGTAGATGCTCGTTCAAATGTTTTCGGTACTTATGGTAGATTTAGCGATACTGCTAAAATAAGGCGCGTTCTTGATACACTTAAACAAGTTGGTGTAACCGGTTTGGTGCTCGATGTTAAAGGCTCTAATGGTTATACAATGTATCCAAGTAATTACTCTGTTCAGGTAACCACACTTGATGGGAAGACTTTTACTCCTGGTGTTGATTATGTCGGTTTTATGATCCAGGAAGCGAAAAAACGTAACATGAAAATTTATGCTTCCATCATTACTTTCGTAGAGGGGTCAGCTGGTAAAGGAAAAGTATACGAAGATGCGGTCTGGAAAAATGAATACCAGTCCATTGTGTGCGATGAAAGTGGCAAACGGGTACCTGTAGTTTCGACCGGTAGAAATGGCTTTGTTAATCCATCCATCCCCGCAGTTCAGGATCATGCTCTCAATATCATTAAAGAAATAGTTGGCAAATATGAAATTGATGGAATGATATTGGATTATGCCCGTTATACTGATATTGATGCCGATTTCTCTGATTTTAGTAAAAACGACTTTATTAAGTTCCTGGAAGAGAAATATAATGATACACAGGCAAAACGTATGGAATTCCCGGCTGATGTAGTGAAAAGCTGGAAGACGGTGAGTGGTGTAGTTACACCAAATGTTACCGGTAAATATTATAAACGCTGGTTGTTATATCGTGCGACGGTAATTCATGATTTTTTTGTGAAAGCCAGAGCTGCGGTTAAAGGTGTTAAACCGAATACGAAATTTGGAGTGTATGTTGGTGCATGGTACGGTAGTTATTATGGGGTTGGCGTAAATTGGGCAAGTCAGGATTTTGACCCATTTAATGACGAAGAGTTGCGTTTCGACTGGTCGTACCCTGATTATAATAAAACAGGATATGCAGAGCAACTTGATCTATTGATGACAGGTAATTACTTTACACAATTGATGTTAGCAGATAATCCGGCCACTGTTGGTCTTAAGTACCATTGGTGGAGTGTGGAGGGGTCTTTAAGAGGAGCAAAGTACATTACACGTAATAAGATGCCATTGTATGGTAGTATAGATTTAGGTAATGTGGATTGGTCGAATCAGCAAGCGATTAGTAAAACTATTAAATACATCAGAGATAATTCATCTGGAGGGGTGATGTTGTTTGATGTGGTACACGTTTATGCACCACAATATAACCGACTTAAACAACCTTTATGGGAAGCTTTAAGAGAGGGTTTAAAGAAATAAGTATTTTTATTTAGGAATGGAGCGGCGACAACCGCTCCATTTTTTTTAAGGATATCTTTATATATTGATCTGGCTTTTATATAGTTTTAAGAGTATCATGGCTAGATCACCGCAAGTTAATAGTGGCAATTCTGTAAACTATTGTTAAAACTTAGTACTTTGCGACAAAACAGTTTTAGTCATGAAGAGCCTTTGTTTTAGATACCTGCTGTGTTTTACTTTTATTTATGGAGCGTCCTCAGGCTTGCATTTATCTGCTCAATCTAAATTGCAACAATGGGATGATCAGGTCCTGATCAATTTATCTGAACGTAGAACCCCCGAAAAGACTGGTTTCTTTCTATTCATATCAAATCATAACGACTGGGTTAACGTTGGTGTACCTGTGGGTTTACTTGCTGGCGGTATAATTGGCAACGACAAACAGATGAGGCAAAATGCCTTATATGTTGCCAGTAGTTCTGCGGTCAATGCTTTAGCTACCTTGTTGATAAAAAAAGTAGTAAAACGGCCAAGGCCATTCCTGGCGAATGTGAAAATCCGTGCAGTATATCAACCCGCACAATATTCATTTCCTTCCGGACATACTTCTACAGCATTTACTACCGCTACAGCACTTTCACAGGCATATCCTAAATGGTATGTGGTTGTCCCATCTTATTTATGGGCTGGTTCTGTAGGCTATTCTCGATTATATCTTGGCGTGCATTATCCTACAGATGTTGCTGCGGGAGCTGTTCTTGGTACAGGGACTGCTTTTTCTTTGCGCGCTATGCGCGCTAATTAATAATTGAAAGAAATAATTTAGCCAATTTTTAACCATCCGGTTATGCTCATTCTGTCTTTATTGGTAAGCAATACTTCATGTGGCAGTTCGCTGCTTTTAAAGAATACACTCTTGCCACTTAAGGGAGATATAAGTTGTTGATGGTCTTCATGATGAATACACAACTCTCCACCATCACCGGTTTTCCAATCCTTATTTAGATACATAATCATAGAATATTGTCTCACATCATTATTCCTAAATTGATCTATGTGTTTTTTATAAAAAGTGCCTTTTTCATATAATGTATAATGAAATTCATAGCCAGTAATTCCAGTATAACAGGTTCTGTTTAAGTATATAATAAAGGAATCGATAAGATCTAGAAAGTCATTCTCATGAATGTTGTTATGGCTACGATCTAACCAGTGTATCTTATCACTTCTTAAGGTTTTATCATGAGTTACTAAAATGTCATTTCCAGTTCCTGCAGAAACCATCTGATGCGCTATGTTTAGCTGAAGCAGGTTATCAATGAGATGTAGTGAAAGTGCTGGATTTATAAAATTTTTAGCGATACCAACTTTATCGTTTACGAAGCTGTTTATAAGCTGATTAAATATCTTTTCCAAAGGAATGATTAGGATGGAAAGGTAGACTAATTATTTTAATTAATTGATAAGTGTAAAAAATAAATCAATTATTTTTTGCTAAATTTGTTAGTAATGAAAAGATCTGGAACAGCTGATTTGCCTTTACATTATGGCTATGTGCCCAAATGGCTGTCTGAACGGATGTCACGCCTGGGCTTAGCCATTACAGAGGCTATTATTGCTGAATATGGTACTGCAGAGGTTTTGCGTAAACTAAGTGATCCATTCTGGTTCCAAAGCTTTGGGGCAGTGATGGGGATGGACTGGCATTCGTCAGGTATTACCACTTCCGTTATGGGGGCATTAAAAGCCGCTATTAATCCGCATTATAAAGAACTCGGCATTTATATATGTGGTGGTAAAGGAAAGAAATCCCGTAATACTCCAGATGAATTGATCAAATATAGCGAACTGACAGGTTTGAATGGTAATGATCTGGTGCGCTGTAGCAAATTAAGTGCTAAGGTAGATAACACAGCTTTACAAGACGGGTTTCAGCTGTATACACATAGCTTTGTGGTAAATACAGATGGCTTATGGACAGTTGTACAACAGGGGATGCGTAATGGCAGCTCTACTGCTCGACGTTATCATTGGCATTCAGATGGTTTAACTTCATTTGTGGAAGAACCTCACACAGGAATTTGTGGTAAAAATCAGGGCCAGATTTTAAATCTGGTCGCAAAAGAAGCTAAACCATCAAGGGCAGCCATGTTAAGCATGACTACTGAAAGTCCCGATAGGATGATTGCCGAAGCAAGGCGTTTGATTATGCCCAATCATCATGAGGTGAAAGCTAAAGATGTTGACTTGAAACGTTTGGGAGCCATGCTCTGGCTAACTCAGGAAAAGCAGCCTGCAGACTTTGAAGAATTACTGCTTCTGGAGGGGATGGGCCCAAGAACATTGCAGTCGATAGCTCTGGTTAGTGAAGTGATTTATGGTACAGCATCCCGCTTTTCAGACCCTGCGCGCTTTTCATTTGCACATGGTGGCAAAGATGGGCATCCTTTTCCAGTGCCAATAAAAGTATATGATGAAACCATTTCCGTACTCACTAAGGCAGTACAACAGGCTAAAATAGGGCAGAGCGACAAGTTGCATGCCATACAACAACTCAGTAATTTATCCCGTAAAGCGGAACAAGATTTTATAGCCAATGATAATTTTGATGCCCTGATAGAAAAGGAACGTCAGGATTCATGGAAGTATGGTGGCAAAACTGTTTTTGGTGATGCTAAACCCCCAAATGAAGGACAACTTAGGTTATTCTAGAAAAAAGCCATTTAAACACTCGTTTTAGAGGTAATTCCTTAACTTCGCGACCAGCAAAGATTAAATAAATGTAAATATGAGTATGGTTTGGGAAAAGTTATTATCATCAAAACGTTGGGGAAATGAAGACAGGTTTGTCGGCAATCAAAAAGAATCGAGATCTGAGTTTCAACGTGATTATGACAGGATAATCTTTTCATCACCTTTTAGAAGGCTACAAAATAAAACCCAGGTATTTCCTTTACCAGGGAGTGTTTTTGTCCATAATCGCCTAACACATAGTTTAGAAGTTGCCAGTGTAGGCAGATCCTTAGGTACTATATTTTATAACAGGATAAAAGATATTGATGCAACCATAGATGATACTTGCCCTTTGCTATGTGAAATAGGTAATATAATTGCTTCTGCATGTTTAGCGCATGACCTGGGAAATCCCGCCTTTGGCCATTCTGGAGAGTCTGCTATTTCTCATTATTTCACCTCAGGTGACGGTAGAGTTTATCAGGATCAAGTTACTGAAGCACAGTGGGAAGATTTGATTCATTTTGAGGGTAATGCTAATGCTTTACGTATTTTAACACATCCCTTTGCAGGAAAAGGAACTGGTGGTTTTGCATTGACTTATGCAACACTTGCTGCAATAGCAAAATACCCATGTGAATCTTTAGCAGGTCACAATAAAAAGAACATTTTTACTAAAAAATATGGTTTCTTCCAATCAGAGCAATCAGGATTTGAAAAGATTGCTGTAGAAATGGATTTGATTAAAGTACAAGACTTACCATTGATCTATAAAAGACATCCTTTGGTGTATCTGGTTGAAGCAGCAGACGATATTTGTTATAATATTATTGATCTTGAAGATGCTCACCGTTTAAAAATACTTTCTTATAAAGAGGTAGAAACCTTGTTATTGCCATTATGTAATGACGAAAGGATGCCTTCTCGTTTAGCTGAAATAGATGACGATGATGCCAAAATTACATTGATGCGTGCAAAATCTATCAGCACATTGATCGGTTTATGTTCAAATGTGTTTTTTAAAGAACAGCAAACTATTTTAGATGGCAATTTTAACCAGAGTTTGATGGATGCCATTGAAGAGCCTTTCTTTTCTGTGATGAAAGAAATTGAAAGAGTCTCTATTAAAAAGATTTATAACTATTCATCTGTAGTGCAGATTGAGGTAGCTGGTTATAAAGTAATGGGTGGTTTGTTGGAAGAATTCATACCTGCATATTTATTAAATGAATCTAAATATCACCAGAAACTGGTTGAATTGATGCCAAAACAGTTTCTGACACAAAATGATGATGTTTATTCTAAAATACAGAGTGTATTGGATTTTGTATCTGGTATGACTGATATTTATGCAGTAGAATTATTTAGAAAGATTAAAGGCATATCATTTCCCTCAATGAGTTAGAGTTTTTTGTGCCATATTAATAACATGTTTAGCTGATGTTAAATCCTAAATTCAATTAACTTTTTAGCTTTGTTTTAAATACAGAACAATAATGAAGGTAGAGAATTTAGAACCCAGGGCACTTTGGAATAATTTTGTTGCATTAAATGCGGTGCCCCGTGCTTCGAAAATGGAAGAGCGTGTCATAGATTTTATGGTGACTTATGGGAAACAACTTGGTTTGGAAACCATTAAGGATCATGTAGGTAATGTGATAATTAAAAAACCGGCTACGGAAGGCATGGAAAACAGGCAGACCGTAGTGCTGCAGTCGCACCTTGATATGGTGCACCAGAAAAACAGCGATTGTAATTTCGACTTCGATCATCAGGGTATTGAAATGTATGTTGATGAAGATTGGGTTAGAGCAAAAGGTACTACTTTGGGTGCTGATAATGGTATAGGTGTAGCTACTATTATGGCTATTCTGGCTGCTGATGATTTGGTACATCCTGCATTAGAAGCTTTATTTACAATTGACGAAGAAACCGGTATGACTGGGGCAAAACAACTTGATCCATCTAATTTATCCGGGACTATTTTACTGAATCTTGATACGGAAGAAGACAATGAATTAACGATTGGCTGTGCCGGAGGTATCGATACCACTACGGTATATAAATATAAACAACATGATGTTGCTAAGGATAGTCTAGCATTTGAAGTCTCTATAAAAGGCTTAAAGGGCGGGCATTCTGGTATGGATATTCACAAAGGAAGAGCCAATGCTAATAAATTAATGAACCGCTTGCTTTATAACGGAAATAAGGTGTTAGATCTGCAACTGAGTTCCTTTGAAGGAGGAAGTTTAAGAAATGCGATACCTAGGGAAGCAAATGCGATAGTGGCCGTTGCTAAAGAACAAAAGGAAGCTTTTATCTCTTTTATCAACGATTTTTCGGAATTAATGAAAGCTGAATTCCAATCTATCGAGCCTGGATTAAGTATCAATGCAAAAGAAACAGATCTTCCATTACAGGTTTTAGATAAAAACGATTACCATAAAATAGTGAATGCTTTGTATGCTGTACCGAATGGTGTTTTTAGAATGAGTCCGGATATTCAGGATTTAGTAGAAGCTTCTAGTAACCTGGCAAAAGTCATTATTAAGGATGGAGAATTCATTACTTTATCATTGCAACGCAGTAGTGTAGAAAGTACTAAAGGTGATGTTTCCATAGCCGTAGGGGCAGCGTTTGAAATTATTGGAGGTACTGTTACCACAAGTGGTGATTATCCAGGATGGAAACCGAATGCTGATTCGGAAATATTATCGCTGATGAGCAGTCTTTATAAAGCGAGATTTAAAGAAGAACCAAATGTTAATGCTTGTCATGCAGGATTGGAATGCGGAATACTTGGTGCTCATTTGCCTGGAATAGATATGATTTCCTTTGGACCAACCATACATGGAGCACATTCACCAGACGAGTGTGTACAGATTTCATCAGTTAATAAGTTCTGGTATTACCTATTGAAGGTATTAGAGGAAATACCTACGCGGTAAATCGTAATTAATTTCTTTTATTTGTAATACCAAACCAACGCTTAAACCACAATTCAATGAACGAGGAATTTTATCTTCATATTTTTGAGAAGCAGAGCAGCATTGAGCCTGTTCCATCTAATCAAGAGATTGCAGATTGGGCATTGAGCCTAATGAATTTATTGTACCCGGAACGTTTAACTACGCCTGATTATTCTATAAATGAGATTAAACGCCTGTTTTTAAAACAGGAAAAGGAATTAACGAGATTGCTTAATGCAACAAAAGCATGCGAGCGTAATAATAACGATTCCATTGTTCAGGACTTTTTTGAGGGTATTCCTGAATTGTACAGGAAAATGAATACTGATATTCAGGCCATTTTAGAGGGGGACCCTGCAGCAAAAAGTGAGTTTGAAATTATCAGAAGTTATCCTGGGTTTCTAGCTATCGCTTTATATCGTATCGCTCATGTTTTATTAAAAGCATCTGTTCCTTTGATTCCAAGGATATTAACAGAATATGCGCATTCAATTACAGGGATAGATATCCATCCAGGCGCTTTAATTGGAGAATATTTGTATATAGATCATGGAACGGGGCTGGTTATTGGGGAGACTACAGTAATTGGTAATCACGTTAAGCTGTATCAGGGTGTTACTTTAGGAGCGTTAAGTGTAGAGAAGTATATGAGAGATATTAAACGTCATCCAACTATTGAAGATCACGTTATTATATACTCTGGGGCGACTATCTTGGGTGGTGAAACCGTTATAGGTGCTAACTCTATTATTGGCGGTAACGTTTGGCTTACTAAAAGTGTGCCGACCGGGTCAACAGTTTATCATCAATCTTCCGTTAAGGTTATAGAAACAAAAGACAACAAGTAAAATGGGAAATATTATAGAATTTATAGGGAATACACCTTTAGTACAGATTAGTAAGCTGAACCCAAATCCTAATGTAAAGTTGTTTGTAAAGCTGGAGGGTAACAATCCAGGTGGAAGTGTAAAAGACAGAGCTGCCTTAAATATGATCCGCAGTGCGATAGAGCGTGGGGAGATTCAAAAAGGCACACGTTTAATTGAAGCTACCAGTGGAAATACAGGTATTGCATTGGCTATGATTGCCAGTATTTACAATCTCGATATTGAGTTGGTCATGCCAGCTAGTTCTACACGAGAGCGAACTTTAACAATGGAAGCGTTTGGTGCTAAAGTAACTTTGCTGGAATCTATAGAGGTTTGTCGCGATTATGCTGAAGAGCAGCGTGATAAAAACGGGTATTATTTATTAGATCAATTTGCTAATCCTGATAATTACCTGGCTCATTATAAAACTACCGGGCCAGAAATATGGCGCGATACGGAACATAAGATAACTCATTTTGTGAGTTCTATGGGTACTACAGGCAGTATTATGGGGAATTCTATGTTTTTAAAAGAGCAGAATCCAGATATACAGATTGTAGGTTGTCAGCCTACCGAAGATTCTTCTATTCCGGGAATCCGTCGTTGGCCAGCAGCTTACCTGCCAAAGATATTTGATCCAAGCAGGGTAGATCGTGTGATGGATGTTTCTCAGCAAGAGGCTACACTTAAATCAAGAGAGTTAGCAAAAGTAGAGGGGATATTTGCCGGAATGAGCAGTGGCGGTGCATTGGCATGTGCTTTAAAATTAGCTGAAGAATTGGAATCGGGACTTATTGTTTTCATCGCCTGTGATAGGGGAGACAGATATTTAAGCAGCGACTTGTTTGGATAGGCTTAATGTATTATTTTTGAGTACACAATGAAGCTAAAAAGACTACTTCTACCATTACTTTTTGTCTCCCTTACGACTATTGCCTTTGCTCAAACCAGTGCTGAACTGAAAAGGAACAAAGAGGCAATACAGCGTGAGATAGACTTACTACAACGAAATCTGAATGAGACTTCGAGTAGTAAAAGGTTGACAATGGGGCAAATCAGAGCTGTTAACAGCAAGATCAGGCTAATGCAGAATAAGATTTCGATCATCAACTCAGAAGTCAAAAATCTGGATAACCAGATCCATGAGAATACAAACGAGGTACATTCCCTAAAAAATCAGCTTGGACAGCTTAAAAATGAGTATGCCGGTATGGTACGCTTTGCACAAAGAAATAAGAATTCGTACGATAAGATGATGTTTATATTCTCTTCTGATAACTTTAATCAGGCTTATAAGAGAATTAAATACTTTCAGCAGTTTGGTCAGTATCGTAAAAAGCAAGCAGATTATATTCAGGGTACAAAAAAGAAGATTGAATATAATATTGTTGTGCTGGATAAGAATCTGAAAGCCAAAAGTACTTTGTTGACAGAACAGGAGCAAGAGAAAGTTAAGCTGGGCAAAAATAAAGTAGAGCAAAGTCAGATGCTTAATCAAATCAGCAGACAGGAAAAGCAGTTCCGTCAGGATATTGCTGTTCGAAAACGTAAACAGGGTGAAATTGACAGAGCTATACGTGCCGCTATTCAGCGCGAGATTGAGCTTGCTCGTAAACAGGCAGAAGAAGAGCAACGTCTGGCAGCTCAAAAGGCAATTGCTGAAGGTAAACCTGTGCCAGTAGTAAAAGAAAAAACTAGTAATAATTATTTAACGGCTTCGCCAGAATTGGCTAAACTTTCGGCTGGCTTTGAAAACAATCGTGGTCGATTGCCATGGCCTGTAGGTCGTTATTCTATTGTAGAGCGTTTTGGTAACCATACCGAAGGACAAGCAACTTATACTAATGACGGTATTAATATACTAACAGAGCAAGGAGCGGCAGTGAAAGCTGTTTTTGGGGGTGATGTATTATTTGTTAGAGAGTTATACGGAACTTATATTGTTGCATTGCGTCATGGCGATTACTTTACTATATATCAGAATTTAAAGACAGTAAATGTTGCGCGGGGTGCCAAAGTTGAAACTAATCAGACTTTAGGAGTCGTAGCCTCAAAAGAGGAAGGGCCGATATTGCATTTTGAGATTATGCGTGGACAAACCAAACTGAATCCAGAAGCCTGGATTGCAAAATAAGTCA
The DNA here is from genome assembly GCA_040393085.1 of Pedobacter hiemivivus. GTDB lineage: Bacteria > Bacteroidota > Bacteroidia > Sphingobacteriales > Sphingobacteriaceae > Pedobacter > Pedobacter hiemivivus_A. The sequence goes on along the minus strand of JBEBUV010000015.1, from coordinate 54,015 downwards.
TAATGGCTCCTTATTAAAAGGAGCCATATTTGTAAAACAAAAGCCTTACCTTCGCGACAAAAAAAGCAAATGCTTGAAATTGTATATCAGGACGATTATTTAATTGCAATTAATAAACCACATGGTTTATTGGTTCACCGCTCACGCATAGCTAATGATGCTACAGAATTTGCCTTGCAAATATTAAGAGATCAGGTAGATCGTTTTGTAAGCCCGGTACATCGTTTAGACAGAAAAACCAGTGGTTTGCTTTTGTTTGCTTTTGAAAAGGATGTAGAGATTGCCATGCATCAACAATTTCAAAATGGAGAAGTTAAAAAAAAATACCTCGCAGTGTTGCGTGGACATGCTCCTGATCAGCTGGATATTGACTATCCATTACTCAAAGAGAACGGAAATTTACAGGAAGCATTTACTTCATTTGTGACTTTAAAAAGAGCGGAGCTTGATATCCCATTTGGCAAACATCAAACATCCAGGTATTCCTTGGTTGAGGCTCAACCTACTACCGGTCGTATGCACCAGTTACGCAGGCATTTCGCACATATATTTTATCCGATAATTGGCGACCGTAAACATGGTTGTAACAAGCAGAATAAATTCTTTAAGGAGCAGTGGGAAATGACAACAATGTTGCTTCACGCTTCAGAATTGGCATTTACGCACCCAGTAACCAAAAAGGAAATAGAATTGAAATGTGGTGTGCAATCTGAGTTTTTAAGGGTAAATGAACTCATGGGATGGTGATAACTTTCAACAATCTGTCGAGTTATCCACAGTAAAGTCTGTTAGTTGTTTTTCTATTCTTTTGCTGCTGAATGAGTTATAGAAAAGGTTAGATTTTCTCTCCGAATGTTAGTAAAAATTGCCATCTTCGCAGTCCCAAACGGCGGGTCAATTCGTCGTTTTATTATTGAGAAACCTTAAAATATTAAAGAATAATATGCATATCACTTGTACCCAAGTATGGAATAACTGTCTCCAAATTATAAAGGATAATATCCCGGCCCAAAGTTTCAAAACTTGGTTCGAACCGATATCAGCCCTAAAGTTGGAGGATAGAGTTTTGACTGTGCAAGTACCCAGTTTGTTTTTTTATGAGTGGCTTGAAGAGCACTATGTTGGTTTGTTGCGTAAGACTGTAAAGCAACAACTTGGCGATGAGGGCAGATTGGAATATAATATCGTTGTTGACAAGTCTACCAATGGTGCATTGCCATATACGACTAACATGCCATCAAATGGTAATGGATCTACCAACAGAAAGCAATCTATGCCAGTTCCGGTAAACATCAACAGGGATATTAAAAACCCTTTTGTAATTCCAGGATTGAAAAAGATGAATGTAGACCCTCAGTTGAACCCAACTTATACGTTTGAGGCTTATGTAGAGGGTGACTGTAATCGTCTGGCACGCTCTGCCGGACACGCTGTAGCGGCAAAACCAGGTGCAACATCGTTTAACCCTTTAATGATTTATGGTGCTTCTGGTTTAGGTAAAACTCACTTAGCACAGGCTATTGGTAACGAGATCAGAAGAAGTTTGCCAGATAAGTTGGTGATTTATGTTTCCTGTGAGAAGTTTTGCCAACAGTTTGTGGAGTCATTGAAAAACAATACAATTAATGATTTCGTGAACTTTTACCAGGCAATGGACGTGATCATTATGGATGATGTTCACAACTTTGCAGGAAAAGAAAAGACACAAGATATCTTCTTCCATATTTTTAACCACTTGCATCAATCAGGCAAGCAGATCATCATCACATCTGATAAGGCACCTAAAGATCTTTCTGGATTGGAAGAGCGTTTGTTAAGTCGTTTTAAATGGGGACTTTCTGCAGATCTTCAAATTCCTGAATTGGAAACAAGAATTGCTATCCTTAGAAAGAAAATGTATGCAGATGGTATCGACTTACCTGATGAGGTAGTTGAATACGTTGCACACAATATAGATAATAATGTAAGAGAGCTGGAAGGAGCAATGGTTTCCTTATTGGCGCAGTCGACCATGAACAAGAAAGAAATTGATTTGCAATTAGCAAAATCAATGCTTAAAAACTTCATCAAGAATACTACAAAAGAGGTTTCTATAGATTATATCCAGAAACTGGTATGTGATTACTTCGAAGTGCCTGTTCATTTACTTAAAGCTCCTACACGTAAACGTGAGGTAGTACAAGCTCGTCAGATCTCTATGTATCTTGCAAAAGGTATGACCAAGAGTTCATTAAAAACAATTGGTGCATTCTTTGGAGGTAGAGATCACTCGACAGTAATTTATGCTTGTCAGACGGTAGAAGATTTGATTCAGACGGATAAGAAGTTCAGAGCTTATGTGAATGATATTGAAAAGAAATTAAAGATGAGCTAAGGCTCATCTTTACTGTAAAGGTAAATGGCCCGTTCGTCTAGGGGTGAGGACGCCAGATTTTCATTCTGGAAACAGGGGTTCGATTCCCCTACGGGCTACGATCCCGCTTTACAATAAGTAGAGCGGGATTTTTGATTTTTACTGTTTTTATTCTCTTTGCAAAGTAATCTTTCAATCCGATTGAACCTTTATCGAAGTATTCGACCTGATATATGGAATCTTTATTTACTGGATTTATATTAGGTTTCATCTTTTTGCATGTAATTATTTTTCTTTTCAATTTGGTTTAATTCAGAGTTTAACTTAATATTATTTCTTTATTTTAGCCTATTGCTGCTAGATTATTTTTAAAGAATGATGGCAGTTTGGTGTATACCAGATACTGCTCAGGTACTGGTCTGGTACTGGTCTGATACTGGTCTGGTACTGCTTTTGCAGTATAAAACCAGTGTTAAAGTAGTTCTAAGGCAGTATTTGGTTGACATCTGTTACAATTCAGAGTCAAATAGCAGCATTTATGGACCTCCAGAAGTATTATACTTTGGAGAAAATTTGATCGAATATTTCAGGATCGGTTTCATGGAGAATAGGATCTACTGTATGTTATCCACCTGAAGGTAATTTTTTAAAAAAAAACAGAGCCATTTTTCTGGGTTTAATGATACATTTAAGTGGTTTTTGTGACAAGGGTCTCAGACTCCTGGGGACTGGACAAGGCATTGTTTTTTTATTCTCTTTGTATTGTTGTTTGTGACGTTAGCACTGCAGGGTTATTGGGATCGGATAACTAGAAATACAATATTTAAATTATTAAAATTTTTAAAATCATGGCTATGAATACTATGGGGAAATTAAGATTTTTTACTGTATTTTAGTGATCAAATGAATGCCTTATTATTAGACGAAGTATTGTTTCTGGAAAGGTTTCCCGGAAAGGGGGGCTGGACTTTTGTGCGACTTCCGGAAATCAAAACGCCATCTGGTAAACCGTTAGGTTGGGATAAGGTTTGTGCATTTTTTGATGATCATGAAGTCCCTGAAATTGGTTTGTTATCGTTAGGGAACGGTCAGCGTTTTCTTCCTGTAAAAGCTGAAATTAGGAAGTCAATAAGTAAGCAGGCAGGTGATCAAATTAGACTTAGAATATTCGCACGAACTATAGAGCTAGATATACAAGCAGAATTTCTCCTTTGTTTGGAGGATGATCCGGAAGCTTTAAGTCATTTTCAACGCTGGAAAGCAGAGGAAAAAAACAAATATATTTTTTGGATTGAGCAAGGGCAAAGTACAGAACAACAGGTTGAACGTATGGCGCAGGCTGTTGACCGTATTGCAGCCGGATTATTTTTCATTTCTTGATAGGTCATTGTTTTTATGCTGCAGCAAGACTTTATTAGTCTTCATATCTAAGCATTCTTTCCATAGCGAGCCAATATTTTGTTAATTTTCCGTTTGCTTTATCGGTATAAAAGAATGACATGCAAACAAACCCCAGGTCTTTCTTTTGCAAAAGAAGTGCACCCACATGTGAATACTTACCTCGATAGAATGCATTAGTATCTAATCGGATTGAATAAGATATTGCTGTGTCGGCATTGAATTTTGTTTTAGCCTCCTCTGAAGAATAGTATGTGACATAATTTTTCCATTGTTTCGCCGCCTCGGCATCATATGCCGTCCTAATATGATGTTTCAGCTGTCTTAAATGCATTCCATTTAATGAGCGTATTGAACCTGGGAACATTTTATTTATACTAATCGAATCACTTTCGGTATAGACCCTGAGTAAAGGATAAAAGGCTACAAATTCATCATCATCAGATATCAATTGATTTGTCAAACAAAGTAGCATTGCCCTTAATTTAGCATTGTCATCAAAACATTCGCTTTTATGAACTTCTTTGAATCCATCAGGTTTGGTATATTTTAATTTCATCCCTTTTAGCATTGTTTCATTATTAGATTCGCCGATTAGTGTTATCGTACGACAGCCGCCAATATCAACTGTCCTTGTTTTATTATCTTGTGCATAAACGATCTGTATAAAGGATATCGTGAAAGTAATCCAAATTATAAAATATTTCATACTATAGTATTCTGTTATTAAAGAATTAAAATAGAGGCCCTTGCGGCATAAATATATTAGCCAAATTTACTAATTTAGACCTTGGCTTGTAGATGTCCTGCATAGTAATAAAGAAATTCTAACCTTTCTAAAAATGATGAGATTTTTTTCTATACTTTTTTTAATGCTTCTGACGATCAGCAGCATTAAATCTACCGCACAAACTGCATCGTTAAACCAAAGTACATCTAATAAATCTGGAATCATCACAGGTGCCGACCAGACTGAAAAATATCTGCCTTATCTAAAAGGGAAACGAATTGGACTGGTTGCTAATCAAAGTTCAATAATAGGTAAGAAAAGCAGCGTAGATAGTTTAGTGAGTCTTGGAATTAAACTTGTAAAAGTGTTTGGACCAGAGCATGGTTTTAGAGGAAATGCAAGTAATGGAGCTGTGGTAGGCAATGAGATAGATGCTAAAACAGGCATTCCAATCATCTCTTTATATGGCAAAAATGAGAAGCCAACTAAAGAACAGCTGGCGGATATCGACCTTATGGTCTTTGATATTCAGGATGTGGGTTGCCGATACTATACCAATATCAATACGCTGGAGTATGTGATGGAAGCCTGTGCAGAAAACAACAAAGTGCTACTAATCCTGGATAGGCCTAATCCTAACGCTTATGTGGTAGATGGGCCGGTAATGACTGATGATAAATTTAAATCTGGCATAGGGATTCATTATACACCCATGACACATGGTATGACTATCGGTGAATTTGCACAATATCTAAATGGTGAAGGATACCTGAAAGAACAATGCAAAATAAAGATTATAAAAGTTGCCAACTATGATCATGATATGCCTTATGTATTGCCGATAAATCCATCACCGAATTTAAATACACAGCAAGCTGTAATGCTTTTCCCAAGCTTATGTATGTTTGAAGGAACAGTAATCAATGAAGGTCGGGGAACTTATATGCCATTTACTATATTGGGCGCACCTGCATTGAAAGGCAAGTATTCATTTTCATACAAACCGGTAAGCATTCCTGGAATGAGTGAGAAACCAAATCATAAAGATGCTGTTTGTTATGGCCTTGATCTTCGCAATTATGATATCAATAAGCTTCGGAATAGCCGCCAAATTAATTTATCGTGGTTAATTGAATTATACAATGCCTATCCGGATAAAGATAAATTCTTTACTCCCGGAAGAGTGAACCAGGATGTATCAGCTTTTGATCTGCGCATAGGTACCGATCAATTAAGAAAACAGATCATAGCAGGAGTATCGGAAGCGGACATCAGAAAAAGTTGGGAGCCTGGGTTGCAAAAGTTTAAAGAAATACGAGCGAAGTATCTCCTGTATCCGTGATTAATGTAGAGATGGTAATAAATAGGCAATTTACATCCATGTTATTAACACGAAATGATGGCACTACAATAGATCTTTTTAATTTGAATTTTACAAACGAAGAAAAGCGATTACCCCGTAAACGAAAAAAAGCTCTGAAAAGAGCTTTAGAACGTGATGAGAAGATATTAAAACAAGGGGGAGCCATATATTGATAGAGCTTCCAGAATCTTCTTCTTAGTTTGAAGGAGCTTTTAATACAGTCACTTCAACACGACGGTTGATTAGTCTGCCTTCTTTGGTTTTATTGTCAGCAATAGGACGACTATCTCCTAATCCTGCAGTTTTAATATTTGCTTCAGGAATTCCTAAACCTACAAGGTAAGTCTTCACTGAGGCAGCTCTTTTTTCTGATAACCACAGATTGTATTCTGAGGTTCCCGTCTTATCAGAATGACCTTCAACTAATACTTTTCTATCAGCATATTTATTTTTGATCACTTTTGCAGCATCATCAATTCTGCTTTTTGATTTTTCATTTAAATAAGAGGAATTGGTAGGGAATAATATTTCCGAACTAAATGTAAATCTGATCCCCGAGTTTGTACGCTCTATCTGATCATCAGGTAACTCTCTTTGGATATTAAAAATTTCGTTGTCAACCTTTTCAGTTTCTGCAGTTGGAGGCGATTTAACAACGCTTTTTTTGGTTTTACAAGAATAAATTGCAGGAAGTAATAAAGCTAAAAATACGATAGTTCTACTTTTCATTATTAAGGTTTAAACGCGAATATAATAAAATAGGGTATACTCTGCCAATTTCCATTGCGAAAACGGGGAAAGGGTAAACGAGAATGAGGATAACTTACAGTTTTGCTTTCTTTGAATACAGCATACATTGTGCTTGTACTTTTAAAGCATCTTCTTCAATCGTCTTCTTAATACCAGGATCAATTGTAGATGCAAACTTTGTAGTAAGAAGAATTTGATCTGCTTCATTCACTACATTCAATCCAAATGGATGCTTCCCGAATTTAAATAAGCTTTTAACTTTTGTAGTTTCTTTTTCAACGGTTTGTAAAAATTCGTAACTGTTGCTCAGCTGATCAAATTCGTTTTTTACCGATAGGAATATCAGATATGTTTCTAAATCTAAATCATTAACAATAATAGTAGCATCTTGTAATGCAGATTTTAATGGACCATCAGTGCCTTTAGCTAAGTTTTTTAAAGGAACTAACAAGTCTTCACTGTAGATAATTTCCTTTGGATCAGTAATAAAGATAGTTGCAAGACTTTCGCTGCTATCAAATTTCTGTTCTAAATATATAGTGTCATTACCATCTTTCAGTGTTACCGTGCCTATAGAGGTATATTCCACTTTAGCATCGCTAATGGTATTCTTAATAAGGTTTACAACGTAATCCAGTACAGGATATGGTTTAGTGTCATTCATTTTTTAAATTTTCTGCAAAGGTACGTTATGCCTGTTGACTGGCATAATTTTGTGAGATTTATTTATTAATCATAGGTATATCCAGATTTTGTTTTTAGGGCATGATTAAGCCATTACAGATATCATTTGTAAAGCATGTTCTCCTAAGCTTTGGTCTCCTGTGATTTGCACTTGCTTTAATACTTGTTCTGGCGACCAACTTCTAGAAAACAATTTCCATGCAGTATCAGGTGAAATGATAACTCTTGCATCTGCTTTTAAGTCAGTTTCCTTATTTAAAACCCAGTTGTTTTCAGTTTTCAAAACATTCCATTGTCCACCAATTTCACTGCTTACAATTAACGAAACTACAGTGCCTGGCTTTGCTGCTACATCCTTAAAAGTATATGGCAAGGCATACATGAAAATATCAATAAACGGATAGTACAATTCCCTCGTCATGATACCTTGTTTGCCTACCGCATCCCTGATTTGCTGTTGATGTAAAAATTTCTCTGTGTATTCTCTGGCAGTATTGAACCAATTGGCTGAAGTTTTCTGTCCCGCCCAGGCAACAGGAAACACCGCATCTTCAAACGGAGAGAGTGAAGCCAGATGCTGTGATAACTGTTGTCCTGTGTCCTCTAAAAGAGAGATTAACATCTGTGGACTAACCCTTCGCATTGCATTTGTCCAGGACATATTCAAATTGTTGAGAAAAGTCACCAGATCCTGATAAGAATGTATATTTTCAGGTTGCTCGCCAATATAGCCATCCCTTGAAATGGATAGTGTTCTGAGATTGGTATCTAGTAGATGTGCTCCAATATCCTTAACTTTCCAAAGCTTTGCCACCGTTGGAGCATTCCATTCCTCATTGGTCAGAGAGGTTAATAACTCAATAAGCATTTTGTTCAACAAAGGGAACAAATGTAATGTTTCAATTTCTACTTTTTTATCCATAATTAATTAACTCATCATACTCGTGGAGCTTGCCGGTAAATACCCAAAATCAATCAAGTCATTAAACTCATTTATTACTCTGGTATTTCCATTATCCATTAAAATTACCCGCGATGAAATATCCAACACATTCCTATAATCATGATCCGTAATAATGAAGCCCTTATCTTTTGAGTACTTTTTAATAAGATCCTTTACAATCTCAATATGTAATGGAGAAACACCATTAAATGGTTCATCAAGTAATAGATATTTTGCTTTCGAATTGACCATTAGTAAAATCTCTAAGATCCGCCTTTCACCACCCGATAACTGTCTGATTTTATTTTGTAAAAATGGTTTCACTAAGTTGTTTTCCATTAGTAGAACCGCATTTTCTTTGCTACAAAAACAGTTAATGATATTTTTTATCTTAATATGATTAGGTAAAAAGCTGTCTTGGGGGAGATACTGAAGAAGTTCTCTGTTGTCATATAACCAGTTTATTTTCTTATCATCAATTGACACAAATTTATTGTCAGCTCCCAAGGACCCAAAAATAATCTTCAACATTGTAGATTTTCCTGACCCATTTCTACCTAACAGACCAATAATCTCCCCAGGTTTACAAGAGATGAAAATGTCATTGAGAATCTGTCTGTCTCTAATCAGTTTTCTAACACTATCTACATGTAATCTGCTCATAATAGGATAAGTATGAAACCAATGATTAAACTACTAATGATGGTGTTTACCCATAGAAACAATTTGCTAAGGCCTAAATTATGGTAAAAATAATATTCATGGGGATTTCTAATATCGTATGTGAAATAATGGAATATAGGAGTCAGAAAAATAAATGAAATTCCAATACCTGTATATAGATCAATATGTTCTATCATGAAAAACGATAGCAGAATTGAAATCGCTAATGCCGGTATAATTAGTTTTTGATAAAAAAAGCATAAACCATGAACTATCCGCATTGCTTGTCATTTGTTGTAACCACAATATAGACAATTAACATCTTTTTTCTAATTATCTGAATCAATATGTTGTTGCTAATTTATTTGGTATTTAGTTTAAATACTAAAAATATTAGCATAACTTTGTCTTGGAATAAATTTATCGTCATGGCGGAGGGAAAGCATATTATTCACATGGATCAGGATGCTTTTTTTGTATCATGTGAGGTACGGAAAAATAAAGATCTTAAAGGGAAGCCTGTGATTATTGGTGGTACATCAGATCGGGGCGTCGTAGCATCATGTAGTTATGAAGCGAGGAAGTTCGGTGTTCATTCGGCTATGCCCTCACGTATGGCGAAAATGCTGTGCCCACATGCCATATTTATCAAAGGTAATATGGAGGAGTATTCAAAAGCGTCACATGAAATTACTGCTATCATAAAAGAAAGAGTACCGCTTTTTGAAAAGGCCAGTATTGATGAGCATTATATCGATATGACAGGCATGGACCGCTTTCACGGCGTAATGAAATATGCCCATGAACTGCGTGAAACCATAATGAAAAAACTAACATTACCCATTTCATTTGGTCTTTCAGTAAACAAGACTGTTGCCAAAATGGTAACCAATGAATGTAAACCCGACGGAGAGAAGAAAATAGAGCAGGTTGAAGTACAACCATTTCTGAACCCCTTGTCTATCCGTAAAATCCCCGGTCTAGGCGAAAAAACATTCATGAAACTGAGTGATATGGGGATTAAAAAGATCTTTACTTTATCACAGATCCACCCAGACCAGATGAACTTCTTATTAGGTAAATCAGGCCTGATGCTGCTTCAAAAAGCAAAAGGAATAGACAATAGTCCAGTTATTCCTTATACCGAACAGAAATCTATCGGCACCCAATGTACTTTTCATGCCGATTCTATAGATATTGAAATGATTAATAATCTACTCATCGCTCAGGTGATGGATATCGCTTACCAGCTTCGGGAAAAGAAAAAGCTGACGGCATGTGTAACCCTTACCATCCGTTATGCCAACTTCGAAACCGAAACAAAGCAAGCTGCCATTGCCTATACCTCGTTGGATAGTGTATTAATCGAAACTGCAAAAGATCTTTTTAAAAAGATGTATAATCGCAGGATGCTGCTCAGACTGGTGGGCGTCCGCCTGTCTAACCTGGTTACTGGATTTGAGCAGATCGATATGTACAGCGAGTCACAGGAGCAATATAGCCTGGTACAGGCACTAGATAAAATTCGGAATCGTTTCGGACAAGATGCAGTAACCAGAGCCTCGGTATTAGATATTAAATTATAGTCATGTATTTGAATGTCCATTCTCAATATAGTCTGCGTTATGGCACCATGTCTATCGAAACACTGGTAGAAGAAGCTCAGGCACGTGGGATTACGCAAATGGTGATCACTGATATCAATAATTCTACCGGAGTAATGGAGTTCATGAGAGTGTGCCGTAAAAATAAAATTAAGCCTATTGGGGGGATGGAATTTAGACGGGATAAAAAGCTGCTTTATATTGGGATCGCTAGAAATAGAGAGGGGATGAAGGAACTGAATGATTTTCTGAGCGATCATAACTTGCAGCAAAAGGAATTGCCCGACCAGCCCCGCGTGTTTGAACATGCTTATGTTGTGTATCCATATGGGTATAAAGCCAAATTGAAAAGCAATGAATACATAGGCATCCGTTTTGATGAATTGTTTCAACTCTACAATAAAGATTTAACAGATACTCAGGATAAGCTACTGGTTTTACAACCTGTTTTTGTAGCTAATAAAATAGGTTATCGTTTGCATGAATATTTAAGAGGAATTGATCTGAATACCTTGCTCACCATGGTAGAAAAGGAAGATAAATGCCGGGAAACGGATATGTTTCTTAAACCTGGAGAGCTGGAAGCCAAATTTGTCAGGTATGCTTTTATCCTCGATAATACCCGTAAACTGATGGATAGCTGTGTAATGGATTACCCTGATGATGGAAAGATAAGTCTCAACAGAAAAACCTTTACCGGAAATAAAAAAGATGATAAGGCTTTGCTCGAAAAGCTGGCCATGGAGGGAATGCTTTACAGATATGGTAATAAAAACAGGGAGGCTTTAAAACGGATAAAGAACGAGCTTAAAGTGATTGTGGAGATGAATTTCTGTGCATACTTTCTGATTACCAATGATATTATTCAGTATTCGATGCGTCGGGGATATTACCATGTAGGTAGGGGATCTGGTGCCAACAGCATTGTAGCTTATTGCCTGAGAATTACTGATGTTGACCCTATAGAACTGGATTTGTATTTCGAGAGGTTTTTGAATGCGGAACGATCTTCAGCACCAGATTTTGATATCGACTATAGTTGGGATGAACGGGAAGATGTTCAGGATTATATTTTTAAACGCTATGGAAAGGAGCATACTGCACTGCTGGGGACTATGTCGACCTTTAAAGACCGCTCGGTAATTCGAGAGATCGGTAAGGTTATGGGCTTACCAAAATCGGAAATTGATGGCTTTACTGACCCTGGTCGGTCTGCGGTAAACCGCGATAACGATACCTTTAAAAAGATCCTGGCCATACAGAACCTGATGGCCAAAATGCCCAATCAAAGGAGTATTCACGCTGGTGGGGTGCTGATCTCTGAAGAACCAATTACCTATTATACAGCACTGGATTTGCCGCCAAAAGGGATGCCTACTGTACAATGGGATATGTATGAAGCCGAAGCAATTGGTTACGATAAATATGACATCCTTTCTCAACGAGGAATTGGACATATCAAAGAAGCAGTGAAGCTGGTAGAACAAAATCAGCAAAAAACACTTGATATTCATCAGGTACAAACGTTCATGAAAGATCCTAATCTTAATAACAGGTTGAAAACAGGAAATACTATTGGCTGCTTTTACATCGAATCGCCAGCGATGAGACAATTACTCACCAAGCTAACCTGCGATAACTATTTGACGCTGGTTGCTGCTAGTTCCATCATTCGACCGGGGGTTGCACAGTCAGGAATGATGAAAACCTATATCTATAATTTTCATCACCCAACTAATGTTCAGTATCTGCATCCGGTAATGGAAGAGCAGCTGAAAGAGACTTTCGGCGTAATGGTATATCAGGAGGATGTAATTAAGATCTGCATTTATTACGGTGGAATGGACGGGACAGATGCCGATATTTTAAGAAGAGGAATGAGTGGTAAATATCGCTCCAGAATTGAGTTTGATCGGCTGGTAGAGAAGTTCCATGATGGCGCCAAGTCATTGGGAAGGCCAGAAGAAGTAACCAATGAGGTGTGGCGACAGGTATCTAGCTTTGCCGGTTACAGTTTTTCTAAAGCACATTCGGCAAGTTTTGCTGTAGAAAGCTACCAAAGTCTGTATCTGAAAACCTATTATCCAATAGAGTTTATGGTTGGTGTACTTAACAATTATGGCGGTTTTTATACCCGATGGTTATACGTGCATGAATTAAAAAAGGCCGGAGCAAAGGTGCATTTGCCATGTGTAAACAGGAGTGAAGCAGTGGTCTCCATTAATGGAATTGATGCTTATCTGGGTTTTATTGGACTACAAGGCCTGGAAAGTAAGTTTATAGAGCTGATTCCGGAGGAACGCAAGCAGAACGGGCAATACCTGGATCTGGAAGATTTTGTAAGACGTACGGAGATTGGACTGGAACAAACTATAATTTTGATTCGCTGCGGAGCTATACGCTTTACCGGAAAAAGTAAAAAGACATTGTTGTGGGAAGTTCATACTTTATTGGGAAATAAGGTGAAACCGAGCAGTCATGCCGAGTTATTTCATATACAAACAAAACACTATAGCTTGCCAGATCTAGTTAATACCAAGCTGGAAGATGCTTATCATGAGCTGGAACTGCTGGGCTTTCCACTCAGCCTATCCATGTTCGACCTGCTTAAAACAGAATATCGGGGAGAAATTCTGGCTCATGAATTGACTAAAAATATAGGACGAATAGTGAAAATGGTAGGCCTATATGTTTGCGAGAAAACAGTGCATACTAAAAATAATAAGAACATGTGGTTCGGTACATTTCTTGATGCTGAGGGCAATTTCTTTGATACCACACATTTTCCAAATAGTACTCCTTTGTATCCTTTTAGAGGTGCAGGCTGTTATTTGATTTTAGGTAAGGTAGTTGAGGATTTTGGTTATCCGAGTATTGAAGTGCAAAAATTTGCGAAGCTGGAGATCATGAATAATCCAGTAATGGATTAATCGTCCAGACGTTTTATGAATCGCAAAACATTTTAATCATCAGCTTGTTTTCTCTTTACAATAACCTAAAAAGAAAAGCAAAATGGGATTTTTAAAAAATGCAGTAATCGGGGTCGCTATATACCAGGCATGGAGATACTTGACCAAAAAAGATTTGATGGGTAGATCAAAGATTGATGAGATCAAAGAGAAAGCACCAGAATGGATGGAAAAAGCAAAGTCTATGCGTGATGAGGTAACTTCAAAGAGGACATTTTAGGACTACTAAGAGATTTTGAAAAGCTTACCAGATTGTATAAACTATAATTACAATAAGGTGTAGCGTTTAAGGTTTGGTTTGCGTTTATATAACAAACCAAATCTTAAACTAATTCAAAAACTATGAAGCATCTTTATTTTCTCTTAGCCATTGTCTTTTTTTCTGCCTGTAAAAAAGAAGAAGTATATGGGCCTCACAAACTTAAAAACGGACAAGAAGTTGAGCTTTTGGTTGATCATCGTTATGAATCAACGAGTGATTATTTAACGATTTTGCCTCAAAATGAATCTGCAGGTATGTCATTGCACGGGTTTCCTGACAGAAAACCAGGATATACTTATCGTGTTAAAGCCAAGTTCAATATTGACCTTAATCCGCCACAGGATGCGTCAGACAGGTGGTTTAACTTTGTAAAAGTAATTAGTGAAGAAAGATACCAGGGAAATGAGCCCTTTGATATCTTGTTGATTAAATCGTACATCCCAGGAGGCCCATTTATTGCTATGGGTAAAACGGATGATCAATACGGATATATTGAAGGTAAACTAGATTTAAACTATGCCAATCAGACCGTGAAAGATCAATTGGATGAAATTTGGCAACACAAATTAGATATATATAATAACTGGAAAGAGAATAAACAGGTGACTCCACTTAAATGGAGGTCTATAAAGGCAACCGTAATACATGATCCTGCTAACTTTGGAAAGGCTTATTTGGTACAACATATTGAATTTGTCCAATAGGGTATTTAAAAAGATAAATATAAAAAGAGAGCCTGAATCATTAGATTTAGGCTCTCTTGCGTTAATAAAAATGAACCATCAAATGTGTTTTGTATTTTTGTAATTCAATTAATAAAATCATCATAAGCATAGCGTTTACAAATAGCAATGAATCAAGCTTGCGAGCTTTTGAAAACAAAAATTAAATAGATACTAGTGAACATGGCAGAGGACTTAATTATAAACAAAGACATAGATAAAGAAGCTCAATACCAGTCAATTGTTCCGCAGATTGCGGCTTTGCTGGAGGGAGAAAGCGATTTGATTGCAAACCTTGCCAATGTAGCGGCTGCTTTAAAAGAGCAATTTAATTGGTTTTGGGTAGGCTTTTACCTGGTTAAAGGTGAAGAATTGGTTTTAGGGCCTTTTCAAGGGCCTGTAGCTTGTACAAGAATTAAAATGGGAAAAGGCGTTTGTGGTGCCTCATGGAAACAAAATGAAGTGTTGGTTGTACCAGATGTAGACCTGTTTCCAGGCCATATTGCCTGTGCTTCTGCTTCAAGATCTGAAATCGTTTTACCCTTATATAAAGGAAATGAGATCATAGGAGTATTAGATGTAGATAGCGAATATCTATCTCATTTTGATGATGTTGATGCTAAATATCTAAAGAAGATAGTTAATCTGCTAAATGTCTAAATTACCCTATTCTTTTTATCAGCATACAGATGTTAACCAGTTAGCCATACAATTGCTGGGTAAGCAGTTGTGTACGTTTGTCGACGGTGTGCTTACCACTGGGACAATTGTGGAAACTGAAGCGTATAATGGTGTAGAAGATAAAGCTTCTCATGCTTATGGCGGCAGGTTTACTGATCGTACTAAAATCATGTACGAGGAAGGTGGTATGTCCTACGTTTATCTATGTTATGGAATCCATCACCTGTTTAACGTGGTTACAGCGTCTAAAGGGACACCACACGCTGTTTTGATTAGGGGACTGGAACCAGTAGCCGGTTTGGATATCATGTTGCACAGAAGAAACAAACCTGTTTTAAAACCTGCGCTTACCGCTGGCCCTGGAGCATTGGCTAAAGCAATGGGAATTGATAAAAGATTGAATGCCAAAGATCTGTGTGGAGATGAAATATGGATTGAAGACAAAGGGCTAATGGTGATACCTGAAGATATTGTTGCTGTCCCGAGAGTAGGGGTAGATTATGCCGGAGATCATGCTTTATTACCCTGGCGATATTATATCAAAGGAAACAAGTTTGTAAGTAAGCCCAATACCTGATTATTCATTGTTGTTGATACCTATAGGCCTTGTAGTCAGTGTTTAGCCCTGGTTGTGGATAACAAAATGATTACCTGGATTAATTTATCCCTGTTTTTGTAGATATTTGAAACAATGAATTTTGAAAACACTTTAGCATTCGCACAGTCGCTGGATCAATCAGATCCTCTGCGTGAATTAAGACAAGATTTTTTATTTCCTCAACAAAATAATAAGCCATTTATTTACTTATGCGGCAATTCTTTAGGGCTTCAACCTAAAGCTGCACGTGAGGTTTTAAATGAGCAGTTAAATAACTGGGAGAACCTTGCTGTTGAGGGTTGGTTTGAAGGTGAAACACCTTGGATGTTTTATCATAAGGAATTAAAGAAATTGATGGCACCATTGGTTGGCGCAAGCGCAGCTGAGGTTAGTCCGATGAATACATTAACTGTAAACCTTCATTTGCTGATGGTTAGTTTTTATAAACCAAAAGCCGATAGATTTAAGATTATTATGGAGGCAGGAGCCTTTCCATCAGATCAATATGCTATTGAAAGTCAGGTCCGTTTTCATGGTTATGATCCATCAACGGCCATTATTGAAGTTGCACCAAGACAAGGTGAATATACTTTAAGGACTGAAGATATTACAAATGCTATTGCAGAGAATGGAAATGAAATTGCACTGGTTCTATTTGGCGGTGTAAATTACTTTACAGGGCAATGGTTTGATATGGAGGTAATTACTAAATCAGGACACGCTGCAGGTGCTGTAGTGGGCTTTGATTTGGCTCATGCTGCGGGAAATGTACCTTTAAAGCTGCATGATTGGGGTGTCGACTTTGCTTGCTGGTGTTCTTACAAATATCAAAACTCTGGTCCTGGAGGTATTAGTGGTATTTTTGTACATGAAAGGCATTTTTCTGATAATACATTGAACCGCTTCGCCGGTTGGTGGGGGTATCAGGAACAGCAGCGCTTTAAAATGGAGAAAGGCTTTGTGCCGGAAAATGGTGCCGACGGATGGCAGGTGAGTTGTACTCAGGTGATGCCAATGGCTCTGTACTATGCCGCATTACAAAGCTTCGAGAAAGCTGGATTCATAGCGCCATTAAGAGAGAAAAGTAAAAGTTTAACTGCCTATTTGTTTTTCATTATCAACGAAGTGAATAAGGCACTAGGCGATGAGCAATATAAAATTATAACACCATTTATAGCGGAAGATCGTGGGGCACAGGTTTCTATCATCGCTAAAGAAAAGGGAAAAGAGGTGTTTCAGGAATTAGTGGCCAATAATATATTGGGCGATTGGCGCGAACCTAATGTGATTAGGATTAGTCCGGTTCCGTTGTATAATTCTTTTGAAGATGTATTTACTACAGGTGCTTTATTGCTTGAAATTAGCAGAAAGATGCTTGCATCATAAACATCAAAAAGATGGTTAAGATAGCCTGGCATCCATTGTATGCACACCCTTTACCAGAAGGACATCGTTTTCCGATGTTGAAGTATGAACTGATTCCTGAGCAATTACTTCATGAGGGGGTAATTACGGAAAAGAATTTGTTTGCTCCGGAACCAGTGGAAGAGGATGTGGTATTGTTATCGCATCAAAAGGAATACTGGAATGAGCTTAAAATGCTTACACTTCCGGCTAAAGAGCAACGAAGAATTGGTTTTTCTTTAAATGCACAATTGCTTGAGCGTGAGCTTAGAATAGCAAAAGGAACAGTTGAGGGAGCTTTGTACGCATTGAAATATGGTATTGCTTTTAATGTTGCTGGCGGTACGCATCATGCAGGGAGCAATTGGGGCGAGGGTTTTTGCTTGTTAAATGATCAGGCTATAGCAGCAAACTATTTGTTAAAGAATAATTTAGCGAGCCGTATTTTAATGATAGATTTAGATGTTCATCAAGGCAATGGTACAGCCGAGATTTTTTATAGTGAACAGCGTGTGTTTACTTTTTCTATGCATGGTGATAAGAATTTTCCATTTAGAAAGGAACGTTCTGATCTGGATATCCCATTGGAAGATGGATTGACAGATCAATTGTATTTGCATAAATTAAAGGAAACACTGCCATCGCTTTTAAAACACAAGCCTGATTTTGTATTCTATTTATCGGGCGTTGATGTATTGGAAAGTGATAAACTGGGTAAACTTGCCATGAGCAAGGAGGGGTGTAAAGAGAGAGATAAGATGGTGTTACAGTTTTGTAAAGACAATCATTTACCTGTTCAAGTAAGTATGGGAGGCGGTTATTCGCCAAACATTAAAGATATTGTTGATGCACATTGTAATACTTTTAAGATTGGTTTAGATATTTTTGAATAATTATGAAGATTGTTATTGCAGAGAAACCTTCGGTGGGGCGTGAATTGGCTAAGGTTTTTGGTGCTACAACTAAAAAAGACGGCTATATTGAGGGAAAAGGTTATTCTTTTACCTGGGCGTTTGGACATTTATTACAACTTGCTCCACCACAGGATTATGGCTTTATTGGCTGGCGCAGGCAACATTTACCGATGTTACCAAAGAAATTTAAACTGGCAATCCGGAAAATTAAAACCAAGGATGGCATGGTTGAAGATCCAGGCGTGCGTAAACAACTTGATATCATCAAAAAGTTATTTGATGAGGCAGAAGAAATTATAGTAGCAACGGATGCCGGGAGGGAAGGTGAACTCATTTTCCGATATATCTACTACTTCTTAAAATGTAAAAAACCTTTCCGTAGACTCTGGATTTCTTCGCAAACTGATGAGGCAATTAAAGAAGGATTTAGAAACCTGAAACCTGGAACTGATTACGATACCTTGTTTAATTCTGCACATATGCGGTCGGAGTCTGACTGGCTGGTAGGTATGAATGCTACACAGGCATTGAGTATTTCCGCTGGGAATCGCTCAGTTTTATCATTAGGCAGAGTGCAGACCCCCACTTTAGCAATGATTTGTTCGAGGTATCTGGAGATTAAAAACTTTGTCCCACAAGCGTATTATCAACTAGCTATACAGGTAGATAAAGACGGGCAGCTATTTAGAGCTATGTCGGTCAATAATTTCGACAAAAAGGAAGATGCGGAAGCGCTACTAGCCAAGATTGAAGATGTTGCATCAGGATTTCCAAATGGTGGTAAGATTATTAGCGTTGAAGCGAAACCAAGGAAAGAGCCACCTCCATTATTGCATGATTTAAGTAGCTTACAGCAGGAGGGCAATAAGCGTAAAGGTTATACAGCTGATCAAACACTAGGCCTGTTACAAACTTTGTATGAAAGTAAACTGGTTACTTATCCGCGTACCGGAAGTAGATACATTGGTGATGATGTATTTGCAGGTGTGCCAGCTTTGATTGATAAATTAAAATCACATAAGGATTTTGGCAAACAAGCAGAGTTTTTGCAAACTATTCCACTAAATAAAAGGAGTGTTAATGCTAAGAAAGTGACAGATCACCATGCTGTTTTACCAACTGGTGAAACTCCCTATCATTTAAGTAGCGATCAGCAGGCGATTTACGATATGGTGGTCGGCAGGATGCTTGAAGCTTTTCATCAGGAATGTGTTAAAGAGATCACTAAAATATCTGTTGAATCGGGATCTTTATTTGTCGCAAATGGCACAGTTATTCGTTCAGCTGGATGGAGGTCGGTATTTAATGAGTCTGACGAAGAAAAGAAAGACGAGGATAACCCGGCATTGCCAAAGGTTAAAAAAGGCGAGGAGCTGCCAATTAGTAATAAGGCTTTGTTAGAAAAACAAACCAAGCCTAAGCCGATGTATAATGAGGCGTCTTTATTAAAGGCTCTTGAGACTTCGGGTAAGGATATTGAAGATGAAGAGCTAAGGTATGCCATGAAAGATAGTGGGTTGGGTACACCTGCAACCAGAGCCTCGATTATAGAGACCTTAATTAACAGGGAATATATATCAAGGGAAAAGCGTAATCTGGTACCTACAACTAAAGGCTTGGCGGTATATGACGTAGTAAAAGATCAAAAAATTGCACAGGCTGAATTAACTGGTCAATGGGAAAAAAGGTTGGAAGAAATACGCTCTGGGGCTTCGGTGGTTGATTTTAAGGCAGAGATTGCCGAATATACAACCGCCATTACCAATGAGCTTTTGTTGTCAGGAAATACTTTGGCTGCGAAATTGGCGCCGCCACCGCCACCAGCAGTTGTAAATGAAACAAAGGCAGATTAATAATTGTAAATGAAGAAATTTATGTATTCCATTTTGGTCATTATTGTAGTACTTGCATTGGCAACAGTATGGGTGCTGAATTTACCTGTATTTGGGGCTGCTGCTAAAGGTGCAAGACTTGAAAGGCTAAAGAAGCTGAGTAACTATATGTCAGATGGTACACTTGAAAACCTCTCGCCAACCCCGATGAAACCTGATAGTGTAAGTTATTGGGATATGTTTACAGGGATGATCAAGGGAAATGAACGTAGTTCACCAAAAAAAGAACTTCCCCATGTGACCCCCGATTTTCGGGCAACTGATAAAACCAGGCTGACCTGGTTTGGACATTCTTCTTATTACTTGCAGATTGATGGAGTAAAGGTTTTGGTAGATCCTGTGTTTAGTGAACGTCCATCGCCATTCTCATTCATTGGAACACGTAATTTTAAAGGTACAGATATGATAAAAGTGGAAGATTTCCCTTATTTGGATATTGTATTGATTACACATGACCACTATGATCATATGGATTATCAAACTGTTTTAAAGCTAAAAAGTAAAACTAAACTCTTTATTACTTCTTTAGGTGCTGGGGCACATTTGGAGCGCTGGGGAGTACCTGCAGATAAAATTGTAGAATTGGCATGGGGAGAAAATGTTACTGCAAATGGCTTGAAGTTTATTACCACTCCTGCACGTCATTTTACGGGAAGAGGCTTTAAAAGAAATCAGACAGTATGGTCGGCCTTTGTATTACAGGGAGCGAGTCATAAGTTGTATTTAGGTGGCGATTCTGGTTATGATACTCATTTTAAACAGGTAGGTGAGCAATATGGTCCATTTGATTTGGCTATCTTAGAATGTGGTCAGTATAATACGTATTGGCCATTAATCCATATGTTTCCAGAGCAGACAGTTCAGGCAGCTAAAGATTTGAATGCAAAAGTTTTACTTCCTGTACATTGGGGGAAGTTTGCTTTGGCTATGCACAGTTGGGATGAGCCTGTTATTAGGGTAGTAAAACAAGCCAAAACTGATGATTTTAAAATTACGACTCCTTTATTGGGTGAGGCTGTTGTTTTGGATGAATATTATCCATCAAAAGAATGGTGGCTCGATTATGGCACGTAAACAATATGACATCTAAGGTGTTATCTAAATAAAATTTATCTTTACGATAATGAAAACAGATTTCATAGAAATATTCCAAACAATAAGAGCGGTCCTGCAAGCCTACACTGTAGAGGGATTTAGCAATAGGATAAACAGTGAATCAACTTATGATCTTTGGAGTGATGAAGAAGTTTTTTTTGCTAGGAAAGATAGAACTGAGGTTTATTTTGCAGCAGCAATGATTCATAAAGGTCATGTTGGATTCTATTTTATGCCCATTTATGCTGAGCCTGAAAAAATGAAAGCGATCATTGATCCCGCTTTATTGAAACTGTTAAAAGGAAAATCTTGTTTTCATATCAAAAAGCTGGATGATGCATTGTTGGCAAGTATAGAAAGTGCATTGGCAGAAGGTTTTAGATTATATAAGGAAAAAGGTTGGGTATAGGTTTAATATGGCAAAACAGTGTTTGGATTGCCCTTCAGGATAATGAAATTGTTGCAAGTCCAGAAATATATGATAAGTATGATCTGATACTATGCAATGATAGGCTGGTCATTAATTTAATCCCCTTAGATAATGATTATGTCGCTCAGGAATTGATTGATTTACAGTCGGAATATCAGCTTAGAAATATTGTTTTAGTACATCTTTGGGAAGATATTTGGTTGTGTAGAAAGGAGCAGGTTTTAGGTAGGTTTAAATCTATTCTAGGATTAAATAAAAGTCTGCATGCTCGCAAAGGCCTTATTTCTGTAATCGATCAAAAACAAGCAGACGATTTTTTAATTAAAAACCATATTCAGGCATCGGCTAAAGCACGATATAAATATGCACTTAATATTGACGGACAAATCGTAGCTGTGGCCTGTTTCAGTAATGTGAGGTGGATGAAAGGAGTTTCTGAGAGTTATAGGTCGGTCGAACTGATTCGTTTTGCTACGTTGATGGGTTTTACAGTGACTGGGGGCTTTACAAAATTATTGAAGCACTTTATCAAATTAATTGAGCCAGATGACGTGATGAGTTATGCCGATCGTGATTGGTCGCTAGGTAATGCTTATGAATTGTCGGGTTTTAAACTTGTTGAAACTACCCCTCCGGCTAATATATGGTTGCAAAGGAAAGAGCTGATTAGATATTTTCCTCATCGTTTACCCATATCCGCAAAACAAAGTGATGATGAGAATAAAACGGTTTTTATTGAAGCATTAGACGCTGATGAATTTGCGCCGGTATTTAATACAGGAAACCTCAAATATATTTTATACTTGAATAAATCTTAAGATTGTAATGACTGATAAAAAGCCGCTTCTAATCATATTGGGGCCTACAGCTTCAGGTAAAACAAAACTGGCTGTGAACATGGCAAGTGTTTTTAATGGCGAAATTATTAGTGCCGATAGCAGACAGGTGTTTAAAGGAATGGATATTGGTACCGGGAAAGATCTTAATGAATATATTATAGATGGCAAATATATCCCGTATCATTTAATAGACATTAAAAATGCAGGCGACAGTTATAATGTTAATGAATTTAAGGAAGATTTTTATGATGCTTTTGAAAAAATAACTGACAATAAGGCGCTGCCGATACTCTGTGGTGGCAGTGGGATGTATATTCATAGTGTTTTACAAGAACACGAATACACTGCCATTCCACCAAATACTACATTAAGAACATCTTTGGCTGAACTTGAAACGGAAGAACTAAGGGGAATATTGTCAAAATACTCTCATAAATATACGGCTCATGCAGATTTATCTTCTCGTAAGAGAATCATCAGAGCAATAGAAGTATCTTCCTATTTGACTGACCATGAGCTTGAAAAAGTAGCAAGACCCGCTTTTAATTCTTTCATTATTGGGTTGGAATCTGAGCTTAGTTTACGTAGGAAAAGGATCATCGACAGACTTGAGTTAAGATTAAAGGAGGGCTTGGTAAATGAGGTGGAGCACTTGATGAGTTCAGGTGTTTCTAAAGAAATGTTACAGTTCTATGGGCTTGAATATAAGTTTGTTGCAACATATATTTCAGGTGAAA
Source organism: Pedobacter hiemivivus (assembly GCA_040393085.1). Lineage (GTDB taxonomy): Bacteria > Bacteroidota > Bacteroidia > Sphingobacteriales > Sphingobacteriaceae > Pedobacter > Pedobacter hiemivivus_A. The sequence continues at coordinate 30,984 of JBEBUV010000015.1, read as the reverse complement.
TTGATTATGAGACACTTGTTGAAAAATTAACAATAGCGATATGTCAGTTTGCAAAGCGTCAGATGACTTTTTTTAGAAAAATGGAAAAAGATGGAGTTAAGATTCATTGGATAAAATCTATTGACCAAACTGACCCAATGGGTCAGGCTGTAAATTTGTATTCTGCATTTTTGAAGAGTATGACCGTTTTTTGAAATAATAAATAAATCATTTAATATTTTTAGTGTTGTAAATTAATACTGGACAGTTATAAAATGTGGCATACGTTTTGTAAATGGGAGTAGTAAGTGGTTGTTTAGTTAGATGAACTAATAATTTATCGATAATTAAATATCTACTTATAACACACAAATAAGTTTTATATAATTGAAATTAAAAAAATGAAAAAAGTTACTGGAATTTTAGCTATTGCAGCAGGTTTATTTATGTTTACTGCAACAGCTACTCAAGCACAAACAAGAGAAGATGCTAAAGGTGTACGTTTAGGTATTGGTATTAGTGGTGGTACTACAACTAAAAAATCTCCATTCGAATATGCTTATGGTGCAGATCTAGGTTTCCAATTTGAATTGTCTAGAGAATTAGCACTTACTGCAACTGGAGGTTATACTTCATTCAAAGCAAAAGATGGTCAAGGCGAAGATTATAACTTCATCCCGGTAAAAGCTGGTGTTAAAGTATATCCTCAAATTGGTGGTTTATATTTATCAGGTGATGGTGGTTTCGGTTTCGGTACTGAAAAAGATTCTAAAGAATCATTCATCTATTCAGCTGGTTTAGGTTACCAAACTGCTGGTGGTTTTGATATCGGTGCTAGATATGAAGGCGTTACTCAACAAAGAACTTCAAACACATTCAGACCTCAGAACGGTCAGTTTGCTTTACGTTTAGCTTATAGCTTCAAACTGTAATAGTTTAAATAAAATTTGACAAAAGGGCTTCTGATTTTCAGGAGCCCTTTTTTTATAATCGTTTTTACACACTTCGTTAGATTTATTTTAGGTATGGCATAGGGTTTGCAACATGTATGTAAATTAGGATAATCCTGATTTACATTATATAAACTATATAAATGAATAAAACTATCAAATTTATTGCCTCGGCAGTAGCTGTTGTGGCATTGTTTTTTACTACAAATGCAAATGCTCAAAAACTAGGAGTAGGTTTGAATTTAGGTATACCTACCAATGATGGATACAACTTTGCGCTCGGTGCTGATGCACGATTGCAATTTGATGTATCTAAGCAGGTGTCTATTCCGGTAACAGCGGGTTATACTCACTTTATGGGAAAGGATCTGACCAATAACATTAAGGTTAGTGATTACGGCTATATTCCATTGAAAACTGGAGTTAAGGTGTTTTTAGATGAAACTGGCTCTGGTCCCTATGCTTTAGCAGAAGTTGGTGCTGCTTTTGGAGTAACAGAAAACTCAGGAACACATTTCGTATATGCACCTGCACTTGGATACTCCTGGAGCAGTGGCCTGGATCTTGGAATTAAATACGAAGGGGTGCCTGTAGATGGTGGAACAGTAGGGCAGGTTGCACTACGTATTGCTTATGGGTTTAAATTATAACTCTATTTTACTGTGAATTATGGAAAGCTCCTGATTTTTTCAGGAGCTTTCTTATTTATTTAAAATTAAAATGGTATTTTAACCAAAAAAACAAAACATGAGAAAATATCTGGCAGTAATACTAATGGCAGGGGTAGTTTCTTGCACAAGTACGGAAAAGAAAGTAGCAGGGAATTCAGATACAATAAGTTCAGAGGTAGCCACAACAGAGGCTAATAATGTAGAATTAAAAGAAGCTAAAGTTCAGGCAATTTATAATAGCTATTTAGTTTTAAAAGATGCCTTAGTGGCGACAAAATTTGAGGATGCACAAAAAGCGGCGGATTTGCTTAAAGTAGATTTGGCTGGTTATAAAGGATGTGAAAACACAGCTTTGATTGCAGGTAAAATTGCTACAGCAGCTGATATTGCAACACAACGTAAAGAGTTCACTTCATTAAGTGCTGATGTGATAGCTTTATTTAAGCACGCAGACTTGGTGAAAGGGTCAATTTTTATACAACATTGTCCAATGGCTAACAATGGAGATGGGGGAGATTGGTTATCTAGTGAGCAGAAAATACAAAATCCTTATTATGGTGATGAAATGATGGAATGTGGTCGCGTTTTAGAAACCATAAAAACTGCCATGTAATTTACCTGGCGTTGACCCATTATTAATAATAATTTAACAGCTTTGTTATAGGAAGCTAAAAGCCAATTGGAATGGATTGGTTAAGTTTGTTTTTATAAATTTAAGAATATATATGTCAGATATTGCAGAAATTAAGATTGATGGAAAAGTGTATGAATTCCCAGTTATTACAGGTACCGAGGGAGAGAAAGCTATTGATATTTCTAAACTTAGAGATTTAACAGGTCATATCACTTTAGACTTTGGATACAAAAATACGGGCTCAACAAAGAGTGCAATAACATTTTTAGATGGTGAACTGGGTGTTTTAAAATACCGTGGATATCCAATTGAAGAACTGGCAGAAAAATCAACATTCTTAGAAGTAGCATATTTATTAATATATGGCGACTTGCCAAAGGAAGATCAGTTGAAAGATTTTCAGACGCAGATTAGCAGACATACGCTGATTCATGAGGATATGAAAAAGTTTTTGGATGGTTACCCCTCAAAATCACATCCAATGGCTCAGTTGTCTTCTTTGGTTTGTTCTTTATCCACATTTTATCCTGAATCATTAAAAGCTAATTCATCAGCGGAATCTATGGATCTGACGATGATTAAATTATTGGCCAAATTCCCAACTATAGTTTCTTTCATTTATAAAAAATCTTTAGGTCACCCTCTTATTTATCCTAAAAATAAGTACGACTATGTGAGCAATTTCCTAAACATGATCTTTGGTCAACGTACCGAAGAAATTGAAATTGATCCTGTAGTAGTTAGTGCCATGAATACTTTATTGATTCTACATGCTGATCATGAGCAAAACTGCTCAGCTTCTACAGTAAGAATGGTAGGATCATCTGATTGTAACTTATATGCTTCCGTATCTGCAGGTATAGATGCTTTATGGGGCCCGCTTCATGGTGGTGCAAACCAGGCTGTTATCGAAATGCTTGAATTGATTAAAGAAGATGGTGGTGATACTGAAAAATGGATTAATAAAGCTAAAGATAAAAACGATCCTTTCCGTATGATGGGCTTTGGGCATAGAGTTTATAAGAACTTTGATCCAAGAGCTAAAATCATTAAGAAAGCATGTGACGATATCTTAGAGAAATTAGGTATTGATGATCCTGTTTTAGAAATTGCTAAAAAGTTAGAAGAAGCAGCATTAAATGATTCTTATTTTGTTGAACGTAAGTTGTATCCTAATGTTGATTTCTATTCAGGTATTATTTACAGAGCTTTAGGTTTCCCAACGGATATGTTCACAGTATTATTTGCATTGGGACGTTTACCAGGGTGGATTGCACAATGGAAAGAAATGCACGAGAATAAAGAACCAATTGGTCGCCCACGTCAGATTTATGTAGGTCATACCGATAGAAAGTTTACTCCAATTAAAGACAGATAATATTCTATAAAACAGGAAATATTCTGATTCATATAAAAAAGAAAAACCCCGTTCAATTTAACTGAACGGGGTTTTTTTAGCTTTAAATTATTAGGCGTAAAATAATATGTTTTAATGACCTAGTTTCTGTTCAATAACTTTTTCTTCTGCGATACTGTGTTTATGTTTAAACATAATAGCAAATGCTAAAGTAATAATTAATGCATAAACAGTGAAAGAAAGCCATATATGATGCCAATCTTTCACATCCAAAGCTCGGCTTAAATCGCCATTAGTTAATACACTAATACCTTTGTTCTTTAAAAAGGTAAGCAAATGCTCGTTTGTAGGTTCTGTATTTGTAATTGCTGCTAATGATTGAATATCATTATAATGTTTAGTGAAATACTTATCAATCATCCATCCTGATACCAGGCTGCCAAAAACTGCTCCGAATCCATTGGTCATCATCATAAACATTCCCTGTGCTGATGAACGGGTTTTGGCAGTAGTGGAAGTTTCTACGAAAAGAGAGCCTGAAATATTGAAGAAATCGAAAGCCATTCCATATACTATGCAAGACATTACGATCATCCATAAATTACCTGCCGGATCTCCATATGCAAAGAATCCGAAACGTAATACCCATGCAAACATTGAAATTACAATCACTTTTTTAATACCATAACGTTTTAAAAAGAATGGTATAGCCAGAATAAATAAGGTTTCAGATACCTGAGAAATCGACATAATGATGGTAGAGTACCGGATTACAAACGATTCTGCGTAAACAGGAAACAGTTTGAATTCATCAAGGAACACATCGCCATAAGCATTTGTCAATTGAAGTGCACCGCCTAAAAACATGGAGAAGATGAAGAACAAAGCCATCTTATAGTTAGCAAATAACTTAAAAGCCTCCAGACCTAAGGCCTGTGCAAAAGATTTTTTCTCTCCTTTAATTCCTTGTGGTGGACATTTAGGTAGTGTAAAGGCATATATGCCTAATGCAAATGCTGCAGTGCCAGCAATATAGAATTGATAGGCAGTAGCTTTATTTCCTGTTAAGTTGGTTGTCCACATCGCTACAATAAAGCCGATAGTACCCCACACCCTAATTGGTGGAAAGTCCTTTATCACATCAAACGACCCTGATTTTAAGGTGGTATAGGAAATGGAATTGCTTAATGAAATGGTTGGCATGTAAAAACACATGGCCAGTAGCATGACCCAGAAAAAGCTATTGGGGCTGTCTACTTGTGGAAGATAAAATAATACTCCTGCATATAAAATATGCAGAATACCATAAAGGACTTCTGCATTTACCCACTTATCTGCAATGATACCGGTTAGCGTTGGCATGATGAGAGAAGCGAAACCCATGGTAGCGAAAATGGCCCCGAATTGAGTGCCATCCCATTGTTTAGTACCGAACCAGTAATTGGCTATAGTGATTAGCCATGCACCCCAAACGAAGAATTGTAAAAAACTCATCAGGGTTAAGCGAAACTTAACGTTCATTATTTCTTTTATTTAGTTCGTCACGTATACGGGCAGCTTTCTCATAAGCTTCTTCAGCAATTGCCTCTTGAAGCTTTTGATTTAACTCTTCTATACTTAATGATTTGTAACTAGAAGATGGGATAGAGGAGAGGTCTTCAGCTCCTTTTTCCTTTGGAAGTGTATCCATATTCTCCAGGAATAGGAAATCATTTCCTTCTATTACAATACCAGCTGAAGATAGAATGAATTCATAGGTATAAATAGCGGCATTGAAACGAACAGCTAATGCGATGGCATCAGAAGTGCGAGCGTCAATTTCGTGTATGGTTTTGCCATCGGTACAGATCAATTTAGCGTAAAATACGCCCTCAACTAAGTTGTATATTAAAACTTCTTGAATTTCAATGTTATAGATCTGTGCAAAGGTCTTAAATAGGTCGTGGGTTAATGGCCTGCTTGGGGTCATTTTTTCTATCTCTATAGCAATAGCTTGTGCTTCAAACGCACCAATTATAATTGGCAAACGTCTTCTACCATTTACTTCTCCAAGTACAAGAGCATAAGCTCCGGATTGGGTTTGGCTATAAGATAAACCAACGATGTCTAGTTTTACTTTCTTCATTTTGTTGAAATGTCATGTTGAGTTTGTCGAAGTTTTATAGTGCTTTCGGCAAACTCAGAATGACAAATATTACCCTTTATGTGCTTTTAATGCTTCAATTAATTTTGGTACTACTTCAAATGCATCGCCAACAATTCCATAATCAGCTACTTTAAAGAAAGGAGCTTCAGGATCTTTATTGATAACTACAATTACTTTTGAAGAACTAACTCCTGCTAAATGCTGGATAGCTCCTGAAATACCAATGGCAATATACAAATTTGGACTGATGGCAATGCCAGTTTGTCCTACGTGCTCTGAATGTGGCCTCCAGTCTGCATCTGAAACTGGCTTAGAGCATGCTGTAGCTGCGCCAAGCAGATCAGCTAACTCTTCTATCATTCCCCAGTTTTCAGGGCCTTTAAGGCCTCTTCCTGCAGAAACAACAAGTTCTGCATCTGGTAGTGATACTTTATTTGTAGCTCTAACTACTTCTTTTACAATAGCAACAAGATCCGTAGATTTTACTTCAGGATTGAAAACTTCAACTGTTGCATCAGTAGCATTTTCTTTAGTGCCAAATGCATTAGGATTAAGCGCAATTACTTTTATTGCTGAAGTCAGCTCTGTAACCGCAAAAGCTTTTCCAGAGAAAGCAGTTTTCTTTACCTGGAATTTTCCACCATCAAAGTTAGGTAGCTCAACAGCGCCATCAACTAATCCAGCCTCAAGTTTTACTGCAATACGCGGTGCTAATCCTTTTCCAGAGAATGAGTTAGATAATACAACAACATCTGTGCTTTCTTTTTTAGCTGCTTCAGCTATTACTGCTGCATAAGCCTGGTTTACAAAGTTTTTTAACTGATCATTAGAAACATTTAAAATCTTTGAAGCGCCATATTTACCTAATTCCTTAAGTTCAGCTTCATTTACATTGCCAATAGAAATGGCTGTTAGGTTACTACTTTGTTTATCTGCAATGGCTTTTGCATAGGAAACCGCCTCAAAAACTGATTTCTTAAATTTACCATCAACTTGTTCTACATATACTAAAACTGACATAAGATCTTTATTAAATGATTTAAAATTTGAAACTGAAGTTTAGATTACTTTTGCCTCCTGGTGTAACAGATCGATTAATTTAGCAGTTTCTTCTGCTGGTACTAATTTAACTGCCCCACGTGGTGGAGGTGTTTCAAATTGCTGTACTTTACTTAGCTGCGCAATATCTTTAGCTTCAACTACCTGAAGTGGTTTAGTGCGTGCAGACATAATTCCTCTCATATTAGGGATTTTAGGTTCTGCAGTTCCTTCAGCACAACTTGCTATGAATTTGCCTGTTACTGAAATTACTTCTTTACCACCCTCAATTTCACGCTCTATAGTTGCTGTTGTTCCATCATAATCTAATTTCTTGATGATAGATATTGATGGGATGTCTAAAAATTCACCAACCATTGCAGCTACTTGCGAACCATTGTAGTCAATTGATTCACGTCCGCAAAGGATCATGTCGAAATCATTGCTCTTCGCGTACTCAGCGATCTGGTAAGCTGTAAAATAAGCATCTCTTGGTGCGGCATTGATTCTAACTGCATCGTCGGCTCCAATTGCTAAAGCTTTTCTGATAGTAGGATCGGTAATACTCTCACCTACATTGATTACTGTAACGGTACCTTTGCCACCCTCGCAAAGCTCAATCGCCCTTGATAACGCAATCTCATCATAAGGATTTACAATAAATTGTACACCTGCAGTATTGAATTGTGTATTATCGTTGGTAAAAGTTATTTTTGTCGTCGTGTCGGGCACGTTACTGATACAAACTAATATTTTCATAGGATCACATATTGATTTTTAGTGTTCAACCCAAAAATGGGCTCATAGAATTAATATATTTGATTGTTAAAGGTTAAAGAAGTCCTTAAAACTTCTAAATGTCTTTTTGCAAATCTAATTAAAAAAGCAGGGAATTAAAATGCAAAGTACCCGATTAATAAAGTTATTAGAGTTTTTAGAAAGTGATCCCAATGATCCTTTTGTATTATATGCGCTAGCTACAGAGTACAACAGTTCAAATGATACAGAAAAAGCGCTGGAATATTACTTAAAGTTGATAAATGAGCATCCAGATTATGTGGGGACTTATTACCATCTGGGAAAACTTTATCAGAAATTAGATCAAACAGATACTGCATTAGAGATATATCAGAAAGGGATGCTTGCAGCAAGAGCTAAAAGGGATATGCATGCTTTTTCTGAACTTCAGGGAGCCTATAATTCTGCGGCTGGTTTAGATTATGAAGATGATTAATTTCTGAAACAGGTGAGCAAAAGGCAATTGTTGTTTATCAGAAATGTAACGCTGTTTACTTTTACAGCTTTTGGTGGGGCACAGGCACATCTGGCGCTTTTGCTCAAATATTTTGTTAAAAATGTAGCCTTTGTTTCTGAAGAAGAGTTATTGGAACTAAATGCCCTTGCACAAGTTTTGCCTGGGCCGGCATCAACACAAACACTTGTAGGTATTGCTTATAAGGTGGGTGGATTAAAGCTTTCTATTATCACTTTTCTGATCTGGATTTTACCTTCTGCAGCAATTATGACATTTGCTGCAATTAGTTTTGCAAAGCTGGATCAAAAAGGGAAATTTGAAGATATTCTTAAATATGTAGAGCCTATTGCACTGGGTATTGTAGCGTATGGAGCTTTTAATCTGGCCAAAAGAATTCTAGTATCACAGTTAACTATTTTTCTAGCCATCTCCGCAGTAATTGCGACCTTGGTTTTGAGAAATGCTTATGTATTTCCATTGGCTATTTTAATGGGAGGGATGATCTCATCAGCCATAGGTACTCCAGTAGAAGAAAGTAAAATCAGGCTTAACTTATTCTCTAATATCAATCCTAAAAAGCTGACCTATTTTTTTGGAGTATTGTTACTCTTAGCGCTAATGGGGGCAATAATCAACAGAACATCACCGTTTAGCTTACCCATCAGGCTTTTTGAGAATTTTTACCGTAATGGAATTGTGATTTTTGGAGGGGGACAGGTTCTGGTTCCGCTGATGTTTACAGAGTTTGTACAAATGAAGCAATATCTTAGTGCTTCAGGTTTTTTATCAGGGTTTGCCTTACAGCAGGCATTGCCAGGCCCAACATTTTCATTTACCAGTTACCTGGGAGCATTGAGTATGCGCAATTTTGGATTTGGTATAAGTGGACAGATATTGGGTGGTTTGGTTGGTGTTATAGGAATCAATTTACCTGGAGTAATCCTGGTATTATTTATTGTTCCTTTCTGGGAAGACCTTAAAAAAATCACACGCATTAAATACTCCTTAACGGGTATTAATGCGGTGAGTGTAGGGTTTATTATTGCAGCATTTATTTTATTGCTGATGCCTGTTGCTTTAAATGCACTGGCTATTGTGATTATGGTGATTACTTTCCTGGTTCTTAATTATACCAAAATAAGTACTCCATTTATTGTTCTAGCCGGAATACTGCTGGGCTACTTTTTATAGTCTCTTTAAATTTTTAGCTTTCTTATAAAGTTTAAAATGGAGCATCATCACCCATATCGTCCATACGAGAAGGTTTAATGATTACATTTCCTGCTGGTCTGTCAAAATCTTGTGAAGGTGCCATTCCTGCACTTGGGCTATCCATAGAGAATGAAGTAGGCGCAGAGAAGCTCTCTTCTAGATCCACAAATTTTACATATTTACCAATAAAGCGAAGTGGTACAATACCCGTTTCACCATTTCTGTGCTTAGCAATAATTACTTCACCTACACCAGCCTGCGAACGACCTTGCTCATCTTCAGTGATTCCATAGTATTCAGGTCTGTATAAGAAGAGTACCATATCTGCATCCTGCTCAATAGATCCCGATTCACGTAAATCTGATAGCATTGGTCTTTTTCCGTTTACACCTGGTCTACTTTCTACCGCACGACTTAACTGCGAAAGAGCTAAAACTGGTACATTTAATTCTTTTGCTACAGATTTAAGTGCTCTTGAAATACTACCAATCTCTTGCTCCCTGTTTCCACCACCACTTTGTCCTTCACCCTTACCATGCATCAGCTGTAAGTAATCGATAATGATTAATTGTATATCATATTGTGCTTTAAGTCTTCTGCATTTAGCTCTGAACTCGAAGATGTTAAGTGCAGGCGTATCATCAATTAAAAGAGGAGCTTCGGTTAATCCACCTATTTTACTGTGTAATTGCTGCCATTCCCATTCCTGTAAGTTTCCTTTTCTGATCTTCTCTTGTTCAATTTCCGCTTCCCCCGAAATCAAACGATTTACAAGTTGTACGGACGACATCTCAAGAGAAAATACTACCGCTGGACGGTTGAATTGTACTGAAGCATTTCGTGCACATGTTAACACGAAAGCAGTCTTACCCATTGCCGGACGTGCAGCAATAATAACTAAATCTGATGGCTGCCAGCCACCAGTAATACGGTCAAGGTCTGTAAAACCAGAAGGCACACCTGTTAAACCATCACTCTTACCACGTAATTCCTCTAATGTAGCTAACGACTGCTTTACAATCTCATCCATTTTCTGCGTATCTCTACGTAGGTTATTTTGCGCGATGTCAAATAAACCCTTCTCGGCCTGATCTAATAAATCGAAAATATCAGTTGTATCCTCATAAGCATTTGTGATGATCTCTGATGAAATTCTAATCAATTCCCTTTGAATGTATTTTTGAGAAACTATCCTGGCATGGTACTCAATGTTCGCTGCTGAGGCAACCCTGTTGGTAAGGTTGGTGATGTAATAAGCCCCGCCAATCATTTCCAGTAAACCCAGTGTACGCATTTCAGACGTCACCGTCAAAATATCAACCGGCTTTGATTTTTGGAATAGTCCCTGGATTGCTTCGAAAATTTTCTTATGTGCCTCATTGTAAAACATTTCGGGCTTAAGAATATCAATAACAGTTGATAATGCATCTTTTTCAAGCATCAATGCTCCCAAAACAGCTTCTTCAAGATCAGTAGCTTGTGGAGGTATTCTCCCCATAGTACTAATCGTATTGCTTAAACGGTTTTTTCTTGCACTGAAATTTGCCTTATCATTTCCTTGGGATTGGTGATCGTTACTCATACCTACAAAATTATGCAAAAAATAAGTCCTTTCGCTAATTGTTTACTCACATTTAGACATTCCTCAATACCTGCATTACAGTGTCGCCCTATCAAATTTTAGATTTTTGCTAACAAAACTATGTGGAAAAGAATCCCTATTTTTGCGTTTCAATTTTATTTTAATGGAAAATTCCCGAAGACCTTCAAGACCTAAAGAAAATAACGAATTTGTATTTGGTATACGTGCTGTGATAGAGGCTATTAATGCCGGAAAAGAAGTAGAGAGCATTTATATACAACGCGGACTTACCGGCGGGATCATTTTGGAGCTAAAGGCCTTATTAAAAGATACTGATATCCCAGTTCATAATGTGCCGATCGAAAAATTGAATCGCATGTCCCTAAAGAATCATCAGGGTGTAATTGCAGTAATTTCAGCGATCACTTATCAGAAGATAGAAGATATTATTCCTATGATTTATGAAAAAGGAGAGGTGCCTTTGGTATTGATTCTTGATGGCGTTACTGATGTAAGAAATATGGGTGCTATCGCCCGTACAGCTGCTTGTGCAGGTGTTCATGCCTTAATTGTACCTTCAAAAAATTCCGCACAGATCAATGCTGATGCTATAAAGACATCTGCAGGTGCCTTGTTTAGTATTCCGGTATGCAGACATCAGAATCTACATAAAATAGCCTTGTATTTACAGGAATGTGGTTTGCAGATTGTGGCCTGTACGGAAAAAACCAATGACCTGATTTACGCACCAGATTATACTGCGCCAACTGCTATTGTAATGGGAGCTGAGGATGAAGGAATTTCTAATGAGATTATGCGTATGGCAAATCACCTGGCTAAAATTCCTATGATAGGGGAGATCAGTTCACTTAATGTGTCTGTATCTGCAGGTGTTATTTTATATGAGGCCATCAGACAGCGACAATAAGCTTGCCTGATGACCTTTTAAGACTTAACAAATCTTAGGTGTTTTATAATTCGTTAAATAAGTAACCGCTATAGGCCAATCCTTGTGCGACGCTCATAAAATCATCACCTGTATGTAATGGAATATCCGGGAACCTGGTTTTAAATAAGTTTTTTACTGCTGGTACCATAGATGTTCCACCTGTTAAAAACAGGCTGTTTATTTCTTCCTGATTGATTTTGTGTTCAGCTAAAAACGAATCAAGATAACGACTGATTTTTGTTAAATCCTTGTCTATGACATTTTCATAGGATTTAATAGAAATTTCTTCATTGATTTCTATTTCCATTTCCGAATAGCTAAACTGTGAGCTGTCTTGTGTAGATAGCTCAATCTTGGTTTGTTCAATAGCTTGAAAAACAGAATATCCAAGATTGTTATCAGTCAGTGTAATCAGGTTTTTAAAGGTTTTATCTTGTTTGGAATAATGATAATAGGTTTGCATGTCATTTTTTACTTTTAACCCATTAAAAAAGTTCATTTGTTCCCATGAGCAAATATTGGAAAACAAGGAAACTGGTACTTTGAGCATTTTTCCGGGAGCGGCTTCATACATAGTATGTTTTCCAAAATAAGGCGTACCCTTTTCCCACATAAAAGCAGAATCAAAGCTGTCACCACCAATATAAATCCCCCCTGTTGCAATGATATCATTTCTTCGGTCCTTATGGCCAATTTTAGCAGGGTCCAATTCCAGATAAGTGAAATCGGTTGTTCCACCACCCAAATCTGCTACTAATACTTTTTCCCTTTGACTAATGGTTTTCTCATAAGCAAAAGCAGCACCAATTGGTTCAAACTGAAATCTGACTTCATTAAAGCCAGCATTCTCTGCTGCTTTATTTAGTCTTTTTTGTGCCAATGCGTCTTTTGTGGCATTATCGTCATCGAAAAAAACAGGTCTACCAATAATCGCCTTTCTACAATCAGTTCCTGTAATCTGATCTGCTCTTGTTTTTAGCTCTTTTAAAATTAAGGTAACCAGATCTGAAGCATTCAACCTTTTATGGTGAATTCTGGTTTCAATAAAACTACTTCGGGGTAGTATACGTTTAATGGATTTCATAAAACGGCCTTTCATACCATCATTTAAGTAGGCTGCAATAGCTTCATTTCCAACAACATATTTTAAGGGTTCTGCTGCAGTTTGTTCACTTTGGAAATACAGAATTGAGGGTACGATAATCGTAGCCGTAATTTCATTCTTCTCATTGTCAAAAATAGATAGGGCAGAATTGGTCGTTCCAAAATCAATGCCGTATAAAAACTTACTCATGGTAAAAAATAGAAATGTTTTAATAGTTAAAAAAAACATCCGGAACAGGTTTGCCCTGATCCGGATGTTTTTGTAGAAGTTAAAATGAAATACTAAATGTACTTTGTACCAAATTTAGCTTTTACATCTGCAACTACCTTTTTAATTGATTGTTCTTCAGAACGTGGACAAACCAGCAAGGTGTTATTTGATTCTACAACAATATAATCGTGTAATCCCTGCAGAATAACCAATTTATCCTTAGGCACATTAACCATACAGTTTGAAGAATCGAACATCATTACTTTTTCAGCTGGGATAACAGCATTACCAACATAATCATGTTCAGCAATATCATAGATTGAAGCCCATGTGCCTAGATCAGACCAGCCAAACTCTGCAGGTAACACATAAACATTATCAGCTTTCTCCATAATGGCAAAGTCAATAGAAATGTTTGTGCATTGTTGGTATGCATCACTGATAAATTTCTTTTCATTCTCCGTGTTATACAGAGGCCGGCCCTGCAGAAATATTTCATGCATATCGGGAAGATGTTTATGGAAAGCTTCATTTATAGATTTCGCAGACCAGATAAATATCCCGGCGTTCCATAGGAAATCGCCACTTTGTACAAAAGATTTAGCAAGGTCTATGTTCGGTTTTTCAGTAAATATTTTAACCTTATGAATCTGATCATCCGTTTTTAATGTGTTTTCTACATATTGAATATAACCATAGCCAGTGTCAGGTCTGCTTGGTTTAATACCAAGTGTGATCAAACAGTTACTTTCTGAAGCTGCTTTTAAAGACTGCTCAATTGCAGCTACAAAAGCATCTTGATTAGTTATGGTGTGATCCGAAGGTGCAACAACAATAGTGGCATTCGGATTCAGACTTGCAATTTTCATTGAACCATAAGAGATACAAGGAGCTGTATTTCTCATAATAGGTTCTGCCAGAATCTGGTTTTCTTTCAGATCGGGCAACTGTTCTTTAATGATATCAATATAGATCTCATTGGTAACAATAAATATATTTTCAGGTGGACATATTCTTAAAAAACGTTCGTAAGTACTTTGAATCAACGTTTTTCCTATACCAAAGAAGTCAATGAATTGCTTTGGGAACTCTGTCCTGCTTACCGGCCAAAACCGGCTGCCAACACCGCCGGCCATGATCAATGCGTAATTATTCTTATTCATGCTAAATTAGAAAGTATTAAATGATGCCTTCCTGAAGAAGGTCATGCAAATGTACGATACCAAAGTAACTTCCGGCATCTGTTACTAACAATTGGGTAATGTTATTCTCTTTTATGACTTCAAGCGCACTTATCGCTAATATATCTTTTTCGATTCTCTTAGGGTTTGAATTCATTAAATCACTTGCTTTTATATTGGTTAAATCGGAGTGTTTTTCCAACATTCTCCTGATATCACCATCAGTAATGATACCTAAAACCGCATTATCTTTTACAACAACTACAGCCCCTAAACGGTTTCGACTAATTTCAATAATTACATCTTTAACAGATGCATCCGGACTTATACTTGGTTTTTGGTTTTTTATCGCCAATTCACCAGTTTTTAAATAAAGCTTTTTCCCCAGTGCTCCACCGGGATGGTATCTTGCAAAATCCTGTTCATTAAAATTCCGGGCATGTAATAAACACATCGCCAATGCATCTCCCATAGCAAGTTGAGCAGTGGTGCTGGTTGTAGGAGCAAGGTTATGAGGGCAGGCTTCTTTTTCAACGTAAGTGTTTAAAACCAGATCTGCCTGTTTTGCCAGTTCTGAATTCAATTGTCCAATCATACCAATCATGGTATTTCCAGACTGTTTAAGTAGGGGGGCAAGTACTTTAATTTCTGGTGTATTTCCGCTATTGGAAATGCACATAACAATGTCGTTTTTCTGGATCATTCCGAGGTCGCCATGTACCGCATCTGCAGCATGCATAAATATGGAAGGAGTACCAGTTGAGTTGAAAGTTGCTACAATTTTTTGTGCAATAATGGCGCTTTTGCCAATTCCAGTAACGATTACACGACCTTTACTTTCGATAATTAAGTCGACAATCTTAACAAAATCATCATTTATATTTTTTATTAAGCCTAAAATTGCATCAGCCTCTAACTGTAAAGTGCTGACACCCGCCTCGATAATAGATTTTTTACTTTTCAAACAGAATTTATTAGTATATTGATGCTTTGAATTAGTGCAAAATTATGTTATTTTGAAGTAAATATAGCACTGAATATTTTATACACGAAATGGATGTGAAAAAGTCGTTGTTTGACAACTTACAAACCTTTTTTGGTTTTGACAATTTTAAAGGTGATCAGGAGTCAATAATCACCAATGTTCTCGAGAAGAAGAACACTTTTGTGATCATGCCCACCGGCGGGGGGAAGTCCATCTGTTACCAGTTACCTGCATTGATGAATGAAGGTACAGCAATCGTTATTTCGCCACTAATAGCACTGATGAAAAATCAGGTCGATCAATTGAGAGCTTTTGGTGGAAGTGATAGCATAGCACACTTTTTAAACTCGTCCTTGAACAAATCGGAAATTGCCCAGGTAAAGGGTGATTTATTAAGCGGACAAACCAAGTTACTTTATGTAGCTCCGGAGTCGCTTTCTAAACAGGATAATATCGAATTCCTGAAGCTGATAAAGATATCTTTTGTAGCGGTAGATGAGGCCCACTGTATTTCCGAGTGGGGGCATGATTTCAGACCTGAGTATCGAAAGATAAGACAGGTTATTAGTGGCTTAGGTGAGGAAATTCCCATCATAGCTTTAACTGCGACAGCAACACCTAAGGTTCAGCAGGATATCATTAAGAACCTTCAGATGAGCGATGCCACGCTATTTAAGTCTTCATTTAATAGGCCAAACCTGTTTTATGAAATCAGACCAAAGCGAGATATTATCAAAGAAATTATCAGGTATATTAAATACAATACTGGTAAATCAGGTATTATCTATTGCCTGAGTCGTAAAAAGGTTGAAGAGGTAGCTGAAGCTTTGAACCTGAACGGTATTAAGGCCTTGCCTTATCATGCCGGACTGGAGCCAAAGGTTAGGGCCGAAACTCAAGACAGGTTCCTGATGGAGGATGTAGAGGTGATTGTAGCCACTATAGCTTTTGGTATGGGGATAGATAAACCCGATGTTCGTTTTGTAATACACCATGATATTCCTAAAAGTATGGAAGGCTATTATCAGGAAACTGGTAGAGCCGGAAGAGACGGTGGAGAAGGGGTATGTATTGCTTTCTATGCACAAAAAGACGTTGATAAACTGGCTAAGTTTATGAAAGACAAGCCTGTCGCTGAAAGAGAAATAGGTACACAGATCTTAAAGGAAGTCATTGATTACGCTGAATCTGGCGTTTGCAGAAGAAAACAGATTCTTCATTATTTCGGAGAAAACTTTAACGAAACAGGCTGTAATTGCATGTGCGATAATTGTAAAAAACCGAAGACTCATTTTGATGCCGAAGATTCGCTTGTTTTACTTTTAAAACTGATCCAGAAAGTTGGAGAGAAGTTTGACGATTCACATATTCTTAATTTAATTATGGGATCTGAAACTGCGCAGACTATTGCTTATGAGCATAGTAAATTGCCAGAGTTTGGAATAGGGGTGGTAGAAGGAGAGAACTACTGGAAGTCGTTGGTTAGACAAGCTGTATTAAATAATTTCCTTTCCAAGGATATTGATAATTATGGATTACTAAGTTTAACCAATTCAGGGCGTGATTTTGTTGAAAATCCTTATAGTCTCAAATTCATATTGAATGAACCTATCGAAAGTGCGGCAGATGATGATGAGGATGATGTGAAACACGGATCCGGAACAACGGATATGCAGTTGTTGCAACTACTTAAAGATCTACGTAAGAAAATAGCAAAGCAGAAAAATGTACCACCATTTGTGGTTTTTCAAGATCCATCACTTGAGGAAATGTGTACACATTATCCAATAGCTATGGATGAGCTGAAACAGATTTCTGGTGTTGGGAATGGTAAAGCGTTTAAATTTGGCGCCCCGTTTCTGGAATTGATTAAGAAATATGTGCAAGACAATGATATTGAACGCCCTATAGATCTGATCATTAAAACTCAGGCAAATAAATCCCAGCTTAAGGTTTCAATCATTCAAAATATCGACAGAAAGATAGGTTTGGAAGATATAGCAAAAGCGAAAGGCATCACTTACGATGATATTCTAAAAGAAATAGAAGCCATTGTAAATTCAGGGACTAAATTAAATCTGAACTACTTTGTAGATGAGGTAATTGATGAAGACAGGCAAGATGAGGTATTTGATTATTTCCAATCTGCTGAAAATGACTCTATAGACGAGGCATTGAAAGAGTTGGGTGAGACAGATTACTCGCGCGAAGAAATACAGCTGATGCGTATAAAGTTCATGTCGGAATTAGGAAATTAATAGTATAATAATAGTAATGAGCAACATTTCATTAGATAATTTAAAACATACAGCTTCTGGTAATTTCTTTTTAATGGCCGGTCCATGTGCTATAGAAGGGGAAGATATTGCATTTCGTATAGCAGAAAGGCTGGTAACCATAACAGATAAGCTAGAGATCCCTTTTATTTTTAAGGGATCTTATCGCAAAGCAAATCGCTCTAAAGGTGGTTCTTTTACAGGAATTGGTGATGAAAAAGCATTAAAGATTCTGGAAAAAATTGGAAAGACTTTTAATGTGCCAACAGTAACAGATATTCATGAAAGTGGAGAAGCTGCTATGGCTGCCGCGTATGTTGATGTACTGCAAATTCCAGCATTCCTTTGTCGTCAGACAGATTTGCTAATCGCTGCAGCAAAGACCAATAAGGTAATAAACGTTAAAAAAGGACAATTCCTTTCTGCAGGCTCAATGAAGTTTGCTGTAGAGAAGATCGTTGAGTCTGGTAACAATAATGTAATCCTTACAGATAGAGGAAATACTTTCGGTTATCAGGATTTGATTGTTGATTATCGTGGAATTCCGGAAATGCAGAGTTTTGGTGTTCCAGTAGTGATGGATTGTACACATTCTTTGCAACAGCCAAATCAAAGTTCAGGTGTTACTGGTGGTAAACCAGAATTGATTGAGACCATTGCTAAAGCTGCTATTGCAGTCGGGGCCGATGGTTTATTTATTGAAACACATCCCGATCCGGCAAATGCAAAATCTGATGGTGCAAATATGCTACATCTGGATTTGATAGAAGATCTATTAGTTAAGTTAATAAGAATTAGAAAAGCGGTTATTTAACCGCTTTTTTTCTGCCTACACTTTATTCGCTTTTAATTTTTAAAAGAATTGAATGCTTTTGAAAAAGGAGTGAAATCCTGGTAAAAGGAATTAGATTTTGGTCACAACAAAGGAGGTTCTTCTATTTTGTTTTCTTTGCGCCTCCGTATCGTTAGCTACAATTGGTTTAGTCGCTCCATAACCTTTAAAAGTTAGTCTTTTAGGAGCAATGTCATTTTCAACCAGGTAATCATAAACAGCTTTAGCGCGTTGTAGAGATAATTTTTCATTAATTGTATGGCTACCCACATTATCAGTATGGCCCTGTATCTCTATTGCTAAGTTTATATTTTCTTTTAGCAAATTCTTAAGTGTATTTAATTCTGTTATTGAAGTAGGTAAAAGTGTATACTCATTGGTGTCAAAGAAAATATTTCTCATGACAATGCTTTTGCCAATAATCAACTTATCCAGCTTAACGGATACTATAAAGGGATTATTGAGATATGCTGTATCAAGCGCGTAATTTTCAGAGTAAAAAAGATAGCCATCAGCACTCACATTAAATGCATAATTCCCTCCAATAGGCATTACTGCTAAAAAATCACCTGTTTCGACAGAGGTATAATCGTTATATTCAATCTTCCCGGTTTTTAAATTCACCACCTGAATTTTAGCTTCTAAAAAGGCATTAGTTTCTTTATCCGTCACTATTCCTTTTACATAGCTAATTGGAAGTGGCTTTTTATTCTCAGGCATTTTAAACTGGTAAATATCCATGTCTCCAAAACCACCCTTTAAGTTGGATGAAAATAAGCCAAAAGTACCATCAGGACTTACAATTAAACCCGTTTCTTCATTAAACGTGTTAATAGGGTAACCGAGATTTTCAGGTTTTGACCATTTACCATCTTCATCAATACGACTTATAAATATATCTTTATTACCCATTCCTGGCCAGCCATCCGACGAGAAATATAAAGTCTTTCCATCTGGATGTATGAAAGGAGTATGTTCATCGTAAGGTGTGTTAATCTCTGGTCCAAGGTTTTTTGGAGTTGACCAGAAACCATCTGTCTTTAATGTACTTTTCCATATATCATAACCTCCTAAACCGCCCGGTCTATTGCTTACAAAATACAAAGTATTGCCATCAGGACTAATTGCAGGTTGCGATTCCCAAAATGTTGTATTGATTGGTGCACCTAAGTTAAATGGTTCGCTCCATTCTGTACCTCTTTTATGACTAACATAAATATCACAGCGACCTAGTCCATCGGGGCGGTTACAGCCAGTAAAAAACAGATATCTACCATCGGCAGATATAGATTGCGCCCCTTCATTATATTTTGATGTGTTAATATTATTACTCAAAGGAATAGGGCTAGTCCAGACTTTGTCCTTTAATATTGATATATAAAAGTCTTCGTTATCATTAATATTTCTACTAAAAATAAGCTGAGTACCATCAGCTGTAACAGATGGAAAGTAGTCGCGATGAACAGAATTAATTTCGTCTCCCATGTTTATGGGTTCATATTTTACCGGATCTTTTATTGCTTCAATAGCAAACTCACAATCCTTTACATATTTTTTTGCCTTATTTATAAAGTCTGAATCACTGCCTTTGTAGGCATTTATAAACTGCTTGAGGTGTTTTAAAGCATTATTATAATCCCCAGTAAATATTTCAGCTTCAGCAAATCCATAATAAAATCTTGGCTCCAGATTTCCAGGTAAAGAGACAGCATGAGTATAATTTTGCTTAGCCTGCTCATATAATTTAAGCCTGCGGCTGATGTCTGCCAATTGGAAAAAAGCAAATTGAAAAGTAGGGTCTGCTTTTACAGCCTCCTGAAGTAAGGGGATTGCTTGATCGTAGTTGCTGGAGGCTAATTGTAATTGAGCCTTATCATAACTTGATTGCGCTTTTCTTACTCCTGAAATTTGGGCATCAGTATTATTGACAATAAAAAAAAGGAATAGTACTAGCGCAATTTTCTTCATTAATGCCAAGTTATAAATTAACTATAACGTTAAATGTAAAAAAAATAATCTATACCGTTTAAGGGATGTTTAGATACTTATGCGTTTGTAAGGAAATTTCCCATTTAGGATTGGCCATTACATAGTCAATAATAAGAGGGGTCATTTCTTTAGATTTCGACCATTCTGGTTGTAAATACAACTTGCATGTCTCTGAAACAGACTCTGCATATTTCTCTGCCCATTCAAAATCACTCTTATTAAAAACAATTACTTTAAGCTCATTTGCAAATGGAGTAATATCGGGGCGAGGAGCCTTAAATTTTTTGGGAGATAAACAGATCCAATCCCATTCACCAGACAATGGATAAGCACCTGATGTTTCAATAAAAGTCAATATACCCTTACTGCGAAGTGATTTCGTTAGGTAATCAAGGTTATAAATCAAAGGTTCACCACCAGTAATTACAACCGCTTTGCCTGGAAAAGTATCCGCTTTGGCTACAATATCATCAGATAAAGTAAGGGGATGTAACTCAGCATCCCAGCTTTCTTTTACATCACACCAATGGCAGCCTACATCACAACCGCCTAAACGGATAAAATATGCTGCTTTCCCTGTGTTATAACCTTCTCCTTGTATTGTATAGAATTCTTCCATTAAAGGAAGTAATGTGCCGTCTTCTGGTATTTGATGTGCCATATTTAAGTGGGCAAAGGTAAATAAATATCCTTTGAAAATGAGATTATATGTATCTTGATACCAATAAATGACCAACCCATGAATAAGTTAAAGTGGTATAAAATAGATACTGAAATCCCAGAGGAAGAATTTGTGAAGCAAATTATGGTTGAGGGTAAAAAGTTATGTCTTGTAAAACATGAGGGGGAATTTTTCGTAGTACAAAATTATTGCCCACATGCCGGAGGAGTATTAAGTGGAGGATGGTGTAAAAATGGACATCTGATTTGTCCCATTCACCGTTGGGAATACAATTTGCAGACAGGAAGAGGAGCGGAGGGACAAGGCGACTATATAAATAAATATCCCGTAGAGCTAAGGGCTGACGGGATATATGTAGGTTTTAAAGAAAATTGGCTTAAAAGGTTTTTTGGCGGCTAGTGTTTATTAACACTAGCTAAAATTCCAATATTTATTTAAACAATGCAGACTAGCTGTAAATTTCGCCTTTAGCTGATGCTAATGTGTTTTTAAGTAAGCCCACAATGGTCATTAAACCAACGCCACCTGGTACCGGAGTAATCCATGATGCTTTAGGAGCAACATTTTCAAAATCAACATCACCAAATAACTTATAGCCAGACTTAGTCAGATCAGAAGTTTCTCTGTTGATACCTACATCGATAATGATCGCGCCAGGTTTTACCATATCGGCAGTTACAAAATTCTTTTTACCAATGGCTGCAACAATAATATCAGCCTGTAGTGCAAGCTCTTTTAAATTCGTTGTTTTACTATGTGTAAGTGTAACTGTACAGTTTCCTGGGGTGGCGTTGCGCGCCATCAAGATACTCATCGGACTACCTACAATATTACTACGGCCAACCACTACACAATGTTTACCTGCAGTATCAATCTGATAAGCCTGCAACATTAGTAAAATACCATAAGGTGTAGCTGGAATAAAACAAGGAAGGTTACGCATCATTCTTCCTAAGTTTACCGGATGGAAACCATCAACATCCTTGCGATAGTCGATCATTTCTGTTACTTTTTCCGGATCAATATGTTTAGGAAGAGGAAGCTGTACAATTAAGCCATCTACTCCTGCATCCTGATTGATTTCCTGAATCTTATTTAATAATTCTTCTTCAGTAACATTAACATCATATCTGATTAGAGAAGATTGAAAGCCAACTTTCTCACAGTTTTTCATTTTACTAGCTACATAGGTTTCACTGCCACCATCATTGCCTACTAAAATTGCAACCAGGTGTGGTTTGCGCCCACTAGTAGCTAAAAAATCTGCAGCTTCTGCTGCTATTTCCTGTTTAATTTTTTCAGATGCGAATTTTCCGTCAAGTAACTGCATGTATAGTAATGTTGTTTGTTATTAAAATTAGATGAACTTAAAAAGGTTGTGGATTAATCCAGTTTCAATACAGCCATAAATGCTGTCTGAGGAATTTCTACGTTACCAACCTGGCGCATACGTTTCTTTCCTGCTTTCTGTTTTTCAAGTAACTTACGTTTACGTGAAATATCACCACCATAACATTTAGCAGTAACATCTTTACGTAAAGCACTAAGCGTTTCGCGTGCAATAACTTTTGCACCAATAGAAGCTTGTATTTTAATCTCGAATTGTTGACGCGGAATAAGCTCTCTCAGTTTTTCACAAATTTTCTTTCCAAAATCATATGCATTACTGCGGTGGATCAGGGATGACAAAGCATCAACTGGCTCCTCGTTAAGTAATACATCTAACCTTACCAGATCAGATTTGCGATAACCTATCTGATGATAATCGAATGAAGCATAACCTTTAGAAATTGTTTTTAGCTTATCATAGAAATCGAAAACGATCTCACCCATAGGCATTTCAAAAACAAGTTCAACACGATCGGATGTTAAGTAGGATTGATTAACTATAGTTCCTCTTTTTTGAATACAAAGTGACATTACCGGGCCAACAAATTCAGCTTTAGTAATGATGTTTGCTTTGATAAAAGGTTCTTCTACAGATTCCAGTTTACTTGGATCTGGTAAATCTGATGGATTGTTAACAATAATCTCATCTCCTTTAGTTGTAAAAGCAATATAAGATACGTTGGGAACGGTGGTAATCACCGTCATATCGAATTCACGCTCCAAACGCTCCTGGATAATCTCCATGTGTAGCATGCCAAGGAATCCGCAACGGAAACCAAAGCCTAGTGCAGCAGAACTTTCAGGTTCAAATACAATCGAAGCATCATTTAGCTGCAATTTATGCATTGCTTCACGCAATTCTTCATATTCATCCGTATCAACAGGATAAATACCCGCGAAAACCATTGGCTTAACCTCTTCAAATCCCTGAATAGATTCTAATGATGGCCTGTCTACCGTAGTGATGGTATCACCAACTTTTACTTCACGTGCTTCTTTAATTCCAGAAATGATATAACCTACATCACCGGTTTTAACCACTGCACGTGGTGACATATCCAGTTTCAAGATACCAACTTCATCTGCTAAATACTGTTTGCCAGTATTGATAAATTTAACTTTATCGCCTTTTTTGATTTCACCATTTACTACTTTATAATAAGCAATAATTCCTCTGAATGGATTAAATACTGAATCAAAAATTAAAGCTTGTAAAGGAGCTTCAGGGTTACCAACAGGGGCGGGAACACGGTCTACAATAGCCTGAATAATATCAGGAATACCCATTCCTGTTTTACCAGAAGCAGGAATAATGTCCTCACGTTTACAACCTATCAAATCAATAATCTGGTCTTTTACTTCCTCAGGCATAGCCCCAGGTAAGTCCATTTTATTTAAAATAGGTATAATTTCAAGGTCATGCTCTAAAGCGAGATATAAGTTTGAGATAGTTTGAGCCTGAATACCCTGAGAAGCGTCTACAATAAGCAATGCACCTTCACAGGCAGCAATAGAACGAGAAACCTCATAAGAGAAATCTACGTGACCCGGTGTATCGATCAGGTTGAAATTATATTCAATTTCACCAACCTTATAATTCATTTGTATAGCGTGGCTTTTGATCGTGATCCCACGTTCACGCTCTAAATCCATACTATCTAGCAATTGAGCTTGAGACTCACGCTGAGTGATGGTTTTAGTATATTCTAATAAACGGTCAGCTAAAGTGCTTTTACCGTGGTCAATATGTGCAATTATGCAGAAATTACGTATGTGCTTCATCAGTTGCGCAAATATAAGAGTTTGACTCGATTATTTTATGTAATTTAATCCCTACAGTATTTAATTTACCTGCGGGCTACGAATGTACTGATCAGAATAATCAGCTTATTTTAGATTAATGAGGTTTATTTGCCAATTCAATTAACATTTTAACCGTTTTGGTATCAGTAAGGTCATAGCTAAATTCATCTGCAATATTCCCCATAGTTAAATGTGGGTTTCTAAATATCATATCGCTTTTTACTGCATGCTTTGCGGAAGCATGAAATTCTGTTGCACCTGTAGTCTTAATAAGCTTACTAACGTTTTCTGTATTTACACCAGCGCCAGGCATGATTATAATTCGACCTGCAGCTTGTTTAATCAGTCTGGCAATCATTGTAGCCCCCTTTATTGCAGATGGTGCCCCGCCCGAAGTCAGGATTCTTTCAAAACCTAAACTAATAATAGCTTCCAGTGCTTTTTCCAGATCATTACTCATGTCAAATGCTCTATGGAATGTAACTGGCATTGGATGGGCCAATTCAATCAATTCTGCACACCTTTCTATGTCTATGCTGCCATCAGACTTTAAAATGCCGAATACCACACCATCACAATTTAATGCTTTACAGGTTTTGATATCTAACTTCATCAATTCGAATTCCAGATCAGTGTATAAGAAATCTCCACCACGGGGTCTTATAATCGGATAAACCTTAATAGAAAGCATCTGTTTAGCCAATGCTATCTGTGCATAACTTGGTGTTGTTCCACCTTCTGGCAAATTATCGCACAATTCTACCCGGATTGCTCCCCCTTTTTGTGCCGCAAACGCCGACTCTAATGAGTTTGCGCAGACCTCCATATTTACCATATATTTAACAAAGAAATTGAATAATTAATAATAGCTTTTTCCGGGAATCAGTAAATCATTTTTTAATTCTGTACAAACAGCGTAACTAAAACCCTGTTGAATGGCATAAGCACCATATTCGCCTTTTTTATTTAAAGCCAAAAAACCTACTTGTATGTTTTTAGCAATGTCTGGTTTTTTCTTGATAATCCTCATTACAGCCTCTTTACAGGCATCTTCAGGACTATAGCCTTGTCGCATGAGCTCAACCACCAAAAAGCTGCCTACATTACGGATTACTTCTTCACCGACACCTGTTGAAGTGGCACCGCCAACCTCATTATCAACATATAGTCCAGCACCTATGATAGGACTGTCGCCAACTCGTCCATGTAATTTAAAAGCCATACCACTGGTTGTACAAGCTCCCGATAAATTACCATTTGCATCAAGAGCAAGCATACCGATAGTATCATGATTGTATTGATTTCCCGGTAATTTAGTAGGAGCAGCCTTATCGTACAACTTATTCTCAATATTCATTACCGGAGCATATTTAGCTGTCTTAAGCCATTCTTTCCAGACTTTCTCACTTTTTTTAGTCAGCAGATTTTCTTTTTTTAAACCATTTTCAAGAGCAAATTGTAATGCACCATCGCCAACTAACATCACATGAGGTGTTTTCTCCATCACAAGCCTTGCAACAGAAATTGGATGCATAATATGTTCCAGGCCAGCCACAGCACCACAATTTCCAAATTCATCCATAATACAGGCATCAAGTGTGACATGTCCGTCTCTATCTGGTAAGCCTCCGTAACCTACAGACTGGTTATTAGGATCTGCTTCTGGTACGCGCACGCCTTTCTCTACCGCGTCCAATGCTCTTCCACCGGCAGACAAGACTTTCCATGCGTCTTTATTTGCAGCGATGCCAAAATCCCAGGTTGAAATTACAATTGGTTTTATATTGGTCGCATTTAGAGCGGGGGCAGTTAAAGCGGCTATACTCTTTTTATCGACTATAATCAGTGATGCGGAGATTGCAGTAGTTTTTATAAAATTCCGGCGACTAAACATATTGTCGTACTGTTATTAAATGAGTTCAAATTTATCGGCATCCTTTAAAAATGGGAAGCTTCTGCGGGTTTTTACCAGTTCCTCGTAGCCAATGCTGAAAGTGTAAAGATCTTCGTCTTCGGGTTTATAATAAACGGTTTTACCCATTGGATCAATACACATAGAATGGCCACTATGGTAAACTTCTTTTCCATCATGACCAACTCTATTGGCCGCAATTACATAGCTTTGATTTTCAATTGCACGGGCAGGGATAAGCGCTTTCCAATGTGCCGAACGCTTATCTGGCCAACTGGCCATTAATAATAAAATATCATATTCTTCATTCTGGTTACGCAACCATACTGGGAAACGTAGGTCATAACAGATTGCTAAACGAATTTTCCAACCCTTTAGCTCAACAATAACTTTTTCAGTTCCTGCTGTGTAAATTTTGTCTTCACCGCCCAATCCAAATAAATGTCTTTTATCATAGTGGCTTGAAGTACCATCTGGTAACATCCATATTAAACGGTTGTAATAATTCTCGTTTTCTTTAATGATCATACTTCCTGTAACCACACAGTCGTATTTTTCGGCAATTTGGCGCATCCAGTGAATAGTTTTGCCATTCATATCTTCGGCCAGTTCAGCAGCATTCATGCTAAAGCCAGTATTAAACATTTCGGGTAAAACGATTAGATCAGTTTTTTCCTTTACCCCCAAAGAAAGGCGTAAAGCAAGGTTTTGTAAGTTTTTGTCAATATTTTCCCAGAAAAGATAGGCCTGGAAAATGGTGATTTTTAGATTATTTATATTTAAATATTTTGGGCTGTCCATTATTCTAATTTATAGGGATGTAAATTATAGTTTCATTAGTCTCTCAACGGCTTTTTCGAGTGTTTCTTGCTTTTTAGCAAAACAAAACCTTAATACCTGATGATCGGTATGCTTCATATAAAATGCTGAAACAGGAATACTGGCTACGCCAAATTCTTTAACTAACCGTATGGCCATGTCTGTATCCTTTTCTTCATTTAGGTGCGCGTAGCTAACACATTGAAAATAAGAACCGTTACAAGGTAATAATTTAAACTGAGTTTCTGCAAGTAAGCCGCTGAAGAAATCACGCTTTTGTTGAAAAAAATGAGAAAGGCCCATATAAGTTTCTTTATCTTTTAAATAATTAGCAATACCAACTTGCATAGGGGTATTTACACTAAAAACATTAAACTGGTGTACTTTTCTAAACTCTTTCATTAAACTTTCTGGCGCCAGGCAATAGCCCATTTTCCATCCAGTAGTGTGTAGTAGCTTTCCAAATGAAGCGACAATAAAGCTTCTTTCTCTTAATTCAGGATATAAAGCAATACTACGATGTTTATTATTGTCAAATATTATATGCTCATAAACCTCATCACTTAAAATCAAAATATCAGTATTTTTTGTAAGCTTAATTAAAGCTTTAATATCCTTTTCAGATAAAATACATCCTGTTGGATTTTGTGGACTATTTAAAATGATCATTTTAGTATTAGCGGTAAATAGTTTTTTTACCATTTCCCAATCAATCTCATAATTAGGGGGAGCTAACTCATAAGGTTTAACCAGCCCACCTAATAATTTAATCGCAGGAGCATAACAATCGTAAGCAGGTTCAAAAATAATTACCTCATCGCCAGAATTAATACATGAGCTCAACGCCGTAAAAATTGCCTGTGTTCCTCCAGCTGTTATTGTAACCTCCGTATCTGGATTATAGTTTGCACCGTACAAGTTGCTTACCTTTTCAGCAATCAGTTCCCTTAATACAGGTAAACCGGGCATAGGGGCGTATTGATTGTGGCCTTTAAGCATAGCCTCTGTTACGAAGTTTAATAATTTCGGGTCACAATCATAATCAGGGAAGCCCTGAGATAGATTTATTGCATTGTGTTCTTCAGCTAGTTTAGACATTACGCTGAAAATGGTAACACCGGTATGGGGTAATTTTGACTGTATCGATATCATGTTACAACGAAAGTAGAAATAAATATTTTATCGGCTTATATCAGAATTATTTAATAATTTCAACTCACTATGAGTTTTAGAACTAAAGAGAGTAAGTTATT
Source organism: Pedobacter hiemivivus (assembly GCA_040393085.1). GTDB lineage: Bacteria > Bacteroidota > Bacteroidia > Sphingobacteriales > Sphingobacteriaceae > Pedobacter > Pedobacter hiemivivus_A. The sequence goes on along the minus strand of JBEBUV010000015.1, from coordinate 2,775 downwards.
GCTTGTTCTGGGTGCATTTTTTGTTGCCAATGCCATTCTATCGGAGTTTATTGGTGTCAAAATTTTTACCGTCGAAGGAACATTAGGTATAAAGCAATTTGATATTGATTTATTTGGTGTGCCTAATTTATCTTTCCATATGTCGGCCGGAGTACTAACCTGGCCAATAATTTTTATCATGACTGATATTATTAATGAATATTTTGGAGTTCGACAAGTTCGCTTTTTATCCATATTAACTGCCATTTTAATCTCCTATGCCTTTATCGTTGTAGGAGCTGCAATGCACCTTACTCCATCAGATTTTTGGGTTAATCAAAATATTAACGGACAAAAAGTAAATATGGAAGCAGCGTTTGCTGGTATATTTGGGCAGGGAATGTGGATTATAGTTGGATCAATTACTGCATTTTTAGTTGGGCAAATTGCAGATGTATTGATTTTTCACCGCATTAAAAAGATAACCGGCGATAAAGCCCTATGGTTAAGGGCTACCGGTTCCACTGTCGTTTCTCAATTTGTAGATAGCTTTGTTGTTATTTTTATAGCATTTTACTTAAATCCTCAATACGACTGGAGTTTCCAAATGGTAATGGCAATCGGCTTAGTAGGTTATGTCTATAAATTTGTTATTGCTATTTTAATGACACCCGTTTTATATATTGTGCACGGTATTATTGACGGATACTTGGGTAAGGATCTTTCACAACGTATGATAAAAATGGCCGGCAGGAGATAGGATATAAGCTCCGATATCTCCTCCCTTGACGCATTTTAATTACAATCTCTTCACTTCAAGAATTTTGAATTCCTGGATACCATCCGGCATTTCCCAGTTAATGCTGTCACCAGTTCTATATCCGAATAAGGCAATCCCTATTGGTGCAAATACAGATACTTTCTGAACTTTTATATTAGCTTCTTCAGGCATTACCAATTTAAATGTAAACTCTTTACCTGTTTTAACATTCGCAATACGAGCTTCAGATTTTAAGCAAACTACGTCCATAGGAAGTTCTCCTTCAGCATAAATTGTAGCTGCTTTTAGCTCCTCACGTAATTTCTCTTTATTGTAAGCGCTCATGTTCGATTTCTCTAAATGTTCTTTTAACAATTTGAAATCGTTTTTTGATAATGATAATGATTTTGTTTCCATGATTTTAAAGTCTGTTAAATATAATTTAATATAGTTTAAGAGTTATCGAAAGTTTAACCCTATGTAGATGTGTTATAAAGCTTTCCGTTAAAAATTAAAAAAGAATGATGATTCAGAAATTTCTGGGCCCCTGAATCGAAGAAGGTAGATGATGTGATTCGGGGCTTAAATGATAAAGTCCTTACTGGTTACCTGGAATGTGAAACCTAACGGGTAGTTTTCTCTAAAGAACCTTTTGAATAAGGCATAGGCTTGCGATTGACTTTTGTTGTAAGTCATTACTATAGCTCTATGAATACCTGTTTGTTCCATTTTTGCTAATGTCGTCAGCTTTTTTCAAAATTCAAAGAAAAATAAAGATTATGACACTTTTATCCGTTTATCGAAGATGAAAACCTCTGATTTTAAAAGCTTTATAAGTTTGAAGTCGGGGTGTTTAGGATTTATTAGGTAATTGTATTCGGCATTAATAATGGCTGATGGTACTTTTAATATGGCCGATTTACCGTTTGTGATCCAGTCTTCACCTATTTTTTGGGTAACTGGCATATTGTAAAATTCGGTCCAATCTGACTGTAATTTTTTTTGTTCTATAGAAATAATCGATAAGTCATCAGGTATTTCAATAGTCATTACTTTGAACGACTGATTTAATCCGATCTGATTTCTATGTACTACGTTTTCAAGACAGGCTAGGGATCTGGAGCCCGCAGTATAAATCATTTCAATATCATTAGGATTCCAGCGCGCTGCTCTTCCTGAGGCTTGTAATGAGGCAGTATATTTTGCCAATCCAATTCTAAATACCTGCATTTTACGCTAAATCACCGTATTCTATGCGAATAAGTTCTTCTTCAATCAGGGAAATGCCTGTGATGGTATCCATTAAATCAAAAGGAATTTGATTGCCTAAGCCATAAGAGGGGGTATTTAACCATTGATGAAATGTTTTTGCAGAACCAAAAACTGCAATACCCTTATCAAATAATGAAAAAGACTTTAGTAACTTTTCACTTAAAGAAGCATCTAGCTTTGAAGAACTGGATACGTAATTTTGTATGGTTTTTACGTTAGTTTTAAAAGTATCTTGAAATTCCTCTTTACTAAACCCTGAAAGGTTTAAGAAATCAAGGGCGGCTTTTGCAGATAAACCCTTTTTTGAACTGGTCAGTAAGCTTATTGGGTTGTCATATAAAGATTGATATGGCGCAATAAGTGTGCTTTCGGATACGACAGAAACTTTTTCTTTAGTTTTATATGGTTTTGGAGTAGCAGCCATTTGGGGGTATATTTTAAGTCTATTCAAAGATAGGAATTTTTTCCATGATTTTAGGAATTTTTTCTAAAATAGTTCATTTACTCTTAATTAAAATAATATGTCTGATTATTAGAAAATGATAGCTTTTAATTAATCGTTTTAGAGGTGAATCATTTTTGTGAAAAATATTTTTGGTAGAAAAGCGCAATAACGGAGGAGTTATGTGCGTTTATTTGTAAAATAATATATATTTGACTTAAATAAAAACTAAACATGGAAACTGCTTAGGTAGCTTTCATCTAATTTAAAAGAAAAAACATGGAAAAATTTTCAAAAGTTAAAGAATTATTAGCTTCTGTAG
>JBEBUV010000014.1:0-79471 GCA_040393085.1 Pedobacter hiemivivus | reverse complement strand
TTGAAAACTGTTGACTTGTTAAAGGGTCCGCGGGTTCGAATCCCCCACTCTCCGCCAAGGTATCAAAGCCTTTTAAAAGCCTGAAGTCGATAGATTTCAGGCTTTTTGCATTTTAAAGGGTTACAGTTTTCACACAAATTCCAATCCTAAACCCTATCAATAAAGATCATTAGACTATTCTTATAGCATTGGTATATCTTTAAAAGGCTATTGATAAAATAATTACTTATTTTAGGTGATATCTGATCAAAAACAGTCACATACTATAAAAGCATAGTAACAATGACAGCAACAACAATTGAAGAGAAACAAAGCAGTCGAGAAGCTCTTTTTATGAAGCTTTACCAGGAAGCCTTTCCTTTAGTTGCCAGGCACATAAGCAAAATGGGAGGATCATTTGATGAAGCAAAAGACATTTTTCAAGACTCGCTCGTTGTTTATTATGAGAAAGTGCAAGTTTCGGGAGTAGTGTTGAAATATACTGAGAAAGCTTATCTATTTGGAATTGCAAAACACCTGTGGATCAAGCGTTATAAAGAAAGCAGTAACAATATCCCTCTTGATTCTTCGGAACTAGATCATAATATAAGCGCTGACCTGGCAGATGTGATATATGAGGAAGCTTCTTCATCAAAACTTATGCATTTATTACAGCAAGCCGGACAGAAATGTATGCAATTACTTAGCGCTTTCTATTACGAAAAGTTAGATATGGAAACGTTGGCAGAGCGATTTGGTTTTTCCGGTGCACGATCCGCTACAGCTCAGAAATTCAAATGTCTTGAAAAAGTTAAAGAAACTGTTAAAGAGAAATCCCTAAAATATGAAGACATCATTGAATGAGCTCCGTTTAATTGAGGACTATCTTTTATCTGACCGAGATGATGGAGAAAGTTGCTTGTTTGAAGCAAAACTTATACTACAACCTGAGCTTAACGAGCATGTTTACTGGCAGCAAAAAACATATCAAATCGTACAGGATTATGGTAGGAATCAGCTTAAAACAGAAATAGAAAAAGTACACCAAACGCTATTCAATACTAGTGAACATCAATCGTTCAAACAAAGAATAATGCGTTTGTTCAACAAATAAACAATCAATTATATTTTTAAAATTATGTCCTCCAATAAGGGGACAATAGCATCGGTATACCTAAAATTCAACCTAAACATTATGAATATTAACAAAGAATTCCGCCTTTATGCGATAAAACATCACCGATTGAATAGTCTTTACGTAGATCATTATATGTCTAAAGCATCAGCTTATACCGGGCCGCTTGCTATGACTCCATATATCACTGAAGAACGGCAGTTAAACGTTGCACAAATGGATGTATTCTCGCGACTAATGATGGATAGAATCATTTTTTTAGGGGAAGCGGTGGACGACAAAAATGCCAATGTTATACAGGCCCAGCTACTTTTCTTGCAATCTGTTGATACAAAAAACGACATTCAGTTATACATTAACTCACCTGGAGGATCAGTATATGCTGGACTTGGCATCTATGATACTATACAATTCATATCGCCTGATGTGGCTACAATTTGTACAGGCATTGCACTTTCTATGGGTGCTGTATTGTTATGTGCAGGAGCTGCGGGCAAGCGATCAGCTCTTCGGCACTCAAGAGTAATGATCCATCAGACCTCTAGCGGTGCAGAAGGAACAGCTATAGATATGGATATAAGGATCAAAGAGGTGCTCAAAGTTCAGAAAGACCTGTACAATATTTTGGCTAATCATAGCGGACAAACCTATGAACGAATTAATGAAACTGCTAGCCGAGATTATTGGATGACTGCCATTGAAGCAAAGGAGTTTGGAATGATAGATGAGGTGCTGACCCGATAAAAAGTTTTATATTCGCAGCTAGAAATATTGTTAATGTAATTTTGTTTCTGATTATACTCATTTTTGATTTTTTGCATGAGAGAAAAGGCTTTTATTATACATGTCCGAGGTAACAAGGAAAGAGAAATATACATTAAAGAACAACTTAAAGTTACCCCATTCGACTATGAGTTTATAGAAGATGGAAATATAGAAGACCTTACAGAAGATAGACTTTCTACTTATTTTTCAAGAGATCTACTCAACGCTACCCCAACCTCATCATGCGCTTTTAAGCATTTACTTGCCTACGAAGCAATTGTAAAAAACAAACTTCCCTATGCGTGTATCATAGAAGATGATATAGAATTTACTGATAATTTTACCGAGGTATTTAAAAACTCAATTGCCGAATCCAATAGAGAAAAACTAGAAACTTTCTTTATCTCTTATGAGCATTCGTTATCCTTATTTATCAGACGTAGCGAGTTAAAGAAAAACAAGATATTGTACAAAAAGCAACAAACTAGATGTGCTGGCTTTTATATGATAGATTATGACGCTGCAAAAATGATGCTTGAACAGGCTAAACATGAAAAAATACATTTCCCTATTGACCATTGGCACAATGAGCTGATAAAAAAAGGTCTTTTAAATGTCTATTGGTCTCATCCTACTATTGCAAATCAACTGAGTCACAATGGCAAATTCGCATCATTAATTGATGGTAAAGCTTATGGTTCAAAGAGAGTCGTTATTTATAAGTTAAAAATCCTTTATAAGAAAATCAGACAATTGTTAGGCTAATTTTAATTCAATAAGCATAGCTATTCGCCCTGTTATTCATATAAAAAAATATTAGTAGATTCTTTTTTTTAATTAAAAACATTGTAAATGCCATTAAAGTAGGTAAAGATTTATCATCTTTAAAAGGCATTAAAATTGTCTCCCCAATATAGTATTCGGCAAACAGAGGCAGGTTCTTACCAATTTACTACTGATCATAACGTAAAATATTCTGCGTTTTTTACTTCATGTATTTTACAAGACAAAGAAGGTATGACCACGAAGTCTACAGCTTCGGCTTTGAAAGAAATGAACAATTCAGATTAGAGAGCCTGACCATCAATTTATGGTCAGGCTCAAAATATAAGCGCCTATATAAATTAATTAACTCTTTGCATCTAATACTTTAGCAATCCGACCTTCTAAATCCATGAGGTGATACTTATTTAATGGTTCAGTGGCTTTTGGAATAGCACTCTTAATGTTACTACGTAGTTTTTGTAATTCAACTTTAACTAATGAAGAAAGGTCTGTTTCCAGCGTTTCCGGATTCGTCGTTTTTACAATATCTAATAACGCACCAACATAGCTTTTTTGCAGGTTTCTCCTATAGCTATCCATTTTTACATTTGGTACTTTTAGTTCTTTCCAGATACTGTTATGCATTGCATTAATATGCTCTGTTACGGTATAACCACCCGAACCAAAGCGTGTATGATTAGCCATAATCTGATGTAATAAAACCGCATCCAATAAGGTATTTAAGGTCCTTACCTGCATATCTTCAACAAAATTTGCTCCTGTTGCATTCTTTTTGGGGTCATAAATAGGCTCCATATCCCTATCCTGAACAGTAGCATTCATCAACCAAAATGGAGTGGTAAACAATTCTTTATCAAAAAAAACTATAGCCTCTTGTTGTAGTTTTTTGGGTGTTGCAGTAAATACAGGTTTTTTTTCATCCTCACTTCTATAAGTACGGTAAATACCACCAATATTGCTCAATACATGGTTTAAATATCTATAATACTGGTTCAATAATTCACTATGGGTTCTGGCCATATTTCCATACAAACCTCCTTTCTCATAAGTCCAGGTTTTTAAATTCGGCAAAATACGTTTCAAATTTTTTATCCCATAAATACTTGCTTTCATGGAGTTATCACCCAAATCTTCCCGTTGATTTCTTGGGTCACCTTTTCTGGTTTCACCATCTCCGAACCATAGACGCGAGTTTTTACTGGTACGATCCACAATCCACTGACTTACAATCTTCTTATCCTCATCAGCGTCTTCAGCATGGCTGCTTTTATATCCCCATTCAATTGCCCAGGTATCATAATCGCCAATTCTTGGGAATAAGTATTGCTGAGGGATATGATCTTCAGGTTGTGCTACATAATTGAAACGGGCATAATCCATAATACTTGCGGTATGACCGTATTTCTTTAGGTAGCTTAAGCTCCTCAAACTATCAACAGGTGTTTGACTGCTTGAACCAAAATTATGACGTAAGCCTAAAGTATGACCTATTTCATGACTAGAAACAAAACGTATCAATTGACCCATCAATTCATCATCAAACTTTGCTTTTCTGGCAGCCGGATCAGTCGCTCCAGCTTGAACAATATACCAACGATTTAATAAATCCATAACATTATGATACCATCCAATGTGCGTCTGTATAATCTCGCCACTTCGTGGATCAGCTACATGCGGGCCATAGGCGTTTGCTACTTCTGAGGGGAAATAATTGATTATAGAATATCTGGCATCATCCATATTCATAGTCGTGTCATTTACTGGCCAGGCTTTTCCGATGATAGCATTTTTAAAACCAGCTTTTTCAAAAGCGATCTGCCAGTCATTAATTCCTTCAATTAAAAAAGGCACCCATTGTTTTGGTGTTGCAGGATCAATATATATGACTATGGGCTTTTTAGGTTCAACCAGCTCCCCCTTTTTCCACTTTTCTACATCTGAATCCTTGGGTTCTAAGCGCCAGCGTACAATGAACTCTCTCACCTCTGCACGTTGCTGGTCATCAGCAAAAGCATTGTATTGCTGTGCAAAATATCCTACCCTCCTATCAAAATATCTTCTTTGCATAGGCGTTTTAGGAAGCATAATAAATGAGGTATTCGTTTCTACAGATACAGGCTCACTTGAACTACTACCAATTTTAGCTTTAGTCATAAAATTCTTGCTTATGGTTAGCTCTACATTGATTGGATAAACACGAATGGACTTAATAAATACATCTTTAACATTGGTAGTTGTTATTGCATCATTCATTTTTGCACTCGGATCTACGCTGTTGATGAAATTCATTTCTATCAGAAACTTCGAAACATCAATCACATAACTACTTGAATCTTTTGAGTAAGCCACAATTGGAAATGAAGCTACCATAGGGTTCAAACTTGATCTCAAAACTGCTGCATTGATTACATTACTCGTATCAGCTTCATTAATAATTAAATTATAACGAACTCTTATCGAAGAATCAGATCCTTTTTCAAATTGAATCATTTTCTCATCCAATTGTTCCCCCGCATACATACCAATACCCCCAGGTGCTTTTGATATACGGTTGATCACCATGATATCTCTTTTTAACAACGTATCAGAGATTTCGAAATAAGTAGTGTCTTTAAAACGATGTACACCAAATAACCCATTTTGGCTTTTAAAGCTTTTATTAACTACCGCTGTATAAGGTTTTATTTTTTTATTAGGGTTAACTTTTGGTCTTGGTGCAACTTTCTTTGTAGTATCAACAACTGCATTTTTTGCAGCACGTTGCTTTTTTTTATTTTGGGCTACAACTGTACAAGTGCAAGCCATTAAAAAAGCAAGTATTAGAAATCTATTCAGTTTCATTTGTGTCTTTTTAAATTTTGGTTTAGAAATTACCAACTTTATTAATTTTTGTACTACTGATACCTGGTAAATCGTTAAGTATAGATGTAAAACGTTTGGCACGTAAGGCTGATGCAGCATTCCAAACAAATACCACAGGTACAGAAAACTGATTTCCATTTTCCAAACGATATTCTTCACGTGTACTGGTCCCGGAATGATTACTTCGTAAATCAAGAATTACACCCTTATCTTGCGTTTTTGCCCATTCAGATAAATAACTGGAAGCAAGCGGCTTGAACATAATAACCATTGCAAAAATCGACTCATCCAATTCTGAATCAGCTAATGGTACACTAAGGTAATCCCCATAATTACCATCTAAATTGATCAAACCCATATCAGAGACCATTCCACAGGAACTGTAACCTTTGCCAATCAATGCATTCGCCTGAAGTGGAGCATCATAAAATCTGGGCATTTTTTTCCGTTCATTCGGTGCAACTCCTGGCAATTCTTGACAAGATGTGGCCATCATGCTTAGGGAAATCAAGGCAATACCTTTCCACCCTATTTTTAATAAATAAGTTTTCATTTGTTTTTTATGTTAAGTGTTACTATTTAATAAGCTGGTTATTAAATATTTAGATATTCAAAATATGTACTCATTATTTATCTGAATGTGTACTCTGCATTATTTGTGGTGCATCTGCACCTTTGCCATCTACCTTACCGATTAGCGAAAGCGTGGAATTGTTGTACAACCAAATATTAGGGGTCTGAATCCCATTACCATTTATTCCCCTTGTAGTATAACTAGCAATCAACTCGCCAGAATCTGCATGGCGGAACTCAAAGACATAATCACTTACTTTACTCCTGACAGGATAGCGATAAAAACCTGTTACCCCTTTGTATGCGATTTCTACCACTTCAGATCCGGAATTTTTGCCCTTAACGTTTACACTAACAGGAGAACTACCCGGAGAAAGGTTAACAAATCGAATACCCATTGTACTGTCTCCTGCCGCATAATAAGGTATATCATCCTTTACTAAAAAAGACTCAGGTGCATCAACGGTACCTGTCAGAAACAAGGTATGGATAGATGCTTTAGGCAATTCCATATTCAACACAAATGGAAAAACATCTGTGCCAATCCGGTAAAGGCCTAAATTGCAGTTTCCCGGCATAACCGTGAAACGACAATCCGGACTAAAAAAACCATAACCTAGAAGACCAGATATAGCAGATTTTCCACTAGGATCAGTTCCTTTAAAATTAGGCCTCAATATCGTTTCACCGACAATCCCATGGATTACCGTTAGGGAAGCGGCTCCAGGCATAGCCTGCTCCTTTTTACAAGACCCCATCCATAATATCAGGATAGCGCCAAGTATAGTTCGGAATATATTCATGATGTTTAATGTTAAATTAAAAACTTTAGTTAATTTGATTGTATCCTGGATTTGGAACCAGGTTCCGATTGATTAAGATCTCCGAATCGGGAATAGGATACAGCAGTTGCCAATCTCCGTCCCAAGGTTGATAGCCAGGCATTGCAGAAAGTACGGCCGAGGCTTTCCCGCTACGCTTCAGATCCATCCAACGGTGTCCCCATTCTGCAAAAAGTTCAACTTGTCGTTCTTTCCAAACTGCTTCTTTCACTTCATCAGAATTTAGTGTTAAAGATAAATCCGGCAATTCTGCTCTTCTTCTAATCATATTTAAATCTTCAACTGCTCCAGCACCACCTTGCGCTCCATTAGACCTGGCTTCGGCTCGGATCAGATAAAGTTCAGCCAAACGTATCACCATATAATATTCAAGTGAAGGCGCACCTAAAACAGAATTTTCTATTCCGACCTTATATTTAAACGGATACCATGCTGGTTCAGGAGTCTGATTTTTTGTTTGTGATGAGAAACCAATCCAGTTGCTTTTACGTCCATCATTTGGTTCAAATATCTGAAGCAACTCATTGGAAATAACTTCATTGACAGTTCCTGTATTTAAAGGATTGGGTAAAAATTTATAGCCTTCAGCGGTTGCATTTTTTAGAGTGTTGTCGGTATTGGTCTGCATCAATTGGAAAATGGCCTCCTTACTGCCAGTTAAGAAAACACGTGGCAAGGTTTCTAATTGATATAATGCAGTTTGATTGATTACCTCTGTTGCATAAGTAGCAGCCTGATCATACTGTTTCAGATAGAGGTGAACACGAGCAAGCAAAGCCGCAGCCACCCATTTATTAACACGGCCCCTTTTGCCTTGCGACTCAGCATAGTCTCCTGGCAAATTATTGTAAGCATCTTCCAGATCTTGTTGGATCTGCTGGTAAACTTCTGATTGGGGTGTCCGTTTCATTGACTTCGTTTGTTGAAAATCTACGGTTAGCACGAGAGGAACATCTCCAAAATAATTTACAAGGTAGAAATAACTGAAAGCCCGCAGTACCTTAGCCTCCGCAGTATATTGCTTCCGTGCTTTATCAGAGAGGGAAACTGACGTTGAAGCAGCAATACCATCGATAACAGAATTACCAAGGTAAATGATGTTATAGGCAGAAGTCCATATATCAAGTGCAAATTCCGAATTAATCCGGTACAACTTGGTACTTACTGTTGAACTTCTCCTTATTTCTCCAGAAGACAGACCTCCTGCATAGGTGGCAAGACCTGCAGCAAAAGAATTGAGAAAAACTGATGATACGTTTGACCGGCCATGAATCATATTCCCATATAAACCGATTAAGGCACTTTTTGCCTGTGGATCTGTGAGAAACATTTTTTGAGAGGAAAGTGTATCCCGTGGTTCGTCGATTGAGACTAATTTTCTACAAGAAGTAAAAACACCAGTTATGATGACAAACAGAATTACAAAATGGATATATTGACGATAACTATGCATAACAATCAATTAAAAAGTAAATGATAAAACTCCCACTACAACCCGGGGTTGCGGATTAAACACACCGCCCAGACCTTGTATTTCAGGGTCATTTGAATAGGCTGTAATGGTCAGTAAATTTTGGGCATTTATGGAAAATCTGGCATTCTCCATTCCAATCTTATGGGCAATCTTTTTCGATAAATCATAGCTAAATGCCACGTTCTGTAAACGAATAAAGGAAGCATCAATAGGCGAAACAGGATATCGAGTGCCCATAGTTGAATAACGAGCATATTTAACATCATCACCAGGCTTTTGCCAATGATTTTCAATCAATTCTTGTGGCAGGATAAAGTTTTTCATGCCACCCGGACTAATCTGGTAAATAGGATGCGGCCCTAACTGATTAATAAAATAAAAATTAAAGCTAAGTCCGTAATTCTTCCATCGGATATCGCTACCCCATCCACCCTGAAATTTCGGATCCATATTAAACGCTATATAGCGGTCATCACTCCCTGTCCCAGGGAAAACATTTGGCTCAGTACTAATCCTGCCATCTTTATTATAATCTTCAAAGGCATAAGCCCCTGTCAATGGATTTACTCCGATAAGATTAAGGTAATACTGGGTATTTAATGATTGACCTATTTTATAACGCGTTGAATAAGGAGACTGGTCAAGACCCGGGTAAGCAATCAGCTTATTACTATTCTGGCTTATATTAAAAGATGTGCTCAATTGAAAATCCCGATGTCTGATCAGTTGTCCTGACAATGAAACCTCCAGGCCTCTATTTTGCACAGTAGCAGTCCAATTGGCTGTTACTCTTGGAAATCCTGTGTACACTGGCGTAGGTATCTGAGTTAATTGATTACCCGATCGTTTCTGATACCAGGATACATCCAGATTGATCCGATCTTCTATAAAACCCAAAGCCAATGCACTTTCCACTGACTTTAATGATTCCCATTGATATTGCTGATTTACAGGAATAACAGGCATATAAGGCTGTATTCCATCATATTGGGGACTAGTACCACTACCATTATTAATATTATAACGAGGGAGGTATTCATAGTCGCCAATAGCATCACTACCCGTGATGGCATAGCTACCCCTAAATTTAACGAAAGTAAACCAGTCAGGCATAACACTTTTTAGCCACTTTTCTTCAGAAGCGATCCAGGCCACTCCGACTGAGCCAAAATTCCCGAATTGTTTTCCAGGAGCAAAGCGAGAAGAGCCATCCCGTCGGGCATTGACATTTAAAATGTATTTAGAATCCCAATTATAATTGATACGACCAAATACTGCAGCATATTTATATTCACTATAACCATCAGTATTGGTAATTATCGCGGCATGGTTAACGCTTTTTAAAAGACCATCGTTCGTATACCCATTTGCATTAATTCTAAGCGCCTTAGAATTAGCTGATTGAACAGATGCACCGATAAACATATTCAGGCTACCTTTCCCCAATATTGTGTTATACCTAATCTCTGGCTCAAAAGCGATGTTATTAACCTTTGTTGTTCCAAATCTAACGTTACCTGTTGGCTTAATAGAGGGATTTTGTGAAGCAATAGGTGTAAAATTATCATTTGAATTGTTATTGGATGATAATCTTCCACTTCCGCTAACCGTCAATCCTTTTAACAAAGTATATTGTACTGAGACACTGCTGTTCAGTGATTGAGTGCTCTGTAAATTAGGCCTTAACAAATTAGAAAATGGATAAATGATGTCTTTTGTTACTTCCCACTCAGAAAAATTGAGGTGACCATCATTATCATATATTGGTGGTGCATTTGGTGGAGTCATCGTAACATCCATTGCGCTAACTGCATCAACCTTAGAATAGGTGTAACTAGCTAATACATCGACTGCTAACTTTTTGTTGGTACTCTCGTGGGCAATCCGAAACGAGCCTGTTCCCCTGGTATTACCACCTGATGGGGTGTTTAGGTCTACCCGATCCGTATAACTACCACTTAAACGAAAATTGGTCTTTGCATCTCCTCCAGTTAAACTTGCGGAGACATCGGTATGGTGGCCACTCCCTACCATCTCTCTAACCCAATCAGTTGATCGGCTGGTGGTATTCCATGCTATAAGATCAGGTGCGTTTGAAATAGTTGGAGTAATACCATCATTTTTAAAGGCTTCCCTACGCATGATGAGATATTGCTGCAGATCCAACACTCTTGGATATCGCGGAATCATAGTCATACCCTGTGTCAAATCAACTTTTAACAATGTTTTACCAGGAGCACCTTTTTTAGTAGTGATCAGGATTACACCATTGGCGGCTCTGGAACCATAGATCGCAGTAGCATCTCCATCCTTAAGAACATTGATACTCTCAATATCATTAGGATTAATATTGAACAAAATACTTTGTCCACCAGTGGCAGAAGTTCCATCTTGTATCAATCCTCCCGATACACCTGGCGCGGCATTAAACGAATTATTACCAAGCGGTGAAAGCGTAGTTTGAGGTATACCGTCTATAATATATAAAGGCTCAGTTAAGGAGTTTGGGTTTAGTGAATTTTTACCCCTGATTTCTACCTTAATGGGTGAGCTCGAATAGCCACTCAACATTTGTACCTGTACACCGGGAGTCCGCCCCTGTAAGGCAATCAAAGGGTTCATCACCGGCTGACGTTCAATTTCTTCACTTTTAATGGTCACCACATTCCCGGTATTAAAACGCTTGGTCGTGGTACCGTAACCAACCACTATGGCTTCATCGAGCTCATTCGTAGATAACTTCAATTTAACGGTTACCATGGGTACATCATCTTTGATGGTTACCTGTCTTGTTTGAAAACCAAGAAAAGAGATTTCCAAGATATCACCTTTGTTAACCTTTATGATCGCCATACCTTGATCATTGGTCATTCCCTTTAGCTTATCCATTTTATTAGTGATCGAAGCACCGGAAAGTGGATTACTTAGCGTATCCAATACCCGAACAATGATAGATTGCTGAAGTACCGAACTTGCCTTCGCTTCAGCAACAGACACCCGCTTTAAATCCGGTTTCCGAGATAAAATAATCGTTTTATCTTCAATTTTTGCTTTTAAAGACTGATCGCGAAGAATGATGGTTAGAAATTCCTCTACAGATATATTCCGAACACTAACAGTGACCGACTTAGCTCCCTTTAAAAGTGATCTGTCGGCAGCTACCTCATAGCCTCCTTGTTGCCGGATAACATCTAATGCTTTCACAAAGGGCACATTATTTCCCCGAAATGTAATCTGCTGCGCAGTGCTTTTTGCCGATACATGCATAAAGCCAACCAGCATAAAGAGTATAAGTATTCTCATTACCCTTAGTAAGTAAAATTTATTCATTAATTTTGTTAAGGTTTGGTTTGATATAATAATTGAATTTGGCTCAAGCAACATTCCAAAGAAACTTGCACCAATATTTACGTAATTCCAGACTGTTTAGGGGAGTGTTTCAGCACTTCCCTTTTTTATTGACGCCAGTCAACGTCGAAAGCTCATTTGTTTGTCAATGTGCACTTAAGGTTCCTCTCTTATCACATTCCTCCTTTCTGATCGTAAGATTTCCCACTAACAATCAAGGTTCTGTCAGTTATACGATAACTCAAGCCTGCACTCTCTAACAATTGCAAGACAGTAGATAAATTACGATTACGAAAGGCTCCTCCATAGAATTCTACTTCAGGGATCTCACCCTCATATCGAACATCAATATCATACCATCGGGCTAACTCGCGCATAACCTGTTTAAATGATTTGCCCGAAAAACTAAAACGACCATCCTTCCAGGCGATAACACTGGCAACATCCACTTCATGTACTTGAATCGACGTTCCTCGAAGAATGCTTTGCTGACCAGGTCGAAGAATGGTAGGTGATGTTTGACCAGACAATCGCGTTACACGAACACTACCTTTTACCAAAGTAGACTTAATGCTTGGCTCATCATCATAAACTGAGATGTTAAATTCAGTACCCAGAACTTCAACTTGCTGACCATTACTGATGACACGGAAAGGACGACTCGCATCTTTCTTAACAGAAAAATACCCCTCTCCAGATAATTCAACTACCCGTTGATTTTTTGCAAAACGTGATGGATATTTCAATTTAGAGGCTGCATTGAGTCTAACCTGGGTGCCATCGGGCAAAGTCACCTGATAGGTTCCACCGTTTGGAGTAGTTAATATCAGCTCAGTAATAGGCTGAGTCCCCTTATCATTCAATGGTTCATTTGATACTGAAGTACCATCATCATAGGTTACCTTATTGCCAGTAATAATTTCTTGATGTGTTGCACTGAGTTGAATAGCTTTCTGCCCAGCTATGGTAAGTGTAGCACGATTACTACCTGGCAGGATATCTTCAACCTGCTTTATAGCCACTACCGGTACAGAGTCCTGTTTCATAGAAATCCAATATATACTACCTCCAACCGACAGAAAAACCAGGATTGCTGCAGCATATCGTAACCATATTGGAATGATCCTACTGGTTTTTAAATCTGTAAGGGAAACATTAGTTTGTTGCTGAATTTCTTGTCGAAGATGACGTGTTGCACGAGCCACCATCTTTTTATCAGCGACTCCACCGTCTTTACCTAACAAGTGTATGTAATGACTTTCAATCCATTTACGCTCTTCGGGTGTAGCGGTATCGTTTATATATTTCTCGAGTAAATTTTGATTGCGTTTATCTGCCATTCTTCCTAAATCTTAATCTTACCATTTATTAACAGAACCTTAACATGGCAAGTCTTCCCGAAAAAATTAAGAAAAACAATAAAAAGGGCTTGAATAGACTTAAGGCAACAGTAAACTAACCAGGATACGCATACCAAGTTTTATTTTGGCATCCTTATTAGCCTGACTCAGCATATTACTAACTGTTTTAGAAGACACGTTTAAAGCTTCTCCTATTTCCGCCAGCGTGTAATTTTCCAGATGCTTTAGTATAAATGCTTGTCCGGTTTTAGTCGGCATGGTCCGGGCCAAACTCTTTAGCCTTTCAATTAACTCTTGCTCAAGTAATAATTCATCTGTAGTGCATTGACCACGATCAATAAAATAAGCAAGATCATCTTCATACCTGGTTCTGACTGCTTTTGACCTTAATTTCTTAAAATAACCAAACCTCACGCTTTTACTGAGGTAAATGATCAAAGGCACTCTGATATCTAGTTTTACATGATTGGCCCAAAGGTTTACAAAAATATCCTGAACAATATCCTGTGCTTCGGCTTCATCCTGGGTAAGCTTAAAAGCCTGAAGAAAAAGAAATGAATGATAACTATTGAAGACTCTGGCAAAAGCCGCTTCATCTCCATCTCGCAGCCTGATTAGCAGCTCTTTTTCATCACTTTGATCAGTTATAACCATTTTCAAGAAAATAAATGTAGGTGATTTTTACCGAAAATAAAAAATCAGACCTGATATGGAAAATAAATATTCAGCTAACAATCATTATTGAATAGCCTAATTATGATAGGAAAATGATACAGATAAGCTAGTTAACACCTTATTTAGAATGGTTTTATGCGTACTTTTGCAGCTTTATAATAAATATGGAGTTAGAAGAGAAGTCGCAGGGGAATCCTAAAAAGAGTATTGAGATGTTATTGATGGCCTTGGGCATCATTTTTATTGCAACAAATTTAAGAGCACCAATCACATCTGTTGGCCCTGTCATCAACGAAATCACCGACTACTTTAACTTATCAAATATACAAGCTGGGTTAATCACCACCATTCCTTTGATGTCTTTTGCCTTATTATCAGGATTTGCACCAGGTATTTCCAGTAAAATAGGCATGGAAAAGCTCTTACTTTTTTCATTAATCTTATTGGCATCAGGCCTGGTAATCAGAATAACCGGAGAAGTTTATTTCCTGTTTATAGGCGCCGCTATGGTAGGTGCAGCCATTACTGTTGGTAATGTGATTATGCCTGCTGTAATCAAAAAGGAATTTCCTAACCATACCGGATTAATGACTGGAATTTATGCAGTATCTATGAACTTAACCTCTGCTATGGCTGCAGGTTTTAGCATTGCAATCGGAACTACTACTGGCTGGGGATGGAAAGGATCAATCGGTGTTTGGGCAATAGTTGCTATAGTATCCATTGTGGTATGGATTCCGCAGGTTTTAAAACGAAAACAACAAGTTACAGCGCCCATAAAATCATCTTTTAAATCGATATTTAAATCCAGACTAGCCTGGAACGTCACCATATTCATGGGCTTACAATCCTTATTATTTTATTGTATAGCAGCCTGGTTACCTGCAGTATTGCAAGATTGGGGCATGTCTAAAGTAGATGCAGGATGGGTACTCTCCTACGTGCAACTGGCACAATTACCAATCACTTTCGTGGGACCGATAATCGTAAACAGAATGAAAAATCAGGGCATCCTGGTTTGGATCACAGGTTTGCTCATGTTGGCAGGTATTGTACTAATCATTGCTTTTAAAAGCCAGTTTATCATTTTAGCCACTATCCTGATCGGAATTGCTGGTGGCTTAGCCTTTAGCTTAGCCATGATGTTCTTTGTATTGAGAACAAAGAACCCTGCAATGGCCGCCAGTTTATCAGGCATGGCACAGGCCTTTGGTTATTTAATCGCAGCAGCTGGCCCACCATTATTCGGATTAATCTACGATTTCACCGGCAACTGGAGCTATTCATTCTATTTGTTAATCCTGGGTGTCGCAGTACTTATTTACTCAGGTGTAAATGCCTCGAAAAACAAATTTGTAGAACAAGGATAATTTAGCAAAATTAATCAGGATCAACATTATGTCGCACTTCCCTGGCTTTCTTTTTCATTTGGTAAGTCTTAATCCAAACGGTAATTAAAGCCAGCAAAGCATATACACCAACAAGAATACATAAGTGTACAATAGATGGAAGTACATCTGCTAACGATCCATGTTGGAACAGCATCACCTTGTGCGCATTTAAAAATGGGGTTAGTGGTAATATAGACGACAACCATTGTACGCCAATAGGCATAGCTTCTAATGGCCATGAATAACCTCCTATAATAAATGCTGGCGTAGCCAATAGCATCAGTACTTGTGTCGCTTTTAAAGCACTAGGTAATAAAGCACTGATAAACACGCCTAAAAAGCTCGTGGCCATGATAAACAATCCTGTGGTAACTGCATAATTCAAAATCGGACTAGGAATTGGAGCTCTGAAAACATGGTGAAAAACATAATAAATACCCAGTATAAAAACACTGAGAATCCAGAATGGAATAACCTTAATTAAAATAGCGGAAAATGCTGATCCTGTACGACCTAAAAACTCAGTTTCCAACGTTTTGTTCTCATACTCCCTGGCAAAACTTACTGCAAGACCTAACAATAAAACCTGTTGTAACACAACAGCTAATACACCAGGCCACATATAAGTAAAGTAGTTGCCTGTCTCATTATACAAGCGGATATAGTTCACTTTAAAAGGTTCATATTGCATAGCTGCCTGCTCGGCACTCATCCCTTTTTTCTTTAATCCCTGAATATTAATCCCTGCACTAAAAGTACCTAAGGTAGTCTGCACCCCTTGAGAAGCCATATTCGCCGTTAGCAAATTGGTGGTATTGATGTATGTATTTAATTCAGGATAACGCTTTTGTAAAACTGAAGCTTCAAACCTTTCAGGAATAACAACCGACACAACAGCATCTAATTGTCGCATAGCTTCACTGGTTCCTACATTTTCCTTTCTAACACTTACTACCTGTAGCTTTTCGTTTTCACCAAGCATATCAATCAGCTGATTACTCAAGGGGGTATTATCCAGGTCGACCACCAATATAGGCAGGTGCTCAACCTTTCCCTTTTGATAAACAAATCCAAAAAGAACAGCATACATAATAGGTGCCAGCAGGAATACTGAACGTAAAGTGCTATCAGCAAAGAATAGTTTAAATTCTCTTTTTATCAGTTCAAAGAAGTTTTTCATATACGCCCCCTTACAATATAATTGTGGCGTTAACCAATAATTGCTCTGCTACACTCATGTCCTCAGGCATAATTTTCACCTCATAAACCGCTTCTTCAATCTCGTAACTAGGGTAAGCTGCTGTTATATCAGCATAACGGGTAAGCTGTTTCACCGTTTGTATTTTCCCTTTCAACTTTTCTTTATTGTAAAGCACAGTTACTTCCAACGTCTCCCCTTTTTTATATGCAGCAATTTTACTTTCAGGAATAGTAAACCTGAAATAGGTGGTATTTGGCAGATATCCGTTAAACAATGGAAATCCGGCAGTAGCCAATTCACCAACTCTTAAGCTAATGGTTTCTACCTGCATATCGTTAGTGGCGATAATATACCTTTCAGACAAAGCGACCTCTACCTCCTGCAGTACACCTAAAGCTTGTTCGGCCTGCCCTTGAGTGGCAGTACGGGTTTCCGGACGGATTCCAGCTGCAGCCTCGTTATATTCAGCATTTACAGCTGTAAGCTGTGCTTTGGCACCGTTATATTTAGCTAAAGCCTCATCAAATGCCTGAGGAGTCATCATGCTGTCAGCAAACATGGCTTTCGCTCTGCTAAATGATTTCTCAGCAAACTTATACTGTTCTGTAATACCAGTCTTCTTAGCTCTCAATTGTGTTAGCTGATTTGATGTAGCACCATGTTTTGCCATATCACGTTGTGCTCCTGCAGCTTTCACTGCTCCTTTGGCCTGAGATAATTTCGCATTCACCTCTGGTACATCAAGCATAGCAAGAGTATCACCCTGCTTTACAAAATCACCTTCTTTCACATAAATCTTTAAAACACGACCAGTTACTTTCGGTGCAAATGCCAACGTTTCTCGTTTAATTTTACCCTCAGTACTTCTTTCAGGCTTTGCACATGCAGATATAGCCAAGACAAGTACAAATAATACGCTTTTAGATAAAGTATTCATCATATTTCTAATTTATTGAATGGTAGTACTAGTCAGACTGCCTGTAGCTTTTAAATATTCTATTGAATTTCTGCGTTGGTTAAATACGGCTTGAAAATAATCCAATGCAGCACTTTGAAAATCATTCTCAGCACCAATCAGATCCGCAGCTTTAATCAAGCCGACTTTAAATTCTTTTCCTGCTTGTATCAGTGCACTTTCTGCAATTTTCATCTGTTTATCTTTCACCATAAGTTCAGAAGTGGAGTTGATATAATCTGTACGAGTCTTAATTAGGTTCAGCTTTAACTTTTCTTCAGCTTCTGATTTTTCATTTTCGGCTTTTTTAACTTCAATTTTAGCTTGCTGCACCTCTCTTTTGCCTTTATTTCCGTCAAAAATATCCCACTTAAAACCTACACCAACAGTAAAATTAGGCACTACTTCAATCTTATTCGTATGACTGCTAAATCTACCAATCACAGGCAAATCATGCTTTCCTTTCATATCAATATCAAACATATTTAAATAACCCAATGAAGCAGCTGCCTGTATTTTAGGAATCCACCAAGTTTGCGCAGCCTTTACCTGATAACCACGGGCCTCTATAGCTGCCGATAGGGCGGTAAGCTCTGGCCGTTTTTCAATACCCAACTCTCCATCCTTATTTATAAGTGGCAACAGTTCATTATCAATCTTCTCTAATCTCGCCAGTTCAATTCCTGTAAGCATCTCCAATTGATGTAACAATAAATTTCGTTTCCCCTCATACTCTAAGGTTTTAGATTGTAGTGTAACCTGGGCTAATTCTACTTTCTGATGCTCATACTTGGTAATCAATCCATATCCCAATGCCTTATCAGCTGTTTTTTTATTAATTTCATAACGCTCAGTACTTTTATCGAGCAATATTTTCACTTGTTTTAACAAAGCAATTTGATCGTAAGCTTTTACAATTTCTGAAATGATTTGCTGACGATCTTTCTCCAACATCGCTGTCTGTGCCTTACTTTTTGCATCAACAGCACTTTTTAGGGCGGAAACTTTTCCACCTGCATACAATACACTATTTAAACCAAGATCTGCCTTAACAAGATTTGCTGTAGAATTTACACCTCCATTGATTTGAGGAATATCAATCAATCCTAAAAAAGATGTTCCGGGTAATTCCAAATTAACCCCATTGGCCAAAAAAGCATATTTACCAGAAAGTTCAGCATTAGGGAGATAAACTTCATTCAATTTCTTCCTGTCAATTTTTACAGACTCTATATCCAACAACTTATTTGCCAGTGCGTGATCTTTATTTAGAGCACTATCAATTAGTTCTGTTAAGCCGGGAGCTAAAGGTAGCTGTGCAAACAGTAGTGTCGGAAACAAAGCAATCAGAAGTACAAAAACGTGTTTTAATATAGCATTCATAGGCTTGGTTTTACGAATAACAAAGATCTGGTTAGTTAAGTTCATTTCTTTTGACATTAATCAAAAAACAAATTATTTCCGGCCTCTGATTCGACTTAGCGTTTCCTGAGTAATTCCCAAATAAGATGCAATGGTTCCAAGCGATGCTCTTTTAATGATACTAGGCTGATTTTCCATCAAAGTATCATACCTTTCCTGTGCAGTCTGAAACTGAAGCGCTACAATCCGCTCTCCTGCCTTTAATAAAAAGCCCTGCAAAGTTTTATTTTCCAATTGCTGCATTACCGGAAAATCTTTTAGTATCTGATTCAAATCAACATAAGTAATGGCATAAATTACACCATCTTCCAGCATTTCCATGTGATATTTGGAAGCCGTTTGGGTATAAAAACTCTCAGGAACAGTTATAAAACTGCTTTCAGTATAATATCCGTAAGTAATATCTTTACCAGAATCATTGTGATAAAACATCCTGATCAGGCCTTTCTCGATAAAATATAGTTCTTTGGCAACCTTTCCCGCTTCATGTAACCGCTCCCCTTTTAAACATTCGCGTTTAACAAACTTCTGTCTGACAGCGTCTTCAATTTCATTAGTGACAGGTACAATGCCTGCAATTTCGGTTAATAGGAGCATGATTTAAATAAATAGATTATTGTTCAAGATATCATTAAATAAGGGCTAAATCAATTATAATTGAAAACTTGCGCTCTTCCAGTACCTATCACAAGATAACAGAAAATCACAATCGTTTTTTGCTTAATTTTGCATCAAATATTAAACATATATGCCCTTTACCTCCTTAGGTTTATCAACAACTTTATTAAAAACGTTGGCTGACCAGAATTTCAATACACCTACTCCTATTCAACAAACCGCTATACCAGCGATATTATCTAAAAAAGATGTCCTAGGTATTGCTCAAACAGGTTCAGGAAAGACTGCCAGTTATGTCTTGCCACTTTTAATGAATTTGCAAGAAACAGCGGGACCAAAAAACCGCAATGCAAATGTGTTGGTTTTGGTGCCTACACGTGAGCTAGCCGAGCAGGTAAAGGTCGTTTTTCATACTTTTAGCAAAGGACTTCCACAGCCAATTAAAACATTGGCCGTATATGGTGGCGTCTCTATTAACCCACAAATGATGGGGATGCAGGGCGTAAACGTACTTGTTGCTACTCCCGGCCGACTACTGGAATTAATAGAGAACAACGCTGTACACTTATCTACTATTGAAACCTTAGTGCTCGATGAAGCGGATAAGATGCTGAACCTTGGTTTTAAAGAAGAATTAGATAAAATTATTGCGCTACTCCCTGCTAAACGACAAAACATTTTGTTTTCAGCCACATTAAGTAACGATCTGCAGAATATTAATCAAATCTTGCTTCATGAGCCTGTGGTCATTAAAATTGAAGCCGAAGAGGAGTCGATAGACAGCATTACACAATTGGCTTATATTGTTTCTGATGAAAAGAAAGGACCTTTTTTACGCCAACTCATCAAACAACATAAAATGAAACAAGTGTTGGTATTTGCTTCATCAATTCATCTGGTAGAAGCTATTGTAAACAAACTTCGTAAAAATAGAATTGAAGCGAAACCTATTCACAGTAAAAAGAGTCAAGGCAACAGATCAGATACTTTGGCACTGTTTAAAGCAGGTCATGTTACAGTGCTGGTAGCCACAGACTTAATGGCCAGAGGTATTGATATTGATGCCCTCCCTTACGTTATTAACTACGACTTACCAAGATCACCTAAAGATTATGTTCACCGTATTGGAAGAACTGGTCGTGCCGGAAACACTGGAAATGCAATCTCCCTGGTTAGTCACAACGAACTACATCATTTTGAAGTGATCCAAAAGAAGATGGGAAAACAGGTTGAACTAATCGACAGCGAAACCATTAAATAATAAAACCTTCAACGTAAAATAGCAAGGTACATAGCTATGCATCTTGCTAAAAATTAAAAATCCAGTGACTGTGAGGAGGCATTCGACGGAGTTGCGACCAAAGGAAGCTTCACCGGCGCAGCCTACGAACAGATACTGGATTTTTAATTTAATTTTCAATCATTTTACTAGGTGGACAAAAAAAGTCTATCTTAAAAAAGATCTTACTTCTTATAGGACACAACGTATTGCACACCCTTTTCAATCTTCACCTCATAAGTCCTCTTAGCTACTTCAACAGCCTCACCACCTTTCACAACAGGCTTATTAATACTCTTAAACCTCAATACGCCAACACCCTCATCAGCTTTAACCCTGATCTCCTTTTTGCTGCAATACAAAGATATCTCACCAGCAGGTGTAGGCACTTTACCCTCCATCCAGTCAAGCCCACCCAACGACGGCTCAACAACATAAGTCTCATAACCAGGCGTAACCGGCTTAACACCTAAATAATACTTACCTAACAGATAAATCGGACTAGCGCCCCAGGCATGACATAAACTCTTACCAAACGGGCGACCATACATCGCTAAATGTTCCTCACCTTTCTTATCAGGATTATACTCTTCCCAAAACGAAGTTGCGCCTAAATCAAGCATACCACCCCAATATTCCTTAATCTGTTTCAACACGTACGACTGCTCCCCCATGGCACAAAGAGCTTCCAACTCATAGAAACGCATATATGGAGTCGTGATTTTCTTAACATCATCGTTCATCAACACATGCTTTTTGACTCCCTCCTTTTGTGCCGGTGTAAAGTAGTCAAAGAAAATACCGAACATATTTGCATAACGGGTTATATCATCTGTCGGCTTTCCATTAATCCTGCTGTGTACCAAAGCATTCTTACTTTCATCCCAATACAGCTTAAAAATCTTGGCTTTCAAATCGACAGCCAGCTTTTTGTACTCAGCAGCTGCAACCTCGTCTTTCGCCATCTCCGCACAAAGTGCCATCGTTTCTAAACTGCGACAAAACAATAACTGCTCGAAACTCACCTCACCGTCTTTGCTCAGCTTGTCTGCCCAGTCGATGAAAATCCAGTCGCCCGGCATCCATTCCAATAAACCATCCTTATTCCTACGGTTAAGTACATAATCCATCAAACTCTTCATCCTTGGATATATATCCTGAACAAACTTCTGATCACCAGAATATTGATAATAATCGTAAATACCTAAAAACCAATAGAAAGAATAATCCATAATGGTATTAATATGTGCCGTTACCGGATCTTTCCCCCTTTGCGCCAATAAAGTTCTTTTCACTATTGGCGATTCATTAAAAGAATAGTAATTCATCAGGTAGCTTTGGTAAGCATCACCAGACCAAACCCATCTATCGCGCTTAATCCCATCGATAAAAAACTCGCGTGTGTTTAAATGGAACGTATATTTAGAAATGTCGTAAATCTTATTAAGCTGTTCATCAGAGCTTTTAAAGCTGCCTTTTTCAGTAACTGGCGCATACTCATACAACATACTCACTTTATCTAAACTTACGGTACCCTCTGGCTGTACATTCACATAACGAAACGCTTTAGACAACTCGATCAACGAATCTCTTTTACCTTTCACATCAATATCAAGCAGATCTAAGGTCTCACATTTATCGGCCGACAATGCTTCTTCTCTTGATTCTCCGTAATAGATATTCAGCTTTCCTTTACCTTTTAAGCCATGTAGTTTGATAAAACCGAAAGTCTCTTTGCCAAAATCAGCTATAAAACCTTTTTCTACTTTTTCAGTTTTTATAGCAGCCATTGGGGTGGTCGATAATTTAAAGGCTGACGGCAGTGATAATGGATCTGTTAAATTCCATGATCCTACAGAAACATAAGTAGTTCCAGAATTATCAGATGCCTTACCACTCTCATCAATCCATTCCTTATCTTCAAAAGTCGTTAACCAACTTTCATCAGAAACGACCGTTTTTCCCTGGACAAAAATAGCAGGTACCTTATCCTGTCCGTATACTTTTAAGCTTAATTTGTGTTTTCCAGCAGGGATAGTGATCTTTTTAGGATAACCCATAAAGGCATGTCCATCCAATTTCACATTGTATTGCCCTTCCACATACAGATTTACTTCCTCAGCAGCCGCCAGGTTAAATTCTTTATGAAACTCAACCAACACATAATGACTGTCCATCTTCCAAAATGGTGGCAAAAAAGTTCCTCTTTCCGTTCTTCGATTTTGCATTCTGTTTGATACCCAAATATCCAAATCACCAGGATACCAAATCCAGGCAGCTTTATTTGCCTGAGAACCCGGTAATACTTTATTTGCCTGATAACTTGGTATCACTTGATTAGTTTGTGAACCATTCTTAACTTTCGCCACTGCTAAAGTTTGCGTAGCTTTCGCTACCTGCTCCACTTCAACACCTCTTTTTGCCTGTTGAGCATTCCCATCGGTAAATACAACAAATAGCAAAGCAACAGCAACAGTAAATTCCTTTAAGTATTCTTTCATAATTATCTGCTAAAATTAATGTCCGTTAAAAAATAGATATAAAGCAACCATAACGATTGCCAGGGCGACCCAGGAAACCCAAACACGCCTTTTTGGTTTTTCAATTGCACTTTTATCCAACTCACTGATCTCATACACCCTTGGATTCCTATCGAGCAACGATATCAGTATCGCAATGATCATTAAGCCTGCAAAAGTGTAAAATGATACCATGAGGTAATGTGGCCAGAAAGTATACTGATCTGATGGAAACACCCATAAATAAGCAACCCCAATGCCCAAACTGATAACTGAACCAATAGAAAGGCTAAAGTTCACCGCTTTCCTGGTCGTTCTTTTCCAGAAAACAGTTAACAGGAATACTACCGATAAGGGTGGGGCAATAAAGCCGAGTATGGATTGGAAAACATCGAACAGATTCAACCCCTTTATATTATCAATTGCCAATACTACAATCACTGCAAAAACACATCCTGCAATCACCGAAATCCTACCCATTCGGATGATTTGTTTGTTTGTAGCCTGTGGATTGATGTTTTTCACATACACATCCATAGTAAAAACAGTACTCAATGAGTTTAAAGACGATCCAATTGTACCTACCAATACAGCAATCAATACCACAATCACCAATCCATTCATCCCCGGAGGAAACAAGCTGGTCACCATAGTCATATAAGCCTCATTAGGATCTTTTAAATCTGGAAACAACACATAACACAATACACCTGTGATGATAAACAGAGGCAATGAAAGGATTTTCAACCAACCGATAAAGCTCACCCCCAGTTGTCCTTGTTCCAGGTTTTTTGCTCCCAATACCGATTGTACCATGGCCTGATCAGTACAGAAAAAGGCAATGGCTGCGACCGGATAACCCAATAATATAGCGTACCAGGGATATTTAGGATCACTGGCCGGCTGAATCAGGTTCCAATAATGTGAGGGGGTGTTATTGTATAAAGCTTCAATACCTCCTACTTTTTGCAAACCTAAAATAGTCAAGGCCAATGACACAGCAATAAGCAAGATCATTTGAAACACGTTTACTTTGGCAATAGCCTTTAAACCACCAAAAAAGGTAAATAGTCCTGCAAAAGCCACCAGCACGGTTACCGATTGCCACATGGGAATGCCTAAAATCTGACGAACCAGAAAGCCCCCAGCAAATAAGCCCAGCGATAACCAGGAGATCAAAATCTTGATTAATGCATACCAGGCAAGAATATTTTGAGTAGAATCACCATATCTTTTACCCATAAACTCGGGCATGGTACTGACTTTGGCAGCCAGGTATTTAGGTGCAAAAACTATGGCCAGTAAAAACAGGAATACAAAAGCATACCAGTCGAAATTTACCGCAACAATCCCCGTGCTATAACCAATACTGGCAAATGCCAGTAACATTGAGGGCCCCACATTAGTTCCCCACATGTTAAACCCAATACTTGGCCATCCGAGCGATTTATTAGCCAAAAAAAGGGTTTCATCATCGTTTTTCTTCTTAGAGAAACTGGCTCTGTATCCGATAATGATTAGAATAACCAGATAAGCAATTACAATAAAGTAATCCAGACCAGTTAAGCGTTCTACAATATTTCCCATTCAGGTTTATTTGGTTGATTTAATTGGTTAATATTTTTAAAGCAGTTTTAATAACAGCTTTTGATTACAGTTCTTTGATTACAATTCTTTGGTTACAGTTTTAAAGTCCGAAATCAGCTCTCGAAAGCTCGAATTCATTCAATATATCGTTGATTTTTACAGGCAAACCTGTCTTTAGCGACCTGTCCATAGCCTGTAATAAAGCAATTGTCCCTATACCCTCTTTTAAATCAGGATATGCTACTGTATTGTTCTCAATGCTTTCCGCAAAGTATTCCAGGTAATTCTGATACTCACCAGCATGGTGACTTTGCCCTTCAAAACGGAAGAAATGCTTCAATTTGGCATCACCCCAGGTAATCAGCTTCTCTTCACCGGTATTTGTAGTTACCGCATAACGTAATTCGTGGTAATCGGCCTGACTAGCCCCCTCTGTCCCTCTTAAAACACAACTCATCTCACTTTCACGATATGCAGGCTGTATCGGACCTGTATAAGCACCACTAACACGGGCGATCTTCCCATCTCTGGATTTAAAAATGAAATGCATTGTATCTTCATTCTTTAAACCAGCCTTTTTACCGTTAGCACTGATCATACCATAGCCCATTACCTCTTCAATTTCTGGTAAATACCATCTAATGAAATCTACCGGGTGACTTAAACCACCATAAAGCCATTTAAAAGAGGCCTCTAAAGCCCATTTCTTTTCCAAAAACCAACGATGATCTGCATTGTAATGACACTCTACAGTGATTAAATCTCCGATAATGCCCTCAGTATAATCTGCTCTCTGACGCTTATATGGCTCAAAGAACCGGGAGCTTTGTCCGACAAACACTTTCTTACCACTTTGCTTAGAAATCGCTAAGAGCTCCTTAGCCCTACCCAAATCATCAATGAAAGGCTTTGTGCATACCACATGCTTTCCGTGCAGCAGCGCTTGTTTAATGTGGTCTGCGTGCAAATGATCGGGCGTATAGATAGCAATTACATCAATAGAAGCATCATCCAGCATTTCCTGATAGCTGGTTGTATAGTGTGGAAAGTCGAACTCTTTAGCTCGTTGTTTACATACTTCCTCGTTGGCATCGCATATTTTAACCAACTGGTATTTATGACTTGCCAAAGCGGCAGACATAGTGCTACGCCCCTCTCCAAGCCCTAATATTCCTAATTTTAACATGTTATAATATTTCTAATCTTTATTATTCTTTGCATCTTTTCATTGCGCTCTGCTATTTAAGCTAAGCCTACTGACAATTTCCTCAATCTTAACTCTAATCCTCGCTCTTTACTCGCCCAATTCCCAACCCAGCTCTTTACTATCGACCAAAAAACACCCAAACCTCACCAGGTTTAGTCCCTTCAATCCCCTCCTGATATTTCTTCATCAGCTTATTCCATTCGTCAACTCGTGGATTATTCAGAGTAGTTCGTGGGTTTAGCTGATCTAAATCAGTACCTTTCGGTATACTGATTACCAACATCAGCTGTCTGCCATTCTTAAAAATCCTTAATTGTTGAAAATCTGCATTGCAAAAGCCTTTCGCTACTTCCGGCCATTTTTCAAACTGAGTCTTATGATAATCCAGGTATTCCTTTTGCATGCTTTCATCATTCAGCAGATTAGTGCTTAAAATGATATTATCCCATTCTTTAACCGGCTCTTCGCCACAATGCTTTTTACGCTCAAACTTGTAAAATACATCAGTGTACAATTTCGTTTCAGCACCCTTAATTCTAGCCTTAATTTGGCGCATTAAACCATTAGTTTCATTGGTAGATGCATAAATCAACAAACGATTATTCCATTGATAAATAGCCGATGCTGATATCCCTTTTTCTCTGCAAATTTCTATCAATATAGGCCTGGCCAATGAGGCAGCAGAACCGTCCGATAAAGGTAAAATCACCTCTATAGCCAACTCATTTCCATTACCAGACTCTACACTATTAATAGCCTGATATGATTTATTTATATATCTGTTTTTCAACAAGTAAACATATTCTTTCTCTAGTCCAGCTTTAATCTTAATACTGTCTGCAACTTTAGGCCCGTTGCCCGACCAAACGTTCCCCGGACCATTAGCATTTTGCATATATTTCTCAGCAGGAGTCCAGTTATCTTTCACCGTAAAATACGATGAACCCTCATCCGTATATAAGTAAAACCAATGCTCTGGATCATGCGGATATGGCGCTTTATAAATACTGTCGATATAGTTATTGGAAATCACCGAACCCGGTTGGGCAGATAAAGTATAAATGGCTGCTGCATCGTATAAGTATTTTGCATAATGATGAATCTTATTAGCTGCAATGGTATTGTTTCGCATGGCATTGATGGTCCTTGTCCAGCCCCAACCCATACTGATACCAGAATAGCTCACATCTCTGATTTCATTGTGTGCAATAGTAATACCTCTGACAAAGCCAGCACCTATCCCTACTGCGCCCCAATCTTCATTGGTTACATCAGTAATCAGGTTATTTGTAATTGTTTCATTGGTACTGATTTCCCTTTCATCTTTCGGATTATATGGTAAATGCACTTCCGTAGCTTCATCGGAAAATGTGCCTACCAAAATCCCGGAACCGCCAATATCTTTAAAAAGGTTCCCTTTAATTACATTACTATAAGTCCCTCTTTTATAATCCAATCCAGTGGACGCATGATGCTCAAATTTACAATCTTCAAATCCAGTATGGTGTGCATAACTTACCTCCACAGCTGCAGCCGGCCGGCCAACCCAGGCCTGATTTTCCAATCCGCTTTTATCCGCTGTGCCGGGTATTTTCAGTTTATAAGCGTCCAACATATACATACCTGCCTGATGTGGTACATGTCCGAAATGAGAGGGTCTTAACCAACCTGTATGCTGAAAAGAAATACCTTTAAACAACACGTTAGAAACAGGATGATCAATAGTTCCCTCCATTTTCACTATCGTTTCCAAATAAGGCACAATCACCTTAGCCGTATTCATGTTTTCACCAGCTCTTGGCCAATAATAAACCTTACCATTCGTTAAATCTTCATACCACTCACCCGGTTCATCCAGAAACTGAATGGCATTGGTTAAATAAAATGGAGAATTGCCTGTCTTTTCCGAAATCCATGGCGCTGGCCAGGGATGTTCCGACTGCACTCTACTTTCAGGTTCCATGAAACTTAACTCCGCTTCATTGCCGGTAACTTTTACAGATTTGATGCGCAAATTGGCGATGGCCCACCATTGCTGGATCACCATTTCCATACCTTTTATGGCTTCAAAATTGCCCATACTTTTTAAAGCAGGCAATGGGATCTTGCAGGTTTTTGCGGGAAAATTCCAACTTAAAATACGTCCCATTTTCTCAGAATTCCAATCTCTCGCCCTAATTGCCTTTTTTCCGTCAACCCAAAGCTGTCTAAATTCTAAATCTTTACTACCCAGATAAGTTACATTAGCTACCAGAAGCTTATCTTTAATATGATTTGATACACCAGGCAGTGCTTTAGTTACCTTTTTCCATCCAAAAACAGGTATTCCTCCACTCAGTACAACTTCTGAACCCGCAGCATTTTTAATGATTGTCGGACTCTCCAATGTACCCGAATCTTCAGGCCTGATTACTACTGGTTCATCCAATTGATAAAAGCCATTTTCGATAATGATGTTGATGCCTCCTTTTACAGAAGGATCGTTCAATCGCCTCCATTCGCGGGCAATGCGCAAGGCATGATTTAAGGTGGCTACCGGCTCTGCTTTAGTGCCCGAATTGCTATCCGATCCCTTTAATGAAACATAGATATCTGCTGCATAAAGGCCAGAATTGCAAAATAGCATTCCCAGAACCAATGCCCAAAAGCATGATTTTAAAGTATTATTCATTTGTTATAATCTTTCTCTATCCTATTGAAACCTGCATAAGCTTAGCATTTACAAAACATATTACATCCTATTGAAAAACAGACTTTACGTAAGTTGTATTCGCAGTAAAGTTCCACTTCACATTTCTTGGGTTTGTAGCATCTCTGGACCGTTCTACCACTAACCAGCCACTCCATCCCATATCATCAAGTGTTTTCCGAACCGCTTTCATATCTATTTTTGGGTCATTCTGTAGCCATACCCCATCATCATTGGTACAATGAATTTGAACGATGTTCTTTTTGCCCAGAATACACAGCTCTGAATGTAGATCTCTACCGTTTTTTATAGCGTTGGAAAAGTTGAAATAGCTCTTAATATGCGCTGAGCCTATGTCTTTTAGCAATTTTAATTCGCCACGGGCATCTAATGCGGTTTCAATACCGATCACCACGCCAGCTTTTTTAGCCATCTTACCAGCCACTTTTAAGCGCTCCACAATAGCAGGCCTTAACTCAGGGTTCTTCACCAAATCGCCCTGTACCCCTAAAGGCAGAAAAGCAACCTTTACATTCATCGCCTTCATTGTGGCAATACAATCGCCAATCATTTGCTGATAAGTGGGTCTGGTAGCCAACGACTGTGCATAAAAGCCAGTCATGGCCAATGAGCAGATTTCCAGATTCAGTTCTTTAGCCTTATCTATAAACTCTTGTCTAAGAACAGGATCGGACAGTTTACTATCGAAAGTATCCCGATTACCCAAACCGCCCATATCCAACTCAATACCATCGGCACCAATGTCCTTACTCAGCTGAAAAGCGCTCAGTTTCTGCCTTTTCAGTATCATCAGGTCAATTACGGCAACCTTATAACGCTGTTTATTTTGTACATCAACCTGATCAGTACCCATTGGAATCATATTGGTAAAAGCCTGGCTATACTGACTAGTCAATACCAAGCCACCTGTAAGCAGGGCTAATTTCCCTAAAAACTCACGTCTGTTGTCTATTTTGCTCATTTCGAAATGCTTTCGTTAAATACCTTTTCTAATGTTTCAAATCCTTTTATTGCGTTTGATGGTAAGCGCTCGCCCTTATCGCCAAATACATACATCGCAGATTCCTTTTCAATCGTACATTTACTTTCATCGTATTGTCCGCTTTTATCCTTTACCGCAGCAGCACTCAGCTTAAACTGATCGATTAAAAAATCATATAGAGCCTTACGTTTTGAGGGACCAAAATCATGGCCTTCCTGAGGTAGGTGAATGTTTTGTACCAGGTCTTGCTGGCCATAATAACCGTATATATTTTTAAGGAAAGGCATGTCGTGATCTGGTACGGTAACCGTCCAATCTTTCCCATCAGACACCACCAATTGTGGATTCGGAGCCGCCATTGCAGCGATCTCTACATTGTTAGTCCCACCACCACAAAGGTGAATTGGCATCCCACTTTCACAAGGACAACCGCCATAAAATGAAGATGATAAAGACACTACCGGAACACTTAGTTTAATACGATCATCCATAGCAGCCATCAGTACCGTATGACTACCACCACCCGATCCACCACTAATCCCTACCCTATTCTTGTCTGTTTCTTTCATTGACATTACATAGTCGAGTATCCTGATACCACCCAAATTTTGTATGGTTTGCGCCAAGCTTCGTCTGTGGTCTGTTGATTTAAACTGAAGCAAAGATTCTCCCCATGCAAACAGGTCGTAGCTAATCGCTATCGCTCCCATTCTTGCAATCATCGCGAAGCGTATCTGAGCATCTTTACGGTAACGATGTTGCGCCCAATGTCCATCCGGACTGAGCACTACCGGAACCTTTCCTTTAATTTTTAAAGGTTTGTAAATAGATCCGTTCACGTATAACCCAGGTAATATTTCAATAGCAATATTTTCTACAGTATAGCCGTCCATCACCCTTTTAGGTGTAATAATCGGCTTTGATAAAGGTTTAGCCGGCATTGGTGATAAGCGCTGAGCTTCAAAAAGTAAAGGTCTTAATAAAGCTTTACGCTGTTCCCAACTCGCTTTATCAGGAGCAAGGGTCGATAAATGATCCAGCATCTTTTGACCATCCTGCACCTGCCAGCGGTAATATTCGTATTCTTTTAACTTATAAACGCCCTCTTTTTCCTTATTCACCTTCATATCCAAAGGCAAAAGAACATTGTTCAGAGTTTCATCAACGTCAGGTTTGAAACGCCATAAGGCATAATTTACCCAACGGTCCTTTACCTGATCCTCATTATACTTTACTTTCACTTTAAAACGGCTTTCCACTTCCGCTATAACCTCTTTTAATGGCATGCGGTATAATGAGTCGGAATTTTGTGTTTGCGCAATAGCGCCGCTTAAATTAAGCGAAAATCCAATAGCCAGAAATAAAGTGGTTCGTTTCATCAGGTTAGTATTTGGTTGTAAAATATTTTGGACCCAGGAGTTTACTTTTCACCCAGGAATTCTATTATTCCTCAGTTTTATATTCCTCAAGTACCGGCGCAGTATATCCTTTTACAGCGGGCCAAACACCATTTACAATCTTTTTAAGCTTCAATTTCGACGGATCAACTACTACGTGCTTAATCTTTAATCTTCTCCAAGTATAAATGAAATGTAACATTCCGTCAGATGTTTGAATTACTGCAGGGTATGAATATTGGCTGATCGGAGAATCTTCCAAAATTAAAGACGCATACCATTGCTTACCATCTTTAGAAATAGCTACGTTTAAAGGTGTTCTCGGTCCTTTAGCTAAATCTCCCGGCGGCAATACATGGTTGTAAACCAATACATGTCGACCATCTTTCATGGTTACTGCATCTGTACCAGAGTTGTTATTTGGCAAATTGGTTTTAGCTAAGGGCGTCCAGGTTTCTCCATTATCGGCCGACCATGATTCCACCAATGCTCTATTCTTGCTTCTGGCTATGATTTGAAGTTTACCTTTTCCATGATTTAAAATACTTGGCTGAATGGCATCCAATCCGTTTTTAGCAATCGGACCTACTGTACGCCAGTTCTGACCATTATCCTTAGTAACTTCAAAATGAACTTTCCATCCATCACCTTCTGTGCTCGATGGATTAAATAAATTCCCATTGCTTAATAACACAGGTTTATTTTTAACAGGCCCTATATAGCCCTCAGGCAACTTTTTAGCGTCAGACCAGGTAATGCCACCATCTTTTGAGGTACGCATCAATCCCCACCATTCTGATGGTTTAGGGCCTATTTTATAAAAAAGAAGTAAATCCCCACCTGGCACCTGATATAAAACAGGGTTCCATGTAGGCAGTCTTAAAGAATCACTTTGTATGCCATTAGCTACCGAAACAGGTGCTAACCAGGTTCCATTCACTTGTCTGCTGATATAAATCTCAACATCGGGATTGCGCTCCCTAGTACCGCCAAAATAAGCAGCTACTAAACCAGTCGGGGTTTCGACAATGGTTGCAGAATGGACAGATGGAAATCCTGCTTTTTCATACAAAAACTCATCTGTTATTATTCCTGAACGCCATTTTTGAGATTGCGCAGCCGCACCTATTGTTATTAACACAATCGCTGCAGTTAGTATATATAATTTCTTGTTCATCATTTTATCTTATCATTTTAACCAATTTCTCATCCTATCCAAACGCTTAGCATTATGCTACAAGGAAACCACAAATGAATAATCACCAGATCCCAGTTCAAATACCGCTCTATCACCCTCCATCTGTATATAGCGCACACCATTCTTTGCACTTGTTCCAATAACTTTTTTCCCGCTTTCCTTTACCTGAGCAACAGATTTAGCTGGAATATATACCCTTGCCGTAGTATTTGCCGGAATCGTAATTTTCCAATTAAAATCCTTTACCGATTTCGTCCAATTGCTTTTAATTAAGCCATGAACAGAACTATACGACGCATTTACTGCATCCAATCCTTTAATCATTTCCGGCTTCATCACAATTTCTTTATATCCTGGTTCTGCGGCTTTAATCCCTGCAAGGTTTTCATAATACCAGATCAACAAATCACCCAACATCATCACATGGTTCTGTGAGTTCATTTTAGGAGCAGCAGTATTTCCATTCCATAGCTCCCAAATTGCAGTAGCCCCATTTCCAATCATATATCCCCATGAAGGGTAAGTTTTTTGCGACGCTATCTGATAAGCAAGATCGCCCCTACCATTTTCTGTAAGCGTACGCATTAAGAACTGAGTACCAATCACTCCTGTACTTAAGTGGCCTTTATTTTTCTCTACAATAATGTATTCAATTTGCTTTAACACTTTTGCTTTTTCCGGAGCATCAGCCATCCCGAAATAAACAGGTAACAAGTTATCTGTTAACTTATTCTCGCCATAATAACCTTGTGCATTGTAAAACTTACGATTAAAGGCCTTTTTTAAATCAGCTGCCAATTCCACATAGCCAGCACTATCCTGTCCATTCCCTGTTAATGTGCTATAACGAATCATCATCGTCGCCAGATGGTAATAATAAGCAGAAGCTATTAAGGCACTGGGATGTTTCTGATCGGCAATTACACCTTTACCATCTTCAGCAGTAACAGGAGGTGCACACCAATCGCCATAACTATCTTTAGTGATGATCCCCTCTTCATTCATATATCGGCCTTTCATATAAGCCATCCATTTCTTTACTGCCGGATAGTTTTCCTGTAATATGGTCAAATCACCCGTTTGTTTGTATAACATGTCAGAAACCATCAGCAAAGTTGCCGGCCAGGTTACATTATCACTATAATATCTCCAAAATGCAGGCGCAACATCAGGAATCGCACCATCCTCTTTCTGGGCATAACGAATATCCTGCAGCCATTTCTTGTACATGGCGGTATTATCAAACAAAAAGCTCTCCCCGTAAGCACCAACTGTTCTATCGCCCAACCAAGGCTGGCGCTCATTGCGTTGCGGACAATCCACTGGCATCCCCTTATAATTGGAAGCGATACCCCACCAGGAGTTCTTAAAAATTTGATTCAACAAAGCATTTGAGGATTCAAATTTCCCTACCGTTTTCATATCATCATAGACCAGGCAGCCTACAAAATCACTTTTCTGGGGAACCCCCGGATAACCACTTAGTTCTACATAACGGAAACCCTGATACGTAAATCTTGGCGCCCAGGTTTCTATTCCCTCACCTTTAAGGATGTAAGTATCTGTAGCTTTAGCATCACGCAGGTTTGTTCTGAAAAGCTCACCATTAGACTCCAATGATTCCGCAAATCGCATAGAGACTATCGTTCCCGCTTGTCCTTTCACTTTAAATTGAACCCATCCTGCAAAATTCTGTCCGAAATCAATGATATACTTTCCATTATCCCGTTTCGTAATTGACACAGGAGCGATGTTTTTCATCACTTTCATGTGCTCATTCATTTGCGCCTGATAAGCACCTCCAGGCTCCTGCACGTATTCGGCAGTTAACCATTTATCTTCCTTAAAATCTGGCTCAGCCCAGCCTTTAAATTCTTTTCGGGCATCATAAGTCTCACCATCGTACTCATTATTGGCCATAATTGGCCCATCTGCTGTACCTTTCCAGCTGTGATCTGTTTTTATAGATGAGGTGGAACCATCAGTATATTTGATGATCACTTGCAATAATAATTTAGGGAAACCAAAAGTTTTCACCTTGTAAGGCTTAGCCTGCCGCATGGCGAAATATCGTCCATTACCTAGAACCACACCAATAGCATGTTTCCCTTTTTTAAGGTGTTCAGTAATATCTAAAGCATTGTAATTTATGTTTTTAGTATAGTCGGTTGGCGCCGGAGCTAACACCTGATCACCAATTTTCTTGCCGTCGATATATAACTCATATAAGCCCATCCCCATAATATAGGCGGTTGCCGATGCTACAGTCTTTTCTGTTGTAAACTCTTTTCTAAAATAACGGGCAGACAAGCGGCCTTCGGACTGACTATCCCAAGGGAAATAACGATCAAAACCGATCCATCGCCCCTCCCAATCCTTATAATTTAGTAAGCCCATCGACCATGAAGCCGGTTTACTCCATTCAGAACCACCTTTAGTGGTCCACACTTTTACTTTCCAGAAGTATTTATTTTTACTCTTTAAAGTCAGTCCTGCGTATTGGTTATAAACAGAGGAAGAAGAATTTATTAGGCCAGAGTTCCATACATCCGCATCTTTTTCTGTCAACTTATCTATTGATGAAGCGACCAATATATGGTAAGCAGTTTGTTTTACCTCCCGCTGATCAGAAATAACCTCCCAACTAAGCCCAGGCTTTAAAGCGTCGATTCCTACCGGATCTTGCAGCAGCTCGCAACGCAAATTCTGCAGCAATACCTGCGCAAAAGCACCCTTAAGACTAATAATAGTCAAAACAGTTGCAAGAATAATATATCGTTTAAGCTTCATTTGGTTTAGCTTTTATCTATTTGGTTCTATTTTACCCTGTAAATCTACATATGAAAATTCATATATGAATTTCTTATTCAATATAGGGATTATTTATTTGAAGACATCATCATTAGCAATTCTTCATCAATTACAATGTAAAATCAAAGTATAGAGTCATGTCCAATGCTCTAGTCGGTTCTTTTTCATAATCGTAAAAGATATTCTGCATCGACATAGGTCCGGTTCTATCCTTTCTTTGTGTTTTTGTACCTATTCCCGGAATTCCATTCATAAAAGAGATATCTCCTGATGGGAAATGCGGTTCATAATTATGCCACTGATCTGTTTTCCATGCTGCACTAAACAATCTTAAAAAGATATCTTCATTCTCGGTAATCACTGTAAAGGGTTGGTCTTTAGTGATGAATTTACACCAGTACATATTTGAATGGTAGCCTTTAAACTCCGGATACACCCAGCTTTCACCTGTCTCCGTATCATTATAATCCTTTTTCCAGATACCAAACTCATTACCTTTCATACGGTTTTTCCAAACGCGGTGTGGCCCGCGGCCCATATATTCCACTCCTTTAATCTGATCTTCAGGGTAAGAAAAGTTTATTCCAACGAAGTTGGTCAGGTACTCCGCAGGGAAGTATTTTACGTTCAGCTTTACCATACCAGATGGATAAACTGTCCACTGCAAAGTATTATAAGCTTCTTTTCTATCGAATGCAGACTCAATGATCAGGTTCTTACCATCCATACGGTGTGTAATATTCCTAAAATTTGTGGCACCTTGCTGTACTATCGGGCCATTTGTAAAAGGAATAGTCCCTTTTTCATTCTTTACTTCACGTAGGATGCCCGTTTTCTTACTAAAGCTCAAAGAAATGCCATTGGCAGTAGTAACGTACAATGAATCTCTTTCTTCAATTTTCACAGCAGCAACACCATCCTTTTTAACCCATGCTAAAGCTTCTTGATGAGGAAGCGTAATTGGGAAGCTCCAGGTATATAATTCTTTACCATGAATATCTGTTACGGTAATATACAACACATCAAAATCAGTCCAATTTGCAGGCAAATCAATCTTTAACTTACCTTTTTCCAATGGTTTAACATCTGGTGCAGTCGCTTTTCCTTTAAATTCTGTTTTGATTTTAAAATTGGTTAGTCTCCAATCGAACGTACAGGTATTGATGTTGGTAAAGTCGTAACGGTTCTCTATATTAAATACGCCATCAAATCCAGCTGTCATTTCACGATGTTCAAAAAACACTGGACTCCAGATTTCTTTGATAGCGAAATAGCTACCTTCTTTTTCATGGTAAGGACCAACAATACCATCAGCACCACGAGGACCATCGGCATCTATAATATTGTTTTTATCGGTACGTACCACACCTTGGTCTGCAAAATCCCACAGAAAGCCACCGGCCGATAATGGATTTAGCAGCATATCATTCCAATAATCTTCCAGACCAGCCCCATGTCCGCCATCAAACATACCATGTAAAAATTCTGTTGGCATTACAATGCTGTGCCCGTGTCTGTAGTTACCAATCCCGTAATTATATTCGCGATAATGTTGGGTATCAAAACCATTAAAATCTTCCCAGGGATGAATAACAGGGCGCTTTTGAATGTCTAAATCGGCAAATAAAGGATCAAGATCACGGTTATGTCCACCCTCATTTCCATTTGCCCAGATCACAATTGATGGGTGATTTACATCATGGTTCATCATCTCTTTCAATAGTTTCGTTCCTGTTGGCGTATCGTAATGCCCATGCCATCCAGCCAATTCATCCATCACATATAAACCCAAAGAGTCACAAACATCAAGAAAATGACCATCTGGCGGGTAGTGCGACATACGGACTGCATTCATATTCATGGCTTTCATCAACTCCACATCTTCAATGCTGTTCTTTTTACTTAGTGTCCTGCCAGATTCTGGGCGGAATGAATGTCTGTTCACCCCTTTAAACTTAATTTTAACACTGTTTACAAAGATTCCATCTCTTGGTTTAACCACAATGGTTCTGAAACCTATCCTTTTAGATAAAGTGTGTACTACTTTATTTTTTTGATATAAGGTAAAAGTTGCTGTATATATGTTTGGGAACTCGGCAGACCATAATTCCGGTGCTGAGAATACTCCGGAAAGATTTACGATTACTTCTCCCCTCGTATTTACTTTCCCGTTTTTATTTACGGCTTTATTCTTATTTACTGCTTTGCCAATTACTGAATTTATTGCTGCACCATACTTCTGCCCTTTGGCATCATACAGCTGAACGGATACCTGATCGGCACCACCCTTTACAAAGGCTTCTGCTTTAAATTGACCATCAGCTTTAGCATCAATGGCTACTCTTTCGATATGCGAGACTGGCAAAGCCTCTAAAAACACGGGTCTGAATATCCCTCCAAAAATCCAGAAATCAGCTTTACGTTCAGCCTCGTTTACAGATTGGTTGGCCGAATGCTTGGAAACTTTTGCTTCAAGCAGGTTTTCAGCACCATATTTTAATTTATCAGTGATATCATAACGGAACACATAAAATGCTCCCTGATGGATTGGTCCTGCCGATTTACCATTGATCTTCACTTCTGTATCGGTCATCGAGCCTTCAAAAACAATGTTGATCTGTTTACCTTTCCAGTTTGCCGGAACCTTAAACTTATATTTATATAAACCTTGCTCCTTACCTCTTACACTGTCTTTCGCAAAACCATAATCGTATTTTCCAAAGCCTTGTAATTCCCAGTTTGAGGGTACCGAAATGGTAGACCATTTTCCTGAATTCATACCTCCGGTAGTAAAGAAGTCCCATTTTACAGTATCATCGTTCCCTGTCCCTGACAGGTATAATTGCTCCGTCTGCTGGGCATAAACGGTGCTAAAAAGCATCAGCATAATAAAAGAAAGGATCGGTCTAAGCATCATGAATAAGGGATCTATTTAATCAATTCTGTTTTTAATGATTTGATATGGTATACAGCTTCAGCAACTGGTGTACCTGCATCTTTCAGATCATAATCTTGATCTGTTGGTGTGTCAACATCAGGAAAACGACGTACATCACCTGTTCTAAAAGTTACTTTTTCAAAAGATAAAACCGGAGCAAACATCAGACGTATGCCTTTGCTTTCTCCATTAACAAAGATGTTGTACATCCGTTTATCCATGTCTAACTCTACACGGATGTTATATGTTTTTCCCGCTTCATATTTCGTGACTCCAGAATTCCTGTACCCAACTTTTGCGGTTAATTCACCTTTATCATCAAATATTAGTCTGGCTGCAGCTAATCCTTTTGCGTCCTGAAACTCGATCTGCAAAGTCCCTGTATTGTTTTGAG
The DNA here is from genome assembly GCA_040393085.1 of Pedobacter hiemivivus. Classification (GTDB taxonomy): domain Bacteria; phylum Bacteroidota; class Bacteroidia; order Sphingobacteriales; family Sphingobacteriaceae; genus Pedobacter; species Pedobacter hiemivivus_A. The sequence goes on along the minus strand of JBEBUV010000014.1, from coordinate 41,062 downwards.
CAGGTGTAACTGCAAATTCTACATTTACTTTTCTACCTTTTGGCATCATTCGTTCTGCTTTCGCATAATCGTAAGGATCCTTATCTCTTAAAGTCAGCGCTTTGGTTCCATCAGCAGCTTTCTCTATTTTAACTGTTGCCCAGAGTGGACTAAAAATATTCCAATATTTCAATTCTTGTCCGTCCGGAAGCGCATTAAACACCTCATTTACTGGACCTGGCGCTACCGAAACCACTGGAACGGGAACTTTCGCTACCCAAATATCTTCCTTATTCATCGCATAAGTGAGCCACATATTGCCATCGGCTGGCTTACCATTGCCTTCCAGAATTCCCCTGATATATTGTGGGCCATAAGATTTATAGTTACCACCATAGCGCATTTGCGATATTTCGCCATTTACCAATAAAAGGTCTTTATAGTTTAAACCATCATCACTGGTAGACACAGCCAATGGCCAACGAAATTCTGAGGGATTATAAACCAGAGCGAAACGTCCATCAGAGGTACTTTGCCCCCATATCTTAGCATTACTATTCACCACACCAGGCGCCCTTAATGGAGTATATTGCCAGGTTTTAGCACCATCATTACTTACAGAAGTTAAAGCATGTTTCCATAAGCCCACTACTTTTCCATTTGGCAAATGATAATAACTGAATGCCTTTACCGGCCTGTGGAATGGTATTAAAGGATCATTACGATCTGCTTCTTCCACCATTTGCTGCATCATTAACGGATCTGCTAAAATTTCTTTACATGCTGTAACGAAGCCTTTATCCTTACTTTTAGTGTATAAAGGATACAGGGTATGTTTCATATCCCAGGTAGAATTTGGCCTCAATAAATAGATAGGACCATAAGACCCGTCTTTTTTAATTTCCCGGATTACCCTGCCAATTCCTTTACCATCATTAGGATCATCCTTTTTATCCATAGCGATACCATAATATGCCAATACAAAAAAGCGGTCGGACTTAGAAACATAAAAACCCACACGTTGATGCATGATGGCATATAAATCTTTCGCTACCCCTTCAACGCCTTCCTTTTTCCATCCATCAGGGATTTTATAAGGAGGGAAAATGATGTCGGGTTTAGACCAATTGTAACCGTCTTTAGAAGTTTGTAATAGGGTTCTGCTTGGTGGAATATGCTCTCCAACCGGATCACTCAGGTATTCCAAGTAAAAAGTATTGTTCCAATAAGCCAACATAGAAGCATGATTATACGTCCAATCGAGGCCATCAGATAATTCCGGATGCTCACGATTTGCTCTTAAAGTCTGTATGTTATGAACGCCCAACGCAGGTACAAGCTGTCCGTGATGATAATCAGCATTTGAAATTGTACCGCCGGTATATCGTAAAGTATCTTGTGTCTGCCCTTGTGCTTGCCCTACTTGTGCAGCTACAAAAAGCATAGAAACCAATCCTATTTTATTGTATATCTTCATTATTTCATTAATCTTTCTATCACTTTTCTCTTTACCGGTACTATGGTCCCGTGCTTATGTCCTTCCGGAATTACTGTTTCTGCAGAAACATCTTTGAAGCTTTTAAAATCATTGGTTCTAATTGCAGCATATCTTTTCTCACCATAAGCATCATAATAAATCAGCCAGTCTTTGCCTATTTTAACCACTGATGGTCCCTCAGTAAGCAAACCGCTAAAAGGTTCAGAAATACCCGTATAAGGTCCTAAAGCCTGTCCGCTAAATGCCACTTTCAAGTTTCTGGCCGGACGGGTATTGTCTTTCAGCACTAATACATAATCAGCTTTAGCTTTCTTAACAATAACTGCATCAATCACACTATAGCCCGGTTCAAGGAACAATTTAGCATCCGAGAAAGTCTTAAAATCTTTGGTGGTAACCGAATACATTCTATGGTTATTATCTTCTGCTTCAATACCTTTCGCAAAACGATACGGAATAGTTGATGCCCAGATAATCACATATTCTTTCTTTACATCATCATAAAACAGTTCTGGTGCCCATACGTTCACGGTTGTTGGTTCATTTTGCAATACCGGAATAAATTGTTGTTCCGACCAGTTGATTAAATCTTTAGAACTGGCATAACCAAAGCCTCTGTCGCCTTTCCAACCGCATGTCCACACCAAATGGAATATACCATCGGGCCCCTGAACCATCGAGGGGTCACGCATAATCTTTTCTTTACCAATCTCAGGTTTCAGAAAAATTCTGTTTAGGTCGTTCCATTTATAGCCATCATAGCTGTATAACATCCCCAAACCCTCATTTGCAGGCTCATGAAAGGAAGTAAATACGTATGCCTTTTTAGAACAAGCACTAAATGTAGCCAGCAAAGCCAATAGCAACAATATGCCTGAGTTATGTGTAAAACCCATCCTCATTATTTCTTATCTATAATTAATACCCAATCGTTACCATCTTTCAACTCACCTGGAGCACCAAATTCATGGGTACCTTTATTATCTATCAAACCTATTTCTGTAGTCTTTCCATCCCGCGGACTGAACCATGATGCTTTGACCTGATCACCATCTAACACTCCCATATTTAAAGTGATATTGCGGCCATTATAAGTATAAACGAAAATATAGTCCCCGGTACGCGTTGCCAATAAACGGTTATACTTCTCACCAACATCACCAGCAATCACTGATTGATCAGGAATTCTGTCGAAGTAACCTTTCGCATCAGCTCCTTTACCTTTTATACGTGATAACATCAGGTTTTTTAAATGAATCATCTGCCCTGCTCCTGGATCATTTAATGCTTCCTGCCAAAACTTAGTTGCTCCAAATGCAGCATCCTTTTCTGTCGGCCTATACATTTGCATCACAGAATTATTCCCATAGGTATAACCAAATGCACCTGCAAAAACCGACCAATAACCATATCTTCTTACATCAGCATCATTCCATCTGATCTCTTTTGGATCGTGTAAACCTTGAGGAATACCCTCGTACGAAGGTTCTGAATCTATGGTTGGCATCACTGGTTTTAAGTTATAATCCTTTTCCATATACTTCCAGTTGTCTTCGCCATAGTGCCATTTCTCTTTAGCAGACGTATCCTGATCATAACGACGGTGGCCCGACTGCACCATATTGAAATCCATCCATTTAGCATTCTGAAACCATTCTGAAGATGCAGTTCTACCTCTTGGGTGGAAAGTAATCAGGTGCGTAGAGTCAGTTGCCATTAAAGTATTGCCAATCATTTCCCATACTTCCATTTTATCAGAACCCTTAATATCACCACCGTTTAACCAGATGATATTCCTTCTATCTTTATATCTAGCTGTTAAAAACTCAGTATAAATCTTTGCCTGATCGGGAGATACTTTACCTTCTTTAACATTAGTACCCCAAACTGGAACCAGGGCCATATAAATACCTTTATCATGAGCTAAATCAACGATATAATCTATATGATCCCAATAATCATATTGTTTATTGTCTTCAAAAGAATTGCCTTCTGTAAGGGCTGGTTTAGAAATATCTCCATTTACCAATGATGAATCGCCATAAACATTAATTGAGGGTACGCTATGCAAAACCATTGCCTGCACTACATTGAACCCTTTTTGTCGACGATCTTCAAGGTACATTTCTGCTTCTTCGCGAGTAGTTTTATTGAACAATAACCAACCCGTATCACCTAACCAAAAGAATGGTTTGCCATCTTCAGTTAAATATCTTCCATTTTCTGATACTTGTAAACCCATTTTTAAAGTATCGGGTTTCTTGTCTGACGCACAACCAAACAGCACTAACGAGATAATAGCTAATAAGACTATCCTTTGATACATGGCAATAATTTCTTTTTAAATTTTGTTAATGAAAACGACTTCGTCGCCTGATGAAAGTTTATGAAATTCGATGGATGATCCACCTTTGATTTTTTCTTCTTTAACTACAGCTCCACTTCGTGGATTAATATGTTTTACGCTGTAATTTCCTGGAGCTCCATTCAAATCCAATTTTATAGATGAAGCTGAACTATTATATAATACATAAGTCTTACCAGGAGCTGCCAAAGCATATTGACCTGCAGGGTTTCCTGAAAGACTATAAGGTTTTAATTCACTTGTATTCAACAGCATCTGACCTAATCCATCTGTATTAACAGAAACATTATCACGCAGGTTAGAAGAAGTATTCGCTCTTGGATTATATGGTATGTTAGAAAACACATTAGACAATGATCCCCCGGCCATATAAATAGCCCAACCAAAGGCATCATAGTTGTCGCCTGAGTACATCACTGCTTTTTCGGGGTACTTTCTACGGTATTCTGACACCGCATGGTATACCTGCTCAAAGGAAGTTTTCTTAGGTTTTAACAAACGGGCATGCTGACGAGGCGCCAGATTTTCACCGCCCTGAGGAGCATAAACTGTTCCATCCGCTTGATAATGCCAATACCTGATATCAATCAGATCAATAACAGCTGCCCTATCTCTATCGTCCAGAATTGCGTCCTGCACATCTTTAGTTACACTTAATGCAATTATTGGGTGCTTACCAGTTTCCTTTTCCCACTCTTTAATGGTATCAATCCAGAATTGTACAAAGTGTAAAGGTCCTGTAAACTCGGCACCAATCATCTGAATGATGCTATTATTGTCAGCAAAGTTTTCCAGACATTTCCTGATATAAGCGCGATGTAATTCCCTACGTGCAGGGTTGCTCACATCATAAAACTGCTCGGCCATGAATATGCGCTTATCTCCCGCATAAGGAACCGGTTCAGGAAAACCTGAATTATTGATGTTATTTGCAGTACGCCATGGGAAATCTGCATAATGCGCTCCTGCTTCTATAATATTATGTTGAAAATAGTTCTGATGAATCAGTACCAATCCTTTTTGATCTGCAAGGTCTGCAAATTGCTTTAACCTATCCCAATACCAAAGGTTGTATTTAGTCAGGTCATATTTACTTAAACCATCCCAGGCTTCACCTTGCCCTGATCTGGCAAAGGGCAATTCATAAAAAGGAGCCCATACTTCGCCATCCATTCTGCGGATACGCTGATGATCGTCACGTCGGCGATCATACCATAAACCATAGTTATGATCTAAAATCTTTACTGTTCCATTTTGCATGGAATCCGTAGTTGCAGCCAGGTCATCCGTTAAACCTTTACCCGAACGTGCAGGCACAAATCGGGTTATATGTGGTTTAGCATTCTTTAAGCCATGAGGTCTGGCACTACCATTCCACCATTGAACATCTTGTCTATCGCCAATAACCATCTGATTTCCACGCAATACCCAACCATTGCTAACAGACATTGCCGCAACTTTATATAATTGCGATCTGCCTACTACGTTTTCACTACTCTTACTCTTTCCTTTATTATCTTTAATTGAATTAAGGACCTGATCAATATTTTTGGCACCACGAGTTTCAATAGATATAGGTTGTCTTTCTGCTGCCTGATCTATATATTCTGTAAGCTGTAATGCAGGTTTGGCGGCCAGTTTTGTTAGTTTCAAAGCAACATCTACTTGTGGACTGCTTGATGCTTCTGTTTCAACAGGCATAATAAAAGTACGTGATTCTACCTTTGAACCTAGTCTTTCGCTCAATTGTGCATTATATAAACTACGTGGTTGAATCTGTTCATTTGACATAGCCCAATACCCATCACCAGCAAACTGTGCCCAGTTTCCAAAAGCCCAGTTTTGTGCTGTAGGCGGTTGATAGCAATCGATTCTTGCAGCAGTACATTGCCAGAATACACTATTTGCCGCTGCCCATCCTGCACCCTGTCCATCCATACCACGGTTCATAAAACTCAAGGCATTACCATCAATATTTACAATATCAAATAACACACCTGATGCCCAACTATCAATTGCCCCACTAAAGCTAAACGGCAAATAAGCCTGACATTGAACAAAAGCATTTGGACCGGGAGCACAATATCCTACGGCAAAGTCATGGTAACCATATTCAGAATACAAACGCTGAAATAAGGTTTGTCCGCCTGTAGTAAGGAATGTATTCCTGCGTTCGCCACCAATTTCAGAAATTGGAGCCAGCGACTTACAGTCTTCAACTGTTACTCTGTTAGCTGTTTCCTGAACACTTACAACAGAGCCGGCGAAGTGTTCAAACACCACTTGTCGCACCCAGGCATCAGTTACATTTTCTAATGAAATGCCTGTCCACCGGTGGTATTCATCTTTAGGATTGTTTTTATCAAATGATGATACCATCCTTATATTTTCTACTCCGGAACGGGAAATCCTCCCACTCCACGCATATTTTGATACGGTCGATTCTCCAAACTCCGCATCCAATGCAGTCGTTAATGGTGCATCAAGCACCAACTCATTGCCATTTACGGCAGTCACTGTTCTATCCCAATAAATATCCCGCTGTCCGGGTTTCCATCCTAAAGCACCAATCCCTCCACCAAATTGATTTGCAGCAAGCAGATCAATCCATTCTTTTGATGAGCTACGTTGTACAATTACCTGATCACCTTTTTTAAAAGTCTTAGCCTGCTCAACAGTAATTTTCATTGCATTTACAGGAACGTATTTATCTGTAATCCTTACCGGCTTTTCTTTTACCTGATCATTAGTGCCCAAAATACGCAATACACCAAGTCGATCCAGCCCAGTTGCATATAATACCGTTCCATCTTCGCCCATTCCACTACCTCTTAAAACCACACCCGAGGCATTGATTTTTAGTGATCCTGCAAGTTTATACTTTCCTTTTTCTAAAAGTACAGCGCCTCTTAATCCATCTTTACCCAGAGGTAAGGATGCTACAAAATCTAAAGCTTTTTGGATTCTTAAGGTAGCATCACCAGTTTTAACAGGTACTACCACTTTGATTACCGCATCAGGAATAGCCTGCTCTCCGGCCATATAACCTACATAGGAAAAGTCTGGTATGCGGTTACCCTTTTCATCAGGAGTATAATTCAGTTTACCATCTTTACCTTTAAATATTGGTTTAGGTAGCTCTACTACTTTGACTTTTTGCGCAGATACAGTGCCGACTTGTAAACAAAACCATAATACACAAAGTAAAGCAGGTACAATTTTCAGTCTGCTTTGCCTTTTAGAAGTATGTTTATTTGTCAGTATCATATCGCTTAAAACTGATATTATTTAAAATAAATGGTTATTTACGGTTTAACGGCCGATAATGGCACTACACTATTGATATAGTTTTCAATATTCGAATATCCATTTTTAGTGATTTTAGGCGCATCCGATGCATCCTTTGGGTTTAAGCCATTCTTAATTTCCCATTCATCTGGAATACCGTCATTATCTGAATCTATATAAGGTTTACCTTTATATTCAGGATAGCCTCCCACCTGACTAATGTCGGAAATGATTCCTTTTTTATAAGAATCTTCTGGCAAACGACGTTTTATAAATTCTTTACCAATAGGAGCTTTACCGCCTTCTACGTAAGTGATCTTACCAGTTTTCACTTGTTCTATAATCCTTTTATCTACCGCATCACGCACCGGCAAATTCGCTCCGGCATTGATGAGTGTATAATCATAAGCTTTATGCGTATCGATCATAGTTATTTTTGCCATCGGCAAAGGTTTATTTACGCGAATAGAGTCCAATACCCTTTGTTTATCTTTCACACCTTCCACCTGAACACCGCCGTCCCAGTTGTTTTTAGTTACCCTATCATTGCCTTCAATAATGTTTCCATGGATATAGGCTTGTCCGAACATATGCGTATATCGCTTATCTCTACCACTTTCCGGTTTTAAAATACGATAAGAAATGGGCTGATCTAATGGCGTAATTGGTCCTGGTTTATAATAGTTATTGATGAAATTATAGAAAGACTTATTATCTCCCCCATCTGCACTGCGATTCCACCAGTTAAATATCACGTTATTTACAAAACCAAAATCACCATACATCCCTACAGATGGATTTCTGCTGATGTTACTAGCCCAAAGGTTACGCATAAAAGTGCTGTTTAATCCACCCAATGTACTACCAAATGCATGGTTATAAGTATCTAATGCTTCAGAGAATATAGAGTTTTGTATGGTTACGTTTACTGTTGGCAGCTTTTGTGGTTTTGAACCATCTTTAGGATCGTAAACGTGTCTATAGATCGACATATTTTCGTCCAGTCCCCAGCTTGCTGATACGTGATCAATCATAATATTACCTACCGGATTACCGCCAATCGCATCATCCCTGCGGGTTACATCAGTGGCTCCCCTACGGAAACGCATATAACGGATCACTACATCATGTGTATTGATCCATACTGATTCTCCTGCAATACAAACCCCATCACCGGGAGCCGTTTGTCCGGCAATAGTGATGTAAGGTGCGCGAATAATCAATGGTGTTTTTAACTGGATAATTCCGGCTACATTGAATACAATAATACGTGCACCACCTTGTTCACAAGCTTCGCGTAAAGAACCTGGGCCGGAATCGGCAATACTGGTCACTACATAAACCTTACCACCACGACCGCCGAATGAGTAAGCACCACCACCCTCTGCTCCGGGAAATGCAACTAATTTAGCTTGCGGAAGATCAGATGGTTTTGCCGCCCATGGAATAAATGGTTTACCATTTTTAGTATCACGGTCTATAATATGTTTTACCTTTTCAAACTGAACATCAGAATTGTTTTGTATAACTGCCGAAATCGAATCTGCTTTCGACTCCATTGTTTTCGGAATAACAGGATATTGTGCCAGAGCAGTCTGTGTTAAACCCGTTGCAGCAACCGCTAATATCAAAGAAAGGACTTTCATAATTTATGGCTTAACTGTTTTAACCGGAACAACACTATTTAAATAAACTTCGATATTTGAATAACCACTTTTTGTAATTTTAGCTGCATCAGATGCATCATTAGGATTCAATCCGTTTTTAGTTTCGTAGCTATCTGGTATACCATCATTATCAGAGTCTTTGTATGGAGTCCCTTTATATTCAGGATAACCACCTACCTGACTGATATCTGTAATGATTCCCAGTTTATAAGAATCTTTTGGTAACCTGCGGTGTTGGAAATCTGGTGCATCAGATAATTTAACATTTGCTGGTGTAACGATTTTTCCAGTTCTCACCTGTTCAATTACACGCGTATCTACAGGATCCCGTTTAGGTAAAGTTGCCCCAACGTTTGCCAATACATATTTATGGGCATCCATAGTCGGCAGGATTGTCATTGGTGCCATTGGGAAAGGTTTTTTCACACGCATGGCAGCAAAATATGGCTGAGAAGCTTCGAAAGTCATTAGCTCCCCTTTTTTATCTTCAATTTGTACACCACCGTTCCAGTTATCTTTTGTTACTTTATCATTGCCTTCTATGATATTTCCTTCAACATAAGCTCTACCGAACACAACATAAGGTAATTTGCTACGACCAGATTCAGGTTTTAATATTCTGTAGCTGATTGGATCTTTTAATGAAGTTACAGGACCCGGTTTATAATAGTTGTTGATGATATTATAAAGGGCAGTATAATCGCCACCATCTGTAGATCTGTTGTTCCAGTTAAAGATTACGTTATTGGCAAAATTGAAGATACCGTTCCATCCTATTGATGGGTTACGTGCACCATTATCTGCCCATAAGTTACGCATAAAGCTACAGTTCTCGCCACCCAGGGTACTACCAAAGGCATGATTCCAGGTATCTAATGCTTCTGAGAAAATAGAGTTCTGAATAGTAATGTTTACAGTTGCCAATTTAACTTCCTGTTTTCCGGTACTATCATTATACATATGGCGGTACATCGACATATTTTCATCCAATCCCCAGCTTGCAGAAACGTGGTCGATCATGATATTACCTACTGGATTTCCACCAATGGCATCATCGCGGCGCCCTACAAAAGTTTCACCTCTTCTAAAACGCATAAATCGTACTACTACGTCATGTGTATTTAACCATACTGATTCACCAGCTACACATACACCATCGCCTGGCGCCGTTTGTCCGGCAATAGTAATATAAGGTGCACGAATAATTAAAGGTGTTTTTATGCGAATGATTCCCGCTACATTGAATACCACAATTCTTGCTCCACCTTGTTCACAGGCATCGCGTAAAGAACCGGGTCCACTATCATTTAAATTTGTAACGACTATTACACGACCACCCCTACCGCCGAAACTATGAGCACCACCACCTTCTGCACCTGGAAAAGCCAGTAATTCAGATTGAGGAAGATCGGTTGGCCGACCAGCCCATGGGATATAAGGTTTTCCCTCTTTGGCTTCCTTTTCGATAATTGGCATAGCTTTTTGCCATGCGATATCAGATTGGCGGTAAGCCTCATTTAACATATCATCTGAAGCTTTTTTAACATCAGCAGGTATTTTAGGGTATTGAGCGAAAGCAGAGGATGCTGTAACAACTAGTGCTGCAGAAAATACGAACTGTAATAATCTCTTTTTCATTTGTCTCGAATAATAGGTATACCAAAAATGTACGCAATTATTTTATAGATGTAAAATCTACTGAATTTCTATAAGGGCGGGTTTTGATTTCTCGGTATTTTAGGTTAAAAAAATTTGGTTAGATTGTATATTTATCCAAAAATGCAACCTAATAAATGCTATTTACTATAGAATTTTCTCCATCTATTGTACAATCTTATCCGATTGAATTTTTACACGTCAAAATTACGTTTTATGTCATAGGTATGTTACAGGATAGCAGCAAAAATGCTAATAAAAAATTTGCCTGATATGGTGACATGGCTGGCAATTGAGAAGAAATAGACTTAAAACATTATACGAAACATAAATTAATATTAAATCACACCTTTACACCAAGGGGATAACAGGAATTCCACAGGCATTTGTCCCTGTTAGGTCCCTGTTGACCCCCTATTATATCCCTGTTACTCCCCTATCAAATATGACTGATGATAGTGGTATTACTGGTGTTGGACCCTGCCATATTAAACTATCAGTTAAATACCCAATTCTATCTAAAATAATCATTTATAAATCAAATACCAAGCTCATATTAAAATTAGTTTTTGAAAGTTTGATTCTACACTCTGAACATTATTAAAAGTGTCTGTAAAGCCACTTTTTCTATCCATTTCAAATAAAATCAGATGGTGCTAACATAAAGATTTACATTAATTAATTAGTAAAAAAGATTACAAAAAATAAAAAAAGCTGCACCTTTCGGCTACAGCTTTTAATGTCTATCAAAACAAACTAATTTTTAATACCCAGGATTCTGGAATCCTGCAGGATTACTTATTGCATCGATTTGTCCCAGTGGAATAGGTCTCAATCCATGTGTTCCATCGATAAAATACTGACCTACATCAGGATTACTCTGCATCAGATAGGTTTTATTCAACTTTCCTGTACGTTTTAAATCATACCATCTGGTGTATTCACCACAAAGCTCTCTGGCTCTTTCATCTAGTATAAATTGCACAGATAAGTCGCCCGCAGTAACCTGTTGTGCCGACACCCTTGTCCTCAAAGCATTGACATATCCAGCAGAAATACCATTTGCACCACGCAAATAAAACTCTGCTTCAGCAGCAATCAGGTAAACTTCGCCGAGGCGCATAACCGTTGCAAATGCATCACTGGTATAATTGTTGGCTTTCGGACTAATCAATGAGCCTGAATTGAACTTGGTTAATGATGGGTAAAACCTGATAAAGGGATTATCGACCACTCCTGGTAATTGATTTACACGGGTATATTTCATTTTCACTTTCTGATCGCTATCATACAGATCTTCAAAATCAACCCAGATATACGGTTGCGACAATCTATTTGCCTTTTCTGTAGCATAAGCAGCTTCTTCAGGACGTACAATTTTAATCGCTGTTGCTGTATTTGCTACTGCTGTTCCTACTGGTACTGCGGCACCTACTCTATCAAATTGTGTAATAGCATCTACTGTCCAGTTATAATTAGCATTGGCTGTCCAGGTAGTTTGGAATGATAATGCATACCTAGGATCTAATGTTCCATCAGGGTTTTTAAACACATCCATCAGGTACTTACTCGGCATAAATGAACCTCCAGACCAACGCCCTACGATGGTTTGGAAGCCTCCTGACAATATAGCTCCAAATGCAGTTGGGGTACAATAAAAGCGCTTAAAGTCGTTGTTATGGTCATAAATGTTGGTTGAGCCATAAGCTTGAGAATAAGGGATCTGATAAAGTGCTTCCTGGTTCTTCTTGTTATTCGCTTCATTAAAGTTGTCCACGAAGTTTCCATACAATTGAACATTGTAACTCGCGGGGCCATCAATTAATTTCTTTGCTGAAGCAAGTGCTTCTTCAAGGAATTTATCTGTTCCATATTGTTTAGTCTGCAATGCCGCTTTAGCCAGTAGTCCAAGGGCAGCTTTTTTAGATGGTCTACCCGCCTCTGTTGCTACCGTTGGTAAGTTTTCTGCTGCGAAACGTAAATCTGGAAGAATTGCTTTTTCGTAAATTTCCAATTGTGGTGTACGGAAAGCCTCTGTATTAGGTGCATTTGTTTCTGTAAGTGTTAATGGAACTGCACCAAACTGTTCTACCAGGTGGAAATAATATAAAGCTCTTAAAAAATATGCCTCAGCTACTAATGCATTCTTTTCCTGCTCATTGCTAAAATCCTGAACCTGATCTACTCTGCCAATTACTATATTACAATAATTGATCGCATCATAAGCACCATTCCAGTAGTCTTTTGCCATATCTAATGACATAGAGCCCCCGGATGCATATTTCATATAGTTTTGGTTGTTATTGGAGTTTAAATCTGAAGTCCAGATATCTGTTCCCCCCTCTGTTACCAACAATAGGTTACGTCCATAAAAGTACCTTGATAAATCAAAATAGCAACTGTTCACCAATTTATTGAAACCAGATTTCGTGCTGGCTACTTTATCAACTGTTACACCTGAAGGATTGAACTCTTCGAGTGAACAGGCACTCATGAATAAGCTTGTGCTTAAGGCAGTAATGAATATATATTTGAGTTTCATGTTCTTAAAAATTAAAATGTTACGTTAAGACCAAATACAAATTGCTTGGTTAGCGGGAAGTTATCTGAACCGTTTGATTCAGGATCCTGATACTTTAGATATTCGCTTTTTGTAAAGATGAAAGGATTCCCTGCCGTAGCATAAAAACGGATCTTCTGCATAGAGAATTTAGTTAACACACTTTGAGGCAAACTATAACCCATAGTGATATTTCTAATTTTAAAATAAGAACCATCCACAATTTTCAAGGCATCAAAACCAAGATAACCACTTGTTGTGGGGTGAATACCTGGTCGCGGTAAATAAGCACCTGGGTTTTCTGGTGTCCAGTAATCGATATCATCCGGACTATTTGCAATTCCCAATGTTGGGTTATAACGGGTAATCAGATTACTTTGAATCATTTGTCCCCAGCGTGCAGTAAGAGATACACTTGCATCAAAATTCTTGTATTTGAAATTATTCTGTAAACCTCCTGTCCAATCCGGAACTTCAGACCCAAGAACTACTCTATCATTGGGGCCGTATGGGTGAACTCCGTTCGCATTAAAAGAGCCATCTGTTGCCAACTTAATATCTCCTGGTTTAGAATTATATTTTGCAGCTTCTGTAGCCTCATTTTCCTGCCAGATACCTAAATATTTATAATTGTATACGGTACTGATTGGGCGATTCATAAATAAATTACTATTGATCAAATCCATATTTCCTGGAAGAGAAACAATCTTTTCTTTATTAGTAGCAAAGGTAAATGTGGTTCCCCATGAAAAATTATCACTTTCGATATTGCGTGTATTGATCAGGACTTCCAAACCTTTGTTATTCATCCCACCGATATTTTGCCATATTTTGAATGGAGAACCCCATGATCCTCCCAAAGAGGCCGGCATATCACGAAGAAACAACATGTCTTTTGTTTCGGTATTGTACCAGTCGACGGTTAAATTAATAACCCCTTTCAAGAACTCTGCATCCAACCCAATATTTGTATTGTATGATTTTTCCCAACCCAGTGTAGAGTTGGCTAAATTCTGGTTTAAAATAAATGCGGGGCCAGGAGTATTTTCACCAAAACCAACTGGTATCGGGGCATTAAAGCCACCTGCCTGTGTACCATAGGCTCCTATTCCACCTGAATTACCTGTAACTCCATATCCTACACGAAGTTTAAGACTGGATATACTTTTAATATCACTGAAGAAATTTTCATCGCTAATTCTCCATGCAACTGCCGCAGCGGGAAATACATCCCATTTATGACCAGCAGACAAGCGGGAAACTCCATCCCAACGATTAGAAACCGACAAAAGGTATTTTCCTTTATAGTTATAATTTACCCTACCCACAAAAGACATCGCTTGTTGCTGTGCGTAAGATGAACTTATTATAGACTTAGTTGAACCAGCAAGATTATAGAAAGAATATGAATCCATGTCAAAACCTGAACCCGAAGCAATGGCCGTTTCCGACTGATCTTTGGCCCATGAGGTAACGCCAGTTAAGTTAAAGTGATGGTCCTTATTGATATCGAACTCATAAGAAAAGATATTTTCCCAGCGGTAATTATAGCTTCTACCATTGTTGATCACGGCTGCTGGAGCTTTAAGTCCTGCTTCAGGATTTGCGATGGACAAGCTGCCAAAGTATTTGCCATTTCTGGAAGATCCTAAGGTAGTTCCAATTACAGAACGATAGGTTAAACCTTTGATGGGCGTAACTTCCAGGTAGGCATTACCAGCAAAATAAGTGTTTAGGGTATTGTCCTTAAACTGATCTTTAATCTGATCAGCTAGTGGACTGGTTACGTCATTAATTGGAGTATGGTTGATGTTTCCATTGGCATCAAAGGCATCGCCAAGTGGTAAAAAGGTTAAACTGTTTCCGAATATATTCTGGGCAGCCTTATCATTATTGGTATAAGTTAACTGTAAATTTGTTCCTACCTTAAAGAATCTGGATAAGGTATGGTCTATGTTGGCTCTAACACCATATTTTTTATATTGATCATTTTTGATCAGCCCTTGTTCGTCGTTGTAATTTAAAGACAAATATGCTTTTGTTTTCTCTGTGCCGCCATTTACTGCTACACTATAGTTTTGTTGTAAACCGTCACGGAGGGCCAGATCTATCCAGTCTATCCATTTTCCTGCTTCATATGCGGCTAAATGATCTGGATCTTTAAAGATATTGCTCATAAATTCGGGATAGTTTCCGTTTTCTCCACGATAAGCTTCACGTTTCAAATTGATATAAGCATCACCGGTAAGCGCATGTGGATATTTGGGAAAACCATTATACCCAAAGAAAGAATCAAAACTGATGGTTGCTTCTCCTGATTTTCCTTTTTTAGTGGTAATGATGACTACACCATTTGATCCTGCAGAACCATAAATAGCTGTAGATGAAGCATCTTTTAAGACATCAATACTTTCTATATCATTCGGGTTTAAGCTGGAATAACTACCTTGAACCCCGTCAATAATGTATAATGGATCATTAGAACCATTAATGGTTCTGTTACCTCTAAGCGTAATTTTAACATCAGAACCTGCTCTGCCAGAACCTTTCATGATATCCATACCAGATACTTTTCCTTGCAAGGCATCCATTACGTTTGCGGTTGGTGTAAGTACGATATCATCAGCTTTTACAGACGACACTGCACCTGTAAGATCACGTTTCTTTACAGTACCATAACCAACCACCACTACTTCATCCAGATCTGATGTTTCGTCTATCAAAGTAACCGTTATGTTAGTTTTACCAGCTATTGCTATTTCCTGGGTTTTGTAACCCATCATACTGATTTCTATAGTTTCATTTCCAGTTGACAGGTTTAATTTAAAGACCCCATTCCCATCAGTAGATGTTCCTATCGTGCTGCCTTTAATTTTAACACTGGCACCCGGCAAAGCTTGTCCACTGCTGTCATTTACTGTTCCTGTGATGTTTACCAAAAGGGAAACAATGCCATTGTTCTGAGTCTTTTTAATGGCTGGCATCACTGCAAACCCTGATACAGGTAAAAATAGAGCCATCAATAAAGGAGCCCAGGTCTCTTTTAATACCCCGCTTTTAAAAAGCTTTTTTCGTTTCATACTTATGCTCGTCAAATGATTTAAAATTTGGTTATTCTGTTAATTTCTTCTAATAAAGGAGTGCGGAATTGATGATTATTTGATCTGAAGACAGATGTCTCCATAAATAAAATATCTAGCCAGACCGTTTTGCCTGACAATTGGTTTCTGTATAATTTTAATATTTAGGTTATTTAACTAGGTTTCAAAAATGCAATCTATAGCTAAGTATTTACTATAGCATTTTCTCTATCAACTGTACAATCTTATCATTTGCTTTTTAAAACGCTGTAATAACGGTTTACGTCTCGGAGATTTTACATATGCTGTCACCGGGCAAACTTCGTATTTTTTTTCAATCAGACAATGATCAATTCTTTTTACACCCTATACGCTAAAAGTTTTTTTTCCCACAGCCGAATGAATTGAGCAGACGATTAAGTTGTTTCAACTGAAAAAAGTCATTAAAAAAGAATATTTTACTGATTTTACTATAATAATAGACAATACATCTACAATTCTTCAAATTTGAAGTACCAAATATTAAGCATTATGTTGAACGCATCTATTATTCCAGTATTAAAGGAGAGATTGTTATGAGAGCATTAAAAATCGGTCAATCTATTACGAACCGCAGTCATGCTTCGTTACAACGTTATTTAAGTGACATTTCGAAATATAGTATTCTGACTGTCGAAGAGGAGATCTCATTGGCCAAAAAGATTAAAACTGGCGATAAGTCTGCATTTCACAGGTTGATCAATGCCAATTTACGTTTTGTTATTTCTGTGGCTAAAAAATATGAGGGTCAGGGTTTGTCGCTACCCGATTTGGTTTCGATTGGGAATTTAGGTTTGGTTAAAGCAGCCGAGCGTTTTGATGAAACCAAAGGGTTTAAGTTCATTTCTTTTGCAGTATGGTGGATCAGGCAATCTATTATGCATACAATTGGTGAGCAAAGGCGCATGATCCGTAGGCCTACGAATCAGAGAGATGATATCTTTGAAGTTTATAAGGCCCAGGACTACCTGGAACAGCGTTTAGAACGGATGCCGACACCTGATGAGCTTGCTGATCATACAGGGATTTCGGTAGAAAAAGTTAAGGACTATCTGATGGATTCTCCATATGGTATTCCATTGGAGTCTGAGGACGAAGATGAGAAGCCGGGTATTTCAACCTTTTTACAAGATCATACTTTTAAGGCTCCTGATGCATATATTGAATTGGAGGGACAGCGACAATCGCTTGCTGCTATGGTACACAGTTTAACAGAACGCGAGGCCAGTATTTTACGCATGTATTATGGCCTAGATAATGACACGCCTATGTTGCTGGAAGACATTGCTACAAATCTGGGTTTAAGCAAAGAATCAATAAGAAGGAGTAAAACTATTGCTATTAACCGTTTAAACTCCGATCACAAATTGGCTCATTTAAAGGAATATATAACGGAGAGTAGTTATACCTGGAGGATCGCATAATACGGGTTCCAAATATTGCATAAAAAATGGCTGCAACCTTTCGGTAGCAGCCATTAAACACACACACACTAAAAAACCATTTATTTTAGAGGGTCAAATGGTCCACCCCATATATTTGTTTGATCCAAATTTGGATTGTTTGAAATTGAGGCTGCCGGTATTCCAAAGAAGTAATATTCTGGTTTCCAATTGATCTTGTATTTGGTATCTAAATCACTTTCAAGCAATTCAAAATAGCTTGTATAGGCTACATCAATATCTGTTATATCTCTGAATTTAGGACTGGCTGGATTTGCAAATTCTGCTGCTAAAGGTATACCTGCACCAACTTTTAAGTTGATTTGCATTTTAGTTCTTCTTTTTCCATTTAGCTCAGTTTCAAACTTCTTCCATCTTCTTAAATCCCAAAAGCGTTTACCTTCAAAAGCAAATTCTATTTGTCTTTCATCAAGCATTGCATCAAACAGTTGAGTTCTGTTCATACCAACTGTTAATCCATACAAATTATCAGTACCAGGTTCAATACCTGCTCTTTTTCTAATCTCAATTAATCCTTGATAAGACTCATCGCTTTGAGAAAGTTTATTTATTCCGACAGCACTTTCTGCCAGGTTCAATAACACCTCAGCAAATCGGATTTCCAACCAATCTGTACCCACGTATTGATCATTAGAAGCACTAACATTTGGATCAATAGCTTTACGACAGTAAAAACCTGTTAAA
This sequence comes from Pedobacter hiemivivus, assembly GCA_040393085.1. Taxonomy (GTDB): domain Bacteria; phylum Bacteroidota; class Bacteroidia; order Sphingobacteriales; family Sphingobacteriaceae; genus Pedobacter; species Pedobacter hiemivivus_A. The sequence continues at coordinate 22,783 of JBEBUV010000014.1, read as the reverse complement.
GTAGCCTTTTGTTCAATCGTTTTATTAGCAACAAAGTAGGTCCATAGTTTATAATTGGCATTGCCATTTATTTTCCATGTAGCGCCATTATAACCAATTGTAGCATTAAACCTTGGGTCTCTGTTTTTATAAAATAATTGTTGCGAATAAGGATATTTAGCAGACTCTCCTATCTTCTTACCATCTTTCATAGGGAAAGCTTTTACCATTTGCCATGTAGGCTGGTTTGATCCACCACCTGTACCTAGATACGATGGCCTGGTACTTCTGTCATAAGTATTATTCTTTTTAATCTGGTCGCCAGTTGAAGTATTATAACCGGTAACCATTACTGCTTCAGGATTGGCAGTCTCTGAAGAAGGGAACCACATATTTTCAAAAGATGCGGCTAAACCAAATCCATTAGCTTTTAGTATTTCATAAGCCTTAAGGTTAGCATCATAAGAGTCTTGCCATCTGCTTTGTGTATCATTAGGATTGAATTGTGGACTAGCATAAGTCAAGAGTACTCTTCCTTTAAATGCAGCCGCAGCACCACTTGTTATCCTGCCCCAATTCTTGCCTGGATCTGTCCACCTTCCTGGTAAATACTTTATTGCAGTATCTAAATCCTTAATAATTTGCGTCATACACTCTGTTGTAGAGTTTCTAGGCAACATTGCTTCTTCCTTTGCCTGGTCACCAATTGCTGGCAAAGAAGTAAGTACAAGCGGAACTCCACCATACAACCTCACCATATCAAAATACCTGTAAGCTCTAAAGAACAACACCTGTGCTTTCATCCTATTTTTAGTCGCTAATGGAAGAGTTCCTCCATCAACATCTCTTAAAAAATCATTTATACTTCTGATTTTTCCGTAATTATTATTCACATCTAATCCGGTTCCTATGTCGGTCACATCATTAGCGGTTAATGTTCCTTCGAAAAACTTGCTTTCTCCAGGCATTTCATCTGATAAAATGCCAGCATTTGCAGAAACACCCCCTCCGTTTCCTGCCCAATTGGGAAGGTTTTGTGAATAAATATAATCAACATTTAAAATAGCTAATGTCGAATCATTAAAGATTAAATCTCCTGGAATGGTTTTAAGATCATGTTTATCCAAAACTTTTTTGCAACTCGCCATAGCTAATACGGAGAGAAAGACTAAAGATAATTTTATGTATACTTTCATAATTTTAGTTTTTATTATAAGCCAACATTCAGACCTAAGGAGAACGTTCTCAGGTTAGGGTAAACATTATATGCGCCTGCATTATCTCTATAGCTGTAAGGATTAAAAAAGTTAATTGGGTTTGTACCAACCAAAAACACTTTTGCATTGTTAATTCCAATTTTCTGTACAACATTTTGAGGTAAGGTGTAAGAAAGATTAAAATTAGAAATCCTGAAAGAATAAGAGCTTTTGAACCAAAACGCTGATTCTTTGTCGTACGAGTCTTCATACTCTGGAGCTGGGAATGCGGCATTTGGATTTTCAGGTGTCCAGTGATCTGACCAAAAAGCTGGTTTATTAGAGTAAGATTGTGCTTTTTTTCTTGCTGCTCCTTCTGTTGAGCCCTGACCGCCAAAACTCATTCCCATCACAACAGAAAGACTAAACGTTTTGTATGATGCTCCGAAATTTAAACCCAATCCATAATGGTTATCTGCTTTATTAGTTAAGAAATCCTGATCATCTTCTGTAATTACTCCATCAGGACCATCAAACTGTCCTGTAGCTTTATTAAACGGACCTCTTATATCTTTATAATATAACATACCTGGTTCAGGAGCTTTTCCAAAAAGCTTATAACCTGGGTTTTGGGCCATAAAATCATCTACCTGAGCCTTACTTCTGAACATTCCTAAATATTCATAACCATATTTACCTCTATCGCTCGATAAGCCCATACCATCCAGATAAGTACCATACTTACCTGCATCCTGATCAAATAGAAGCTGTTTATTATCACTCCATGAAAGGAAAGAACTTACATTATAGCTCCAATCTTTACCTATTACATCTCTCCAACCCAAAGATACTTCGTATCCAAAACTGTTTACTTTAGCATAGTTTTCAGTTGGCACCTTAGCTCCAATGACTGCTGGCACCGATGATGTTCTGCTACTCAGCATATTTCTTCTTTTATCTAAAAACCCATCAACTGAGAATGATAATTTGTTTGATAAAAACTTAGCATCAAGACCAGCATTCATTTTTGTATTCTCATCCCACGACAAGTTTGGATTACTTATTGCATTATTAGTTTTAAAACTTGGTGCAACGTTACCATTACCTCCAAAAACTGGTGACTTACTGGTTTCTTTAGCGTAGTTAACTAAATACTGGTAACCTCTTGTATTATCTGTTCCTAAAAACCCTAGAGAAGCTCTAATCTTTAAGAAATCTACTCCCTTTATTTTATCCTTTAAAAAACTTTCTTCTGATAAAATCCATCCGGCAGAAACTGATGGAAAGTAACCCCAGCGATTTCCGGGTGGAAAATTCACCGTTGCATCTGCTCTGACACTTAATTCAAGTAAATACTTGTTGTCATAAGCATAATTAACCCTACCAGCATAAGCTAAACGACCAAATTCAGTTTGTGTTTCTGTAGAAGTCATGGCTCCTGTACCATAATTCTGGTTAGGTAATCCACCTACAATAATGCCTTCAATCATTCCATCAACAGCATCAAACTGGCTTTCGTTCTGTTCATAAACGGCCAAAACTGATAAGGAGTGTTTTCCAAATTCCCTTGCATAATTTAAGGATCCATTCAGTTGGTAACTATCGCCATAAGATGGACTAATCCTTACTCTATCACCATTTTTCAACCTTGTAGTACTTAATACATCACCACCATAAATGTGTTTATTCTCACCTAACATTGAAAATGAGTAAACATCATAAAATGTACCGTATTGTTTACCAAAGTTATTATCCAGGTTCTTACTGAAACTAACTTTAGCATTCAGGCCTTTGATAAATGGAATGGCATATTGTAAATTACCCAATACATTGAATCCTGTACCCCTGTTCTGCGTAAAATTGTCTGATCTCTGTGCTTCAAAAAAGTGGAAACTTTCCGTATTGTTTGTCCTGCTATTTATTAAAACAGGTAATCCATTAACATAATATGGCACAAACTCCGGGTTACCTAATAGCGTTAAGAAATCATTCTCCGCACTTTCAGATCCTTGTTTAAAAAAGAATCTTCTATTGCTAGATAAATCACCACTTAGCGACAAGCCTAATTGTAATCCCTGAGCTAGCTTGATATCAGAACTTGCTCTAAAAGTCCATTTATCGGTATTTATACCCTCAAAGTTTGCATTTTGATTGACATAAGAAGCGCCGGCAAAGAAAGTAGCTTTATCGGAGCCCCCACTAATATTAAGAGTGTGGCGTGTCACCATAGCCTTTTGCCATGCTTCGTTCAGCCATTTGGTACTATTATTTTTAAAGTATTCTAATTCATCCGGACTATAATAACCAGTTATTCTGGTCGTATTTCCATTGTTAGGATCTTTAAAATCACCATTTGGTTGTATCAAATAGTTTTTCTGTGTCTGTAATACATCATTAAGATAGGTTGCATGATCATATCCACTCATCATTTCTGGTAACTGAATGGCATCAGAAGAACCGACAGAAACACCATAACTAATTCTGGTTTCTCCTTTTTTACCTCTTTTAGTGGTTACCACAATAACACCATTCGCTCCCTGAATACCATAGATTGCAGCCGACGCATCCTTTAAAATTGAGATACTCTCTACTTCAGAAGCATCTAATAAGTTAAAGTCTGCCGAAGTCCTAATGATATCATCAATAACATATAGTGGAGTACCTGCACCTTGTGGCCCATCTTTCGCAAATGATTGAGGATTTCTGATAGTTATTGCGGCATCATCACCTGGCCTGCTATACCCACCACTTACACTTATACCCGGGGCCTGACCACGAAGTGCAGCAGATAAACTTCCTACCGGGATATCTTCAATGCTCTTTATATTAATAGTCTCAACTGCTCCTGTTAAATGAGCTCTCTTTTGAGTTCCATAACCTATGGATACGATCTCTACTTCATCCAAATCCTTATTATCGGAAGCCATGCTGACATTTAAAGTTGATTTACCTGCAAGCGTAATGGTTTGCCTGGTAAAGCCGATGTAAGAAAACACCAATACATCGGTAGCAGGATCTGCCTGAATGGTGTAAACGCCATCGGCGTTCGTGCTCACATTACTTGGTTTTCCTTTAATGCTCACATTGACCCCTGGCAATGCCCCCCCATCACTACTGTCTGTCACTTTACCTGTAATTTTCTTTACTTGCGCATACGAAGAGGCACAAAAAAGCAAGGATAACATTACTACCCCTTTTAACATTCGTAAAAGTTTAAAGTTCATACTTGGTTATATTATATAAATGGTACTTTTTGGTTTAGTTGATTGAGATTGTTAACAGCTCGTTTTAGTGTAAATTTTAAATCAATATTTTTTTTAGGTTAAGGTTTATACTTAATAATTTGTGGCCGTCGAATTGAAGAAAAACCCGTTACCAATTGGTACTATCATCAGTAACGGGAATTCTTTCTAACCAAATAAAGAACGATTGAGCGCGTTCGACTAACCAAATGAGAGCGTTTATATTTCTAATCTCCTTTTGTTGCTGTTGCTGCTGCTTTTCTACGCAGTTCCCATTCTTTTCCTTCTTTCTTTAGATCATACCCTGCTGCAGACAGGTAATTATTGATTCTTCCTTTATATTTTCCGAACCATGCATGCTTTTTATTTGAAGACTCGGCATCCATTGCATGTTCACGAGCTTCGGTAAGCCATATTAATATTTGTTTTTTCTGCTCTTCATTAAGCGTTAAAATCTGTTCCTGATACGCTTTATAAGTAATTGGTAACACGCCATAAGTCATTCCGTTTTTCACCTGATCTACTTGTGCTGCACTTAGTTGTGATGATAATTTTGAAAGGTATTTTTTGTGTAGCTTAGCTAATTTAGCATTTACTTTAGCTTCTTCTTTTACTTTTTCAGCTTCTAATGCTACCTTATTATCTGCATTCGCTTCTTTTAATGCCTTTAACTTCGCATCACGTTCTGCATAAATGTCATTCAGGTTGCTGTATTGATCGCGAATGATATTTGTAACCTTTTCTTGTTTGGAAGTATTTTTAATATCTAGAACGGCAGTGATTTTTTCTGCACGTTGGGTGATCATCTTTATATAAGTAGCTCTCTCATCTGCAGCATTAACTTTCCCTACTGCAACATCTTTTGAATTCGTACTATCTTGCGCAAAAATATCGCTAATACCTAAACACATGAAAACCATTAAAAGGCAAGTCCCTTTTAACCTTAAAGCTCTGTTACAAGCCAATAAAATTTCCTTATTTATCCCTCGTTTCATAATTCATTAATGAACAAATTATTCATATAAAAACAATTTGTCGGTTTATAATTTGGTTATTCTTTATTATGCTATAACAAAACTCAACAATACTGTCTGTCAATTACTAGTATTTATTAGCATGTTATTATAGGATATTATCACAAAAGATCCTAACTTTAGCATAATTACTTACATTATTTGCTAAATCAGCGTTTTCAACAATTAAATATAAATATAATATTCAAATATAAAAACAAAAATGAAGCCTCATTTTCATAAAATTCCACCTACGCTCCAAAGTTCATTTAGTATCCGTCATGATATTAAACCCGACTTCGGAAACGTTTGGCATTACCATCCTGAACTTGAACTTCACTATGTAATAAAAGGTGAGGGTGTTCGATTTATTGGCGACAATATTAGCAACTTTGCAGAGGGGGAAATGATTTTATTAGGGGAAAATCTGCCGCATACCTGGAGATGTAAAGATGAGTACTTTCAGAATAACCCTGACTTAAATGTGGAGGCTATGGTTATCCAATTTTTACCAGATTGTTTGGGCAAGTATCTTTTAAATTTGCCTGAAGCTTACCTTATTCCCAAACTATTTGAAAAGGCCAAAAGTGGTATGGTGATTTCTGGTAAAGCTAAAGATAAACTGGCTGAGCTCATGCGCTCTTCTATTGAAGCTACCAACCTGGATCGTATTATCATCTTACTTAGCATTTTAAAGACTTTAGCGGAGACGGATGAGTTTGAAACTATAGTTACTGGTAAAGCTACCTTTTATCAAAGCAGCGAGTCGGAAACTGCCCGAATCAACAGAATTTGCACTTATACAATGACCAATTATAAAAATGACATTACTTTGGAAGAGATCGCCTCTTTAAGTAACTTGAGTATCACTTCATTTTGCAGGTACTTTAAACTAATGACGAAGAAGACTTATTACGATTTCCTGATCGAAATCCGTGTAAGTCATGCCTGTCGCTTTTTAATTGAAAACAAACTGCCTACAGAAATGATCTGTTTTGACTGTGGTTTTAACAATGTGTCTAACTTTTACAGACACTTTAAAAAGGTAACTGGCATGACTCCATTAGATTATAAACGTAAATATCTAAATGAGTAATTGTTTAAATGAGTAATTGTCTAAATCAATAATTAAAAGACAGAAATGTTTAAATCACTCCTTAATACATTGTAATTGGTATAAAGGCTTTCTATTTCTTTAACAACTGTATTATCGAACACGCCTACATCCCTACGGGTAAATGTGGAAATACTTAAACCTCTTTTTTGCAGAAAATACTTGGACACAACCGGATAAACATTGTGCATCACATCCATATTGCTGATAAGGAAATCTTGTACTCTTTTTATTTCTTCATCTAATTGAGGGTCGTTATAATTATCACATAACCATACTATCAATTCCGGAAAATAATTTCCTTGTATACAAGAGACGCCTGCCGAGCCGGCCTTTAAAGAGTCTACCGCATGTACCATATAGGCATCATATAATCCGAAAGTAGGGTTACCTACAGTTACTGCAAGTTTCTCCTTGATTTGCCCAAGATCCAGACAGGTATCTTTATGATAAATTACTCTTCCAGTTTCAACAAATTGCTTTAATTGGCTGGCATTTAATGTTCTTTTATAGGGAACGGGGCATTCGTAAAAGCCAAAAGGAATATCGGCAGTCTGATTAAACAAGTCCATTACACGTTCATCAAATACCTGATCAGACTCCTGTTCTTCGGCCAATAAACTACCGATGATAATCACTGCTTCTGTACCCAGATCATTTACTCTTTTCACGAAATCAGCTTGTTTACTGATTGCTCCACCAAAGGTTCCAGTAGCCACTACGGGCACGGTTCCACCTGCAACTTTTATCACATGACTGATTACTTTTAACCTTTCTTCATCTGTTAGCTCGAACATTTCGCTCGACAAGCAATTAGCAAACAATCCCGATGCACCGGCCTTTAAATATACTTCTGTAAGCTCAGTAAGTGCGTTATAATCTATTTCTCCGTTGCCAAAAAAAGGCGTAAGCATGACCGGGATGAACCCTTTTTTTGAGTATTCCATATTATATTAATCTTAGCCAAATATCTATCTGCATGGGTCTATTTTCATATAATATTTTCTCAATATATTATGATATCTTACCTTGTTTTAAGCTTTTCTATATTAAATTGGATTTTTTAGATCGTAAATCAGATTACTGTACATCCAGTGCATCAATACTTAATCCTTCTACATCTTCAGCAATTAACCGAACCCTATAAGTTCCCGCATTGATCATGGTTCCTGTGGTGGTATTAAAGTAATTCCATTTTCCTTTTCTTGTCTGCTTAAATTCTATGGGCTCTGCTGATTTTAAAACTGTTCCGTCTAAGGTTAACACTTCTATTTTCCCTTTTAAGGAGCGTTCAAATGGATTATGATATTTAACAGTAAGTGAATAGGTATCGGCAACACCAACAACCATATTCCATTCCAACACATCTCCAGTTGGCTTTTTAAAGGTAATCCGATCTCTACCCATAAGCTCTTCCTGTACTATTCCCTGTCCTATTCTATTGGCATCAATTGCTTTATAGGTTGATACCGTTTTTAAATCGAAAGCAGGTTGCATACTCGTTTTTGGTAGTACAGCAATCGTATACATAGCTGAATTTTCCTCGTTTAGTCCGGGCATTACAATCGCGTCTTTTAAATATGCCTTTTTGTATACATTAAAGCTTAACCCTTTACTGTTTTTAATAGTAGTTTGGGTGTCTTCATAATCTGACAACCAGCTTAGTCTTGCTTTAATATTTGCATCTACGGCGATGTAAACATCTGCTTCTCCTGTAAGTTTAAATGATGTTATACCTTTAGCTTTGCTACTGGATTGAATCCATTCGGCACCATATATAGCTGATGGTAATGCTGTAAAAAACACTTGTTCATCTGTATATTGCTGATCCCCAAGATCCATCCATGTTGATGTTTTATAATCAGCATTTAGGATAGATTGGCTTTCTTTTGCCGGCTTTATGTTTTGCTGAGTAGTTGCAATGGCTATCCCCGAAATAAGAGCTTGCCCCGCTTTCACCTGTGGAAACGACAGTACTAACATTCCCCCTTTTACCTGAACTTTTACTGTTTTCTTCAATGCAGTATCATGCCCGACAGTAGCCCAGATATCAATGTTCCTAAGTAGCGTTTCTCCATTTACAGCCACATCAAACAGGCGCATTCCTGTAGCATCCATTCCTCCTCCAGTCCCTAGCCATGGTTCAACAAAATACAGTTCAACCAGATATTCGCCATCTGGAACAGGGAAATGATAAGTCAACTGATCACGACCGTATCTGAAAGTCTGGAATAATTTCCAGTCTGCAGTGCCTTTTACGGGGTCGAAGGTACGGCGTTGACTGGCAAAAAAACCGGGCATTCCCTCGAAGTTCGAAGTCCATGACTGCGAGCCAAAACCACCGGGGGTTAACAGTCTATCGGCCGACCATAATTGTCCATTCTGATCCTTATATTCTGGTCCACCAGCGTTGATGCGATATAAATAGTTGTATTTATTTACCGCAGCGGTGATGTTCTTAGCATCTTTTTTGAATTCATTAAAATTCGGCGACTGTGGCAAATGGTTTAAAACGATATAATCTTTAGCTACTGCTTTTCCATTTACATAGCCAACTGCATATAATACATTGTACTGAATATCGGCTCCGTTCCATTGGAAATGTGTCCCTATTCCTCCGCTGCGCTTTCTTTTTCCTAATGATGCGGAATTTACATCATTAAAAAGCTCTACTTCATCACAATTTGAATAAATGGTAATGCTGTCTTTTTTACCTACCGTAATCCATCTTTCCGGCCAGGTATGGGAAACAATATAAACCATCGGCTCAGTAGTTTTAGGTGCATAATTGGCTCTGAACATATAAAAAACATCCAAAGGTTCTTCCCATGGGGTAAATAATCCTTTATAGTTTACAGGGCCTATGCGGTCTAATTCTCTTAAACCCTCGCCTCCTTGTACCCTACCCGGGTTATCATGTGAACTATATAACCAGAAATAATGTCCAGCTGTTTTATCCTTTACAGATTCTGCCAGGCGTACTTTAGTTTCCATCAACTGAGTCATATTGTTTTCACTATATGCACCTTTCTGATTGAATGGCCCCTCGGTATGCAAATCAAGCGTACGCCATGCACCATACTCGCCAATCAATACCTGACGCTGAATATCTTCTGCATAGGTCAATGGATCTCCACCATAGGTCCCTGTCCAATTTTGCGGCACATCCCAATCGGTACCTTTACCTCCATTACAAGTGGTAACTTTTCTTTGTGATGAGGCCGTAGGATCAAGTGAGCGAATCAGTTCTGTACATTCTCTGGCAAAGTCTTCTGGCAAAGTACTTTCATTCTCCAGCCCCCATAATACTACCGACGGACTATTCCTTCTTTCTTTTACCCAATCGATTAATAAGTTCTTAAAGTTAGTTCTAAACTCAGGCGTATCATACCAGATATGAGCTGCCATTTGTGTCCATGACAGGATTCCCAATTTATCCCAATACTCCTGATATAAAAGGTTATGTGGTTGGTGTGCATCTCGGAATGAATTAAAGCCAGCAGATTTTATCTGCATTACCCTTGAATGGATTTGTTCATTGCTGAATGCATGACTTTGGCCAATCAGGTGTTCATATTCTGCTATTCCATTGATGAATACTGGCTTTCCATTTAATAAAAATCGTTTACTATCTGCCGGACTCTCTCCTATTGGCCAACTGATCCAACGGATACCATAAGGCGTATTTAATTCATCAATAGTCTTATTCCCTTCCTTTATACTGGTTTTCATCGTATATAAATAAGGGTCTTCTATAGACCAAAGCTGTACGTTTTTTAAGTGTTCTGTTTGTTGTTTTAGGGCTAATATTTTTCCGGGCAGTATTTTTTCAGCGCGTTTTAATTCTGCTACTTTCTTTCCATTTTTATCAAACAACTGGTTCAGAACAGTAATATTACGTATTGCAGAACTGTAATTTTTAACTGTCGTTTCCATATTCAGCTGTGCTGATTTTTCGGATACTTTATTATCATTCCAGACATGTACACCAAAAGGTTCTATCCTCACATCACTAGTTACAACTAAATGTACAGGTCTGAAAATCCCCATAGGTTGCGAACCTTCAGAGAAGCCTCTTTCTGTTGAACATCCTCCATCAACCCAGGGCAAATCCTGGATATTGGCAGGATGATCTGCCCTTACCGCCAATAAATTAGGCTTGTTATTTAGCTTTATTGCTGAACTTATATCCAATGTAAATGTTGTACGTCCACCAGCATGATAGCCTACTTTTTTACCATTTAACCAGATCGTAGCATAAGAGCCTACGCCTTCAAAGTAAAGGAAGAATCGTTTTCCGTCTTTTTTCTCTGCAGTAGTAAACGTTTTACGGTACCAGGCATAACCATGGCGGTTGCCATGTAACATCCTCCGGTACCCCTCGTACTGATCCCAATTGTGTGGTACATTTACTTTTTTCCAGGCTTGATCATTAAAGCCATCCTGTTCAAAACCTTGATAGGCATTGATATTATTATCGTCGGCAATACTTTGCCAATTCTCATTTAATGTAGTGTTTTTGCGTAATCCTGTTTGTGTAAACCCTGTGCTCGTAATAAAAAGGCCTATCAGAAAAGCTATAACCCTTCTTTTATTCATAATCTCTCCAAATCTCCATTCAATTTATATATTTCGCCCTTTTGTGTGGCGACACTTGTAATCTTATTTCCATATCGTAGCAAGCAAACTCCACCTGTTTGTGATTTTATTTCAAGTGATGTCAACATTCCTTTGCTCCATTTAAAACTAAGCTCATAGCCTCCCCTGGCTAATATCCCTTTTACTTCTCCTTCCGGTAGATCTGCAGGTAGAGCTGGCAAAACTTCGACAAATTGTGTATGGCTTTGTAATAGCATTTCTGCTATACCTGCGGCACCTCCAAAATTGCCATCAATTTGAAATGGTGGATGTGCATCAAATAAATTCACATAGGCACCACCGCCTTTTGCTGCCGGACTGATTAGCATTTTCACCATTTTCATGGCATGATTTCCATCTTTAAACCTGGACCAAAAGTTGATTTTCCAGGCTAAGCTCCATCCTGTACCTTCATCACCACGGTAAATGAGTGACTGACGGGCAGCTTTCATCATATCTGGTGTATCCCAGGTAATATCATTACCGGGATGAACTCCCCATAAATGCGACACATGGCGGTGCTTATTCGTAGTATCATCCTTATCTTCCAACCACTCTTGTAACTGTTCATATTTACCGATCTGATTGGGGGCAAGTAAGGTAAGTTTCTCTTCCAGAGTTTTCCTGAATTCTTCATCAATACCCAACAAAGCAGAAGCTGTAATACAATTTTTAAATAGGGTACGAATGATCTGATGATCCATTGTCGGCCCAGCAACTAAACCACCGTTTTCGGGTGAGTTTGACGGTGTACTAATCAACCAGCCTGTTTTTGGATCTTTAATCAGGAAATCAACATAAAATATGGCTGATTGTTTCATGATTGGATAAGCCTCATTTTTAAGGAATAATTGATCTTGCGTAAATGCATAATGATCCCATAAATGCTGACTTAACCAGCCCCCACCACCTACCCAAATCCCGTGATTCGAAGCGTTAATTGGTGCAGTAGCATTCCACAAGTCGGTATTGTGATGCAATACCCAGCCATTGGCATTGTAATGTACTTTAGCAGTTATTGCTCCATTTTTTGAAAGTGCAGCTATCTTTTTAAACAGGGGGCCATTCATAGCCGGCAGATTTAATGTTCCGGTAGGCCAATAATTCATTTCTAAGTTGATATTTGTCGTATACTTACTTCCCCATGGTGGTGTCAGCTGGTCATTCCAAATACCCTGCAAATTTGCAGGTTGTGTACCTGGTCTGGAGCTGGAAATGAGTAAATAACGTCCGTATTGCATAAATAATGCGGCAAAAGAGGCATCTTTTGAAGTTGCAAATTTCTCTATACGCTCATCTGTAGGCAGGTTTTCATTTTCACCCTTTCCAAAATCAACAGTAAAGGGATTATAGTATTTTTGGTATTCTTTTATATGTGCTGCTTTTATCTGAGCATAGGTTTTCCCGAGTAGACTCGCATTGGCTTTTATACAAGCAGTAGCAGGATTTCCAGTTACATTTTTATCGTTAATAAAATTGGTTCCGGCAGTTAAATAGAGTGTAACATCATCCGCATTGCTGATGCTTATTTTACCCTGACTAACCAAAAGCTTACCTTTTGTGATGATCGCTTTAAGCTGACTTTCACCTTTTAATGCTCCATTCCTGACCCTTACACTGATTGACAAGGTGCTTTCGTTGATCTTTTTAACGAGGCTGTGTTTATGTGGGCTCGACAAAATTGCATCCAGACTAATGCTTCCTTTTTTATCTGCTGTTAAACGAATGATAACGGCCTGGTTTGGCTGACTGGCAAAATATTCACGCTGGTAATTTACCCCATTTAATGTATAAGTCGTGTTGCTCACTGCAGTGTTTAAGTCGAGTTTGCGCTCATAATTTGTGGCGGTGGCGGTATGGTTTTTAAAGTTCAGTTGTAAATCTCCAAATGCCTGATAACTGGCCTGAAACTGTGGAACTGCAGGTGGTTCATCATTTTGAATCTTATATTTCCATTCTTTAACAAGCGACACACCATTTTCTGGTTTATCTCCCTCTGGATAAATAGAAATTGGGCGATTGGTGTCTTTATATCCTGCTATTCCTCCTTTATCAAAGTAATTTAAAACCTGTACTGCTATTGTGTTTTTTCCAATTTTAATCAAGTTGGCAGGAACATTGTATTTTCTAGGAGCGGTTCCATCAGTATTACCTACAAGCGTTCCATTTATATAACTGAAGTCCTGATCACGAACCCTATTTAGGTCGAGCACCAGGTTTTTACCTTTCCAATTTTCGGGCACTTCAAAGGTAGTACGTAACCATACTGCGCCATCAAAATCTTTTAACCCTACCGTTTCCCAGCCTTCATAGCTGGGAACTTTTATAGATTTCCATTGCTGGTCATCATAGCTTTCTGCTGCAGGATTGCCTTGCATTCCCTTTAGGGCTTTCATTTCTGCAAGCCATTTACCTCTATCACCAGCAACACTTTGTTTACCCATGAAATGTTCCGTAGCCAGCTTTTCCGCAGCTTCCTGTTTTCCCTCAAAAAGCAGCTTTCTGATTTCGTCAAGGTAATTTGCGGCCCCTTTGTGGTTATAATCTCTGGGTGCACCAGTCCACAATGTTTCTTCGTTAAATTGTATCCTGTCTTTTTCTACCCCTGCAAATACCATGGCGCCAATTCGTCCATTACCTATTGGTAAGGCATCTGTCCATTGCTCAGCCGGTTGATTATACCAAAGTTGGTAAGCTGGCTGTTGTGCAACAGCATCTGAAATCATGCTGCTGATGAGCATTGTACTCATGCAGGTAAAAAATCTGGTCAATTTCATGTCGATACAAATTAAATTACTTAATCGGATCTCCTGAGATAACGCGTACTTGATCTGTAACTTTCCCTACCGTTACAACTGGAGCCTTAACTTGCTTAAAGTTATTGTTTCCCAGCGATATATCTTTAGTTTTCTCTCCACTAATTTTCAAATAAATATCAGTTCCGGAAACTGGGAATGCGTTATAAATAAATGCGTTATTTACATCTTTAAAATCAAGTACAGGCACATCTTTAAGCGGTGTATAGGTCTTAACATTATTTACTGTTAATGAATTTACTATATCAGCTTTAATAGACGGACCTATTTCTGTATTTACTTCTACATTATGTAATTCAATACGTTTTGCATTACGGATATCAAAACCTGTTTTCGCCTCCATATTGATATCGTTAAAAGTAATGTTCTCTATAGGCATTTCTTCCAATCCATTTAAGAAAGCAGCCTGATTTACCTGTGATCCTGTAATATTACTGAAATGAATATTTCTAAACCTTGGCGTACGTTCTGAAACAGGCTCCGGGTCTGTTTTTGCATATTGTAAATCAAGTACTATTGCCTGCAGTTTAATATTTTTCATAATGATATTATCGACCCTGATTTCTTCTACTATACCACCTCTGCCTCGCGCAGATTTAATACGAAGTCCCCGATCTGTTCCATCAAACACACAGTTTGAAATGGTAATCTTACGTACATCGCCCGACATTTCGCTTCCTATAACTACGCCACCATGACCAGAAAGCATGGTACAATTAGTGATTGTATAGTTTTCGGCAGGGACAGCCATTTTTCTACCTGGCCCGTCTTTACCAGATTTAATGGTAATACAATCGTCACCTACACTAATATGGCAATCTGATATCCGTACATTTTTACAAGACTCTGGATTGATCCCATCAGTATTGGGTGCAAATCTGGCCGGATTAAAAATGGTTACTGCATGTATGGTTACATTTTCGCAGAATTCCGGATTTACGGTCCAGAATGGTGAATTTTGAATGGTTATACCTTGTATTAATACATTTTTACAGTACATGGTCTGTATAAATGGTGGCCTTAAAAAGCCGCGGGTCATCTGTTTTGGTTCATCTGGTAAAAGGATATCTTTATTCAAATCATCAAACATATACTGCCATTTGGAGCGAGGTTGATCTGCTTTATAACCCTCCACAAAATCCCACCATTTTTTACCATGTCCGTCTATTAACCCTCTACCTATTATGGCAATATTCTCTGCTTTATAAGCATAAAACAAGGGAGAAAAACTGGTTACATCTACCCCCTCATATCTGCTTTTTACCATGGGCAAATAATCGTCGAAATTATCACTAAAATGAAGTTCTGCTCCTGCATCAATGAAAATAGTGATGTTACTTTTCAGGTGTATAGAACCTGTAAGGTATTTACCTGCAGGGAAGTATACGGTTCCTCCACCTGCTTTTGATGCTGCATCGATTGCTTTTTTAATGGCCTTGGTTGCTAACTGACTACTGTCGTTTTTTGCACCATATTTAAGCACATTATAATAGGTTTGTGCATTGGCATTTATACTAAAGACCATTATGCAGCAACATAGGGTTAAAGCAGTAAATATTTTAGAAACAGGACTATAAAACTTCATTTCGGTTTATGTTTGTTGTTGATTATTTAAGTTTAATTACTGCAGATTTCAGCTTTGCAGATTGATAGATTTCTTTGCCATCAGCATAAATACGCATGCCTTTTCCTTTGTTATATTTTTTACCAGTTTTATCCCATAACAGAGTTAGCGTTTTGCCATGGTAGCTCACATTATCCAATAAAAACCAATCCCATTGTCCTTCCGGAATCAGTGGATAAAAACCAAAGGCATTGTCTAAGCGTGGCTTAATTCCAATCAGATCATTGATCACTAAATCGGCAAAAGTCGAATGGTTATAGAATTTACTTCTTGGGTGATCACCTTTTAACCACTCTCCTGTTTTTTCATCCTGGTATTCTCCTAAATAAGGCTTACCATTCATTTGGTGAGACTTTGCATATTGATGAAGTTCATCATAAAATACCTTTGCCGTCATTTTACCATGATGCTTATAATTGGTCAGCAAATTTGCCAATCCTTTTAAAGTTTGTGTGCTGGCGAAAGGCCATAAAGCACCATCCCATTCGCAACCATGTCCAGAGCCACGGGTTCTGAATGTCGGTTCTCTTCTTTCGGCTGTTGTTAGGCCCCATGGCGCCTTAAAACCGGCAGTATCTATTAATTGATCCCATGCTTTTGCATATTGAGGCTGATCTGCCGGCAGGTCGAAATTCCATGGTACAAAACCAATAGCTTCTCTTGCACGTGCAAACTGAGCATTAGGATGCAGTGTTTTAAAGAAGCTGTCTTTACTATCCCATAAACTATCTTGCACCAGTTTTTTAAGGCTTGCTGCTTTGGTTTCGTATTTTTGAGCCAATGCTTTGTCGCCGAGTATATTCCCTATCTGTGCCAATGCTTTCGCGTTTCCGTACATATAACTGCTAATAGTGGGTCTTCTGTTCTCATCTTTTCTTGAGCCACTAACTGACTCTTCCATCCCATCTCTCACATCAAATTGCCAAAACAGACCACTTTTCAACTGTCTTTCACTTTCCCATTTGCTATAGTCGGCATCTAAGGCAGGTACGATTTTACTTAAGTGTTCTTTATCCGGATGCACAAGGTAATTCTGATATACGGCATCATCTACCCAACTGCTAAACTGATGAAAGCGGTCTCTGGTTTGGCCTACATTTGCATGATACAACCAAAAATCTACGTATTCTTTTAGGTACTCTGTATTTTTAAGCCATCTGCCTTCATAGATATGATGTCCCAATGCACAGCTGATAGAGTTGTATTTGCCGGCATGTTTTACGGGCTCAATAAATTCTGTAAAGATGAAACCATCCGGTGTTTTTACCAGATGTTTGCGGAACGACCACCAGCGGTAGTAATAATTCTGTTCCAATACTTCATCCGGACATTCGAGCAGGGGTATATTTTGCGACAACCAGTCAAATGATTGTGCATTATTCACATGGTTCTTTACTGCTTCATTATCTATTGAATTGAAGTAGTCTACATACTTTTTAAGTTTCGTTGTGCTTGTAGACTGTGCAAAGGCTCCTGTTGCTAAAACCAGCGACAAAGCTGTTACTATAAGTTTCTTTCTATTCATCATTATTCAAATAACCAATCTATATCTTTTCCTTTACCATCTAATCCGGCATTATAAATACGCATCTCTTGTGCTTCATTAATAAATCCAAGAATTATTGCAGCTCCCTTTCCTAAAGTTAGGGTATTTGTACCTGCTGGAAAAGAATAAGCATGTACGTTTACAGGCGGATAACCATCTAATACCATGGCGTTCATGATCTTAATTTCCGATTGACCGTAATTATTCGCACTTGCATCTGTTTCCAATTCTGGTGCTTTTAAGTATTGAGGTCCTTTTACATTGAAGAAACCAACCAATACTTTTACCGGGACAGCGTTACTGAATTTTAGGGTTGTACCCGATTTAATTTGCAGAGCCTTATTCAGTTTTACTCCTTTAAGGCCTGTCAACTGTTCGGTAACATCTTTTATTACCGCTGCTGAATCTGTAAATATTCCGGCATTTTCACCTACTACATAACTCTCCTGTCCTGATAACACTTTAACTGCAGCATTTTTATATGGCTTGATCACATTTACCTGTCCATTAGTGGATTTCAAAGAGTCGATGCTCCTTTTAAAATGGTTTAGTTCCTGGGTAAATACTGGTAGCATCTCTGTCCAATGGATGAATGTTTTATCGACCCCACGCATTGGTATTTTACGTTGTTTGGTCTGCATGCTATTGGCGTATAAATAATCGTTTTCCGTTAATTTCACGAGGTCTGCATAATGTGCCACACTCTTTTCCAGGAAAGGCAGTGCTTTTTCCAGATCTTTGATATCATTAGAATATTTATATCGCAACACCCATAGGGCTGATTTTACTTTTTCTGCATAGAAATTAGCCATGGCATCATAGCAGTACATATCGTTCCGAAGTCTTCTAAATTCTGCAGTATCTTTAGTCACTTTTGGTGCTGCTTCATTTATTGATAGTACTGCCTTTTTACCATGTTCAATAACTTCTTTAGCTATTTGCACTGGCGTTTCGCCAATATGGCCCTGTTTTTTCCAGGCTTTTTCTGCATATTCTATGATCATCTCGCCCTCTGGAGCTTCAGATTCGTACATTAAGGTAAATAAACCATAACGGTAGGGATTGATGAATTGGGTCATGAGCATACCTAAAGTAAGGGTTTGCCTATTGCCATCAGTTATCCCGTAGCGGCGCAATAGTTTAGGTGAGATCTCTCCAGATTCTTCATAAGCATTAAGAATTGCTTTTCCGGCAGAAAGATCAGTACCATATTTATCACTAAGCTCCTGTCCCCAGTAATTAACTTCCTCGTTTCTGTCTCTGTAAGCATTCCATGCATACCTGCCCCATTCTTTATACCAGATCCAATCCCGATCTATCTGCAATTGTCTTTCTGTAATTTTATCTGCAGTGTAGGGCCAATCCCAATAACCCGACTGCGGATATAAGTGCAGACCTTTAGAACCATATATCTTATCCATAGCCTGTACAGATTTCTGAATAAAATCTGCCGAGCCATAACGGAAAGGTTCCAGGTTAGCTAAGATATGTACATTAGAAATATGTACCGGTGCTACCCTACTTAATTCTCTGTGTAGTTCTGCCCAACTACCTCTTGGCTCATAAGTAGTTAAAGCTTCGCCATTAAACTTATTTTCCGTATACAGATTTTTATAAAGTGGTAAAGATGCGGCCATAACACTTGGCGCGTGTGTATCATGTGCCCGCAACACTATTGGTGGTTCATTTTTAATACCTGCCGCCTTTAGACCATCTTTCACACCCGGAATTATGGTTTTTGTAAACCAATCGATATCATCCTGTCCCACTCCTTCCATAGCCTCGCCCAATGCTACAAGTAAACCTACGTTAGGATACTTTTCTACAAAGG
Organism: Pedobacter hiemivivus; assembly: GCA_040393085.1. Lineage (GTDB taxonomy): Bacteria > Bacteroidota > Bacteroidia > Sphingobacteriales > Sphingobacteriaceae > Pedobacter > Pedobacter hiemivivus_A. Next base: position 3,784 of record JBEBUV010000014.1, on the reverse strand, counting down.
CGGCTACAGATTTCCTGGTATAATCTGCGATTAATGGGATAATAGGGCGATTTCTATCTTGCGTTTTCAAGCCATGTTTATCCGCAAATGGTTTAGAAATTAAGATATTATAAAACATTTGAATTACCCAAATACCACGTTTATCTGCTTCTTCAGTTAAGAATTTGAATACTTCTTCATTCTTTTTAAATGTTGCATCGTCAACCTCCACTGCATAAGGATAATCCTTAAGTCGCACCAGCGATGAAAAAGGGTGTCCATTCCATAAATAAAGGGAGTTATAGCGATTCTCTACCATCATATCGAGGTAACGAATCCAATGATCTCTGTCATAAAACCATGGGAAACTCTCTGGAGTATACGGATATTCATAGATCTCTCTTCCCGGCAGGAAATCAGTCTTTTGTAATCCAATACAAGTGCCACGTAATACCATTTGAGGTTGATCTGTAATGGAGATAGTTTCGGGCAGTTTCTTTTGCACTTTGATTTTATCAATAAGTTCCATACAGCCATATAAAGCGCCTGAATGATCTGTTCCTTCTATAATCAGGTTTTTACTTTTATTGTATGCAATGGAGAAAGCTTCTTTTCCAGTTTGTTTTGACGGGTGATCTGATAACCCTTCTAATAAAGGATCACCTTTTATACCTATTACGATGAAGCCACTCCCTTTAGGTAGTTTATTTTTTTCTACGATTTTAACATCGTAACCTACTAATGATAAAGCTTTTGATATTCTTTCTGCTCCAAACTTTACCCTTGGATTAGGTTGCATTGAAATAACAATTGTTTGCTTATTTTTTTTATAAATATCATTAGGATAGACTTTAGCTGAGCTAAAGAGCAAAATACAAATAAAAGTAAATACGGGGAGGTTTCTCATGTTGTTCAGATTTCACGAGTCCTGAAGCTTAATAAAGGCTCAGAAATATTTGGTTTGTGTGAATTTCAAATATAGCGTACGCCCCTATGGCTTTACTGTATCATTTCCCCAAAATGCTATAGGATATTATCATCGGCATTTTAATGCTGTAAAAAAGCTGTTATACTAAGTCAAAAGCTCTTGCGTATTGACAAATTTCATAATAGGAATTAGTATTCAATTTCTGTTTGATATTCCTTCTATGGGTTTCTACTGTAGTTTGTGCAATAAATAACTGTTCTGCGGTTTCAGCAGAAGTTTTACCTAGCGCCATCAATGAAAGCACCTCTCTTTCTCTTGCTGATAAACGTGCAAAGGTAGTATGATTATGTCTTAAAAAGTTATTTTCCTCGAGCAAACGGGCAGCTTTTGCAGTCATATGATGCATGGCATCAATTGGAGAAGAGGTGGTAATGGTAAGTAAAGGTTTATGTGCCTCGTCTCTTAAAAGAATCTTGGTGCAACTCATATACCATTTCCAATCAGCATGACCAGACAACCTTACCTGTTGAAAATAGGTTAGGTATTCATCATCATTATTACTTTCAATCAGACCTAATATTTTAGGAACATAATCTTTTGCATCATCAGCATTAAAATAAACATGATAATATTGATCAGGACTAAGGTTGGTAATTTCATCTAATTCAATACCCAATTCATTTAAACCTCTTTCAGACATCCAGGCTACCGTACCATCTATGTTATGAACAATTACTACTCCGGGTAATTTATCCGCAATATCTGCAATTTCTGCTATTGCATTATTAATCGATTCCGACAGGTTAAATTTATATTTAGTCATAAGATTTAATTATTAATAAAGATGATTAAGAGTAAAAATACCCATTATTGGGTATTGACCCAACAATAATGAATATGTTTTTTTGCACAAGTAATGTCAACAAACAATTTTGAAAGTATTACTGTGAATTAATTATCTAAATCAAACTCTTAAATCAAAAATTATGAAAAATCTTTCCCTGCTATTATTAATGGTCACCGCTATAGCTTTTACGGGTTGCAAAAAAGATCCAGACAAAAAAAACACTGCTGAACTAGTTGGAAAATGGTATTTAAAAACTTCTACTGAAAAGGAATATAAAAATGGAACTCTGATTAATTCTGAAACCAATAGTGGTTCTTCCAGTACTTTTTTTGAATTTAGAAGCAATGGAACTGCTGTGAACAATAGAGGTGAAGAATATACTTATAAAGTATCAGGTCAAACACTAATCACTCGTGAAGTTGATAGCGATGAGGATGAAGTAGTACAAATTAAGAAACTTGACGAGGATGAACTCATTATATATGGAGAAGAAACTGAAGAAGAACAAAATAATTCCGGAGGGAAAGACACTTACAAATATACATGGGAAGATACTTATGTAAAAAAATAAGTTTTATTCTAAATTTTGCACTCAAAAAAAATCCTGGCAACCAAAAAGGCGCCAGGATTTCTAATTTAACAGGTATTTCTGTTTTAATTTGTTTTAGACATTGTTTCTGCCATTACTAAAGCATTGTATGCATTTACGATTCCTCCTGTTCTACACAGTTCTGTCATTGCAACTTTCTGTCCTCCGGACTTTGGTTTTGTGACCTGGAAATCAATTTTAGTAACAGATTGCTCAATGATATGTTTGATCTGCTTTGCCGTTAGCCCTGGATAATAACTTTTAATTAAAGCTGCAATTCCGGCTACTACTGGTGTTGCCATACTTGTTCCTGAAAGTGGGCTGTATTTATTATCAGGCATTGTTGCATAAATCCTCACTCCTGGTGCAAATACATCTACTGTCTGATCACCATAGTTTGTAAATGGAGCAATCAGGGATGCTTCTGTAGAACCACTTGCTCCTACTGTAATCATATTGGAAGCTCTTTTATTGCCTTTCATAAAGAAAGGAGTTGGGTAATGCGGATAAGCATCTATATCCATTCCCTCATTTCCTGCTGCATTAACCAGTAACACACCTTTTTTCTCTGCATAACGAATGGCATCTTCTACCATTTTACGATCTGGTGAGATTCTTTTTCCGAAGCTCATATTGATGATCTGTGCGCCATTATCTACTGCATAACGGATACCTAAAGCCACATCTTTATCATGCTCATCACCATTTGGAACAACGCGTACGCCCATTAGTTTAACAGCATCGGCAATACCATCCATCCCTTTTCCATTGTTACGTACGGCACCAATAATACCACCTACGTGTGTACCATGGAAATAAGGATCACCCATCAGGTTTGCATTTCCATAAAAGCGGTCTTTAATATTTGAATAGTTGTCTTTTACCTCTTTCCCTCTAAAATCGATAGGTGCAGCTGTATCCGTCTTTTTTAACAGACTTTTACTCAATACCCACCATTTATAATTCTGTAATTCTTTCTTTTTTACCTGTTTTTCATCAGTAATATTTGCAAACTGGTCCTTGTATTTGAAATATACACGTTGATATTCTGAGCTTTCTGCTGTTACTTGACCTGTAGGGCCACCAATAAAGTTCCAACCTTGAGTATCTCCTTTGTAACCATTCCCGTCAACGTCATTATCTCCAGGCAATTCTTTAGCATTACGCCATAAGTTAGCACTTAAGTCTTCGTGTAATGTATCTATACCTCCATCAAGTACAGCTACGATAACGGTTGTCGGTGTTTTACCTTTTAACAGTTCATTATATGCTTTAATAACGTCAGTACCATATACTTTATCAGTTTCCTTTGACATTAAATGCCAGTCTCGATTATTTTGTGGTTGCTGCTGTGCAAAGCTTAAAACCGGGACCAGCAGTCCCAGCACCATAGTAAGTCTTTTCATGTATGTTTTTAATTAGTCGCTGCAACATACATATA
>JBEBUV010000013.1:0-81549 GCA_040393085.1 Pedobacter hiemivivus | reverse complement strand
ATCGTATCGCTTGTTTTGAAGAGTACTGTAAAGAAAATCAATGTTGGGGCAACGCACGACGGTTTGAATCAGATCAGGCGCAAATGTACTACATACAAAATGAGGATGCTTATCTGAATTATATCCCGTTTGAAACCTCGGGATCAGAGGTTGTTTTGATGAGCGGACTCCCCGGTGCGGGAAAAGACACTCACATTAAACAGCAATATAAGGGTTGGCCAATCATTTCTCTGGATGCTATTCGCAGTGAAAAAGGAATATCACCAACTGATAAGGCAGGTAATGGACGTGTAATACAGGAGGCAAAAGAACGAGCAAGAGTTCTCTTGAGAAAACAACAATCTTTTGTTTGGAATGCAACTAATACAACCAGTCAGATGCGGATGCAATTGATTGACCTGTTTTTAACTTATAAAGCAAAAGTAAATATCGTTTATATCGAGGTTCCTTATCATAGTTTGCACAATCAGAATAAAAATAGAGATGATGTAGTGCCGGCAGGAGTATTAGATAAATTGGTTCGTAAATTAGAGGTGCCTGCATTGTGGGAGGCTCATAAAGTAATTTATAGAATCAGAGAAAATTAATAAAAAAGCCGTTCTTCTATACAATGCCCTCAAAAAGGTCTAACTTTTTGAGGGCATTGTATTAAAATCCATTTCTTGCCATGGTTTTGTTTTAGCCTTTACAGCTTCGCCATCTGATATAAAAGCTCTTAGTATAGCTGTAGGGTTAAAATCGTGGGAGTTATAAAACATTTTTCCTGCAAAAGTATTCCTCAAAAACTGCAAGGAAATTACAATAACAGACAGACAGCCTGGTTCAATCTCGAATTCAAATTGTTGTGGTTCAATTGTTTTTGCTTTGTATTGATATGTTATTTCTTTTGATTGAATGGGATGGAAATAATGCTGCCCATTTGTCAGATCGAACATGCCAAGCCCAAAGCTTAACATACATTCGCCGATTTCTTTTGGAAAATTAAATTCCTGTGGGAGAAGCATTTCTGGTATATTAATTTTTAATTGATTACCAATAACCTCCAATTCAGGACGTACATGAAAAATATTCCTTACCAGTGAATGTTGATTGAATTCAAAACCATTGAGCCTGTTAAAACTATCATTATGGAAATCGAAAGTGCCTTTTTCTATATTTTTACATTGATTGAGAACGTGTACGACCTCCGAATTTAAGCGATTTATCATTGCACCATCGGTGAAATCGGTGATAATAGGATGCAGATTATTCCTCAGTGTCATGGCTAGTGTACTAGCTTTTCCGAAAATTTTGGCAGTAAGTTTACTCGGCTCGGTATGACTAGAAGCTGTAAAAACAGGAGTTTGTTGAATAACCTGTTTATTGCGGTACTTTTTGTATACAATAGGACCTATTTTACCCGTAATAAATTTTCCATCAACTCTGGCCATATTATATTTGATTAGTGGTTTAACAAATGATCTGGCTTTACTTCGACCAGGAATGTATACTAAAGCACAATTAGAGTGCCAGTTCACAACAATTTTCCCGCATATAACTGCTAAAAGGCAGGGTATATGCAGGGTAGATGCGGGCTCAACGCGGGGTAGGATCGAATGCTTATACATACTCCTATAGCTTTTTTAGGAATCGCCAATCTGTTTTACTTTACAATTGCACCAAATCCATTATCTTTGCCGCTCAATCTAATTTCCTTTTCGTGATTAATGTAAATAATATCTCCGTTTCATTTGGCGGAACTACGCTGTTTAGTGATGTAACTTTTTCGATCAACGAAAATGACAAAATAGCCCTTATGGGTAAAAATGGTGCAGGTAAGTCTACCATCTTAAAAATAATTGCAGGTGCTACAAAACCTACTTCTGGTAATGTAGTTGGCCCTAAAGATGCTGTAATCGCTTATTTACCACAGCATTTGCTTACGCAAGACAATGTTACCGTTTTTGAAGAGACCCTAAAAGCTTTTCAAGAGGTGAATCAAATGAAAAAGGAATTGGACGAGCTTAATGAGCAACTCACCATTAGAACCGACTATGATAGCGACGATTACATGAAGTTAATTGAGCGTGTATCGGAGTTGAGTGAGCAATTTTATTCGGTAGAAGAAGTCAATTATGATGCGGAGGTAGAAAAAGTACTAAAAGGATTAGGGTTTGAACGCAAGGATTTTAATAGACAAACATCTGAGTTTTCGGGTGGATGGCGAATGAGGATCGAACTTGCTAAGATTTTATTAAAGAAACCTGATCTGATTTTACTGGATGAGCCAACCAACCACATGGATATTGAAAGTATTCAATGGTTGGAAGATTTTTTAATCAACTCCGCAAAAGCGGTAATGGTAATCTCTCACGATCGTACCTTTGTAGATAACATCACCAATCGTACAATTGAGGTTACCATGGGTAGGATATACGATTATAAGGCAAAATATACCCATTACCTGCAATTGCGGGCCGACCGCCGTGTACACCAATTAAAAGCTTACGAAGAACAACAACGATTTATTGCCGATAATCAGGAATTTATTGATCGTTTTAGGGGTACATACTCTAAAACTTTACAAGTGCAATCGCGAGTGAAAATGCTCGAAAAACTTGAAATTATCGAGATCGATGAAGTGGATACTTCGGCACTGCGCTTAAAGTTCCCACCATCGCCACGTTCAGGGCAATATCCGGTAATTGTAGAAGAGCTGACTAAAAAGTATGGTGATCATGTAGTGTTTGAAAAAGCATCGATGGTTATCGAACGGGGAGAGAAAGTCGCTTTTGTAGGTAAAAATGGCGAGGGTAAGTCGACCATGATTAAATCTATTATGGGCGAGATAGATTTTGAAGGGAGTTTAAAAGTTGGTCACAATGCTAAGATTGGTTACTTCGCTCAAAATCAGGCTGCATTGCTAGATGAGAATTTAACTGTATTTGAAACCATTGATCAGATTCCATTAAGCGATGGAACAATAAAAATAAAAGACCTGTTAGGCGCCTTTATGTTTAGCGGCGATGATACAACCAAAAAGGTTAAGGTACTTTCTGGAGGTGAAAAAACACGTTTAGCAATGATTAAACTGTTACTAGAGCCAGTAAATGTATTGATCCTTGATGAGCCATCTAACCATTTAGACATGAAGACCAAAGATATTATTAAAGAGGCTTTGCAAGAATTTGATGGTACATTGATTTTAGTGTCTCACGATAGGGATTTCTTAGACGGATTAGCCCATAAAGTATTCGAATTTGGTAATAAACGTGTTCGAGAGCATTTTGAAGATATTAAAGGGTTTCTGGCTTATAAGAAAATGAGTAGCTTGAAAGAGATTGAACAAAATACATAATTCAATTTTGACTTTCTTCGAGAACATTTTTGATGATTAACAAGCAATTTTCCATTTCATCAAAAGTCAAATGGCCAAAACCCATTCTAATAGCGGAAATATTCTTGCTTTGATATAATAGTGTTTTAGGTATGAATAATTGTTGTTTCTGACACTTGTAGCTGAGTTGCATCAGGTTTACTGGTTTTTTCCAGCGTAGCCAAATGGCTAGTCCTCCTGATGGAATATCAAAGTCTACCCAATCATTTAAGTGCATAATCAACAGTTTTATGCAATGATCCCGACGCTCCCTATATACTTTTAATGACTTTTTTAAATGACGATGAATAACACCATCATCAATCATTTCACCTAATGCTTGCTCCATCAATACATCACCCTGACGATCAATAATTCCAAGATATTTTTGCATTTCTATCATTAGGTTTTTTGGAGCTACAATAAAACCTGTACGGAATCCAGGAGCCAATGATTTGCCAAAAGAGCCTACATAAACCACCATGCCTGAGGTGTCTGTTGTAATGAGGGGTAAATTATTAGGCGTTTCGTATTGGAAATCGAAGTCGTAATCATCTTCGACAATAATGAACCCCTTTTCTTTAGCTAATTCTAAAAGGGCTAAACGCCTTTTAGAGGATAAACTGACCGTTGTAGGGTAATGGTGATGGGGGGTAACATAAACTATTCTTGGTGTTTGGTGTTCGCAGATCTCTTTCAAAGATTCTATACATAAACCGTCTTTATCTATGGGGACAGATTGAATTCGGGCACCAGATTTCTGGAAAATCATATTGGCCGAAAAATAGCTGAGTTCGCCTACAATTACTAAGTCGTCGGCTTTCAATAACAATTCTGAAATGATGTATAAACTCATCTCAATACTACGCGTAATCAGTAAGTTTTGTGGTGAAATATGAAATCCACGAGATACATTCAAATAATTGGAAAGATGCTTTTTGAAATACTCACTCCCTTCCTGATTGTAATAGCCCATTTTTTTACGATTGCTTTTACGTTTCATATTGGCGGAATAGAACCGTGATAAATCGTCTATTTGCGTCAATCGAATGTCTGGTGTTCCATCGTTAAACACAAAATCACAAGGAACGTATTCAAATGGATTGTCTAAAAGGTTAGACTTTTGGAAAGAGAACCCCGTTTTTTCAGGGTAATTTGAGCTATTTTGTATCGCATTCGATTGTTTGTCGATATTATTTTTTGAGAAAGGAAGTACAAAGGCTCCTTTGTTTTCCTGAATTTTAATCCAGCCTTGTTGATTTAGTTCTTCATAAGCAGCAATGGCTGTATTTCTATGTATTTCAAGATCAGTACTAAGTGTGCGTGTACCGGGCAGTTTTTGGTCAGGATGCAAGATTCCTCTTTGAATTGCACTTATAATATGATTAGCAATTTGAAGATAAATTGGAGTTTCCAAATCACGATGGATTTGTATAAATGAAGCAAAAGAAAATCTAACCGGACTATTCATAATCTAAAAACCGGTACCTGATAACCGGATGGAAAGTTACGAGTTTTGATGCAAACAAAAAATGATGGATGAAATACTTCAATATGTCGTAGAAAACACCGATTTACACGTGAAATGGCTCAATACACTGTCTTTTTTAGAAAATGTTGGAGCTAGGAAAATTTCTGCCTGTGAACAATCTCATTCGGTAGATCTCATTCAGTTGAAACATGCAGCAGAGGAACATAGACACGCATATTATTTGAAGAAACAAATTAGTAAAATCGATGCATCCGCTTGTCCGTATTATGAAACGAAAGATTTGCTGGCAGCACGTGAAACAGTTCATTATTTGAACGGTTTGGATTTGAAATGTGCCAGGTTTTTGAAGAAAGAGTTCGATTTGAATGGATCTGCTTTGAGATATGCTTCATATTTGTTCGTCACTTATGCCATAGAAGTTCGTGCCGATACCTTGTATCCGATTTATCAGGACGTTTTAACACGGAACAAGAGTAAAGTGATGGTGAAATCAATCATTATTGAAGAGGAGGGACATCTAGAAGAAATGATTCAACAATTGGAAAAATTTCATCCTAATTGGCAACAATATGCAGATCATGTGGTAGAAATGGAAACAGGGTTACATATAAATTGGTTTTCTGCAGTTTCAAAAGAAGTATTAGAAAAGGTTACAGAACAAATAGCATAAAATATAATGTCAGAAAAATTAAGATACGACTGGACTAAAGATGAAATATTAGCCATTTACAATAAGCCTTTATTGCAATTGGTGTATGAAGCTGCAACTATTCATAGAACCTATCATAATCCAGAGGAAGTTCAGATCTCTACCTTATTATCTGTAAAAACCGGTGGCTGTCCTGAAGATTGTTCGTATTGTGGACAAGCAGCACGTTATCATACTGATATTAAAGTTCAGGCTTTGTTACCGACGGAAACGGTTTTTGCCCATGCAAAAAAAGCGAAAGATAATGGTTCTTCTAGATTTTGTATGGCAGCAGCCTGGCGTGAAGTACGCAATAATAGCGATTTTGATAGAATTATCGAAATGGTGAAAGGTGTAAACGAGATGGGGCTGGAAGTGTGTTGTACTTTGGGGATGTTAACCGAGGATCAGGCTCTTCGATTACGAGAGGCGGGGCTCTATGCTTACAATCATAATTTAGATACCTCGGAAGAGTTTTATGATGATATCATCTCAACACGTAAGTTCGACAATAGAATCAATACCATTAATAATGTACGTAAAGCAGGAATCACAGTTTGTTCAGGAGGTATTATTGGTTTAGGGGAAACAGATAAAGATCGTATTTCTATGCTTTGTACCTTAGCAAATATGGATAAGCATCCGGAATCGGTTCCAATTAATGCATTGGCTCGTGTTAAAGGAACGCCTCTGGAGAATAATCCGAAAGTACCAATCTGGGATATGGTTAGAATGATTGCCACAACACGAATTGTAATGCCAGCTTCTATGGTACGTTTAAGTGCTGGGAGAATTGAAATGAATGAAGAAGAACAGGCATGGTGCTTTATGGCAGGTGCGAATTCTATTTTTACTGGAGAACGTGAAACCTTATTGGTTACACCAAATCCAGGTGTTTCAGAAGATATGGCAATGTTGAAAAGTTTGGGTCTGAAACCTATGGTCAAAGAATTGGTTTAAAAATAAGTGCTATGTTTCATTCCATGAAACATAGCACTTTACTATTATTTCTGACTAACGCGTACATCAATACGACGATTTTTTGCTCTACCCTCGGGAGTATCGTTGTTTGCAATCGGGTGTTCTGGTCCGTATCCCTCTGCAGACAATCGATTCGCGTCTATACCTAGTTTTACCAATTCCTGCATCGCAGCCTTAGCTCTATCATTGGATAGTGTCTTGTTTATAGACGCATCTCCTGTGTTATCTGTATACCCACCCATTTTCAAATGCACATTTGGATAGGCTTTTAAGATGGCAGCTATATTGTTTAATTGTTCTTGCGATTCTGGTTTTAAAAAAGCTTTTCCGGTTTCAAAGTACAATCTGTCAAATGTAAACCAGGTAGTTTTATCAACGGGTTTATCTTTGTCTTCAATAAATGAGATTAACTTGTTTTCGATTGAGTTTTCTGCAATGCTAATCTCAACTCCGTCAGGAAGTTTTTTGCTAATTGTAGCGCCTAAATCTCTGACAAAATCACCCGCATCATTTAATTTACCGATACTGGAATCTATATGGTTCCCCAGAACTGCTATATCACTTCCAATAGAATCTACATGATTTGATAATGTATCAGCCATGCCATTCATTTTAGTTTCATTGCAGCCAGACCTACCCATTAACCACCATGCAGCAATCAGCACGATAAGTAATGGTATTATCCATTTTAGGAAACCTCCTCCAGATTTTGTTTCAGGAACTTGGCCATAATTTACATGAGCTGTTTTAGGGATTTCTATATTAGGCATTTTGACTTCAGGAGTTTTTATGTTAGCTAGTCCTAATGAGTCTCCTAATCCATGCGGTAGCGCTGCAGCTATGTCAGCTTTATTTTCGAATATTTTGCCCAATAAATCCGAGAAGTTCCATCCATTACCTGCCATTATTTTAGAAATAAATCCAATAACCAATGGGGCAATCATCGCTAGTAAACCTGTGGATTTTTCAGCACTAAGACCTGTAGATGAGGAAAGTGAATTTGTTACAGCGTTGACATCATTGCCAAATAAACCTCCTAACATCGATTTTCCTTTTTCTAATAAAGAATCCTGACTACCATTTAATAAATCTGCAGGATTGATATCAGTGCCTGAACCGCTAATACCAGACATTATGTTCCCAAGAAAGCCTGAATTTCCACCGGCACCATTTTTTAGAATGCCCGCTAATATGGCTGGGATACCAGCAGAGAATCCAGTTTTTACCTGATCCTCACTTACGCCAGCTTTCTGGCTTAAAGATGAGATAACTTTATCACTCACCTCATTCTTCAACAGTTCAATTAAATTCATGTTTATGGTTTTAAGTTAGAAGTTCTGTTAATCAATCTATTAACAAATACTTTTCATCTTTGTTTAGTTGAACCGGTAAGTAATAGTACTCCTATTTATTTATCTCAATTACTTTTTCTTTAAGAGTGGATGATTTAATCCTCCTACGTCGTTCTTAATGACTTCAAAATCGGGGAGGTTTTCGAAAAGTTTCGATAGGTTAGAAAAACCATAGGTCCTGGAGTCAAAACTAGGATCTATTTTTCTAATACTTGCCCCAACTTTTGCAATAAACGCAGTGTCATCTAAATTGGTAGAAATTTCAAAGGCTTTATTGATTGTTTCCTCGTCCTGTTTAGTCAATATGCTTTTGACTTTAGTTTTTTCGGGCTTTGCAGCTTTTAGGTTTTCCGGAGATTTTTCAACTTTGCTTTTAATCTGTTTACGTTTATTTACTTCATCCTGCTTTTGATTGACTGTTGCTATGGGGTGTGTTTTTTGAGGGACAAGGTTCTCTGTAAATGTGAATATCTCGCAAGATTTCACAAAGGCTTCAGGAGTTTTCTTCATCCCAATACCCATTACAAAAAGTCCCTCTTCCCTTATTCTTTTAGCTAAACCTGTGTAATCACTATCACTGGAAACAATACAAAATCCATCAATGTTCTTACCATGTAAAATGTCCATCGCATCGATAATCATTGAGCTATCTGTCGAGTTTTTACCAGTAGTATATGAAAACTTCTGTATCGGACTTACTGAATATAGATTGACACTATCTTTCCATGAATTCATCGTAGTTGAAGTCCAATCGCCATAAATTCTTCTTATGGTAGCTTTTCCATATTTCGAAACCTCTTCTATAATCTCTTTTAACAGCTTGGCTTGAGCATTGTCTCCGTCTATTAAAATAGCGATATTAAATTTCTTTTCACTCATAATGTGGAATTTAAGTCGTAAACTATTAATGATACTCTATAATGATGTGAGCTATATAATTCAGACTAATTGAAAGATGTAATTTAACAAATAGGGAACATTAAATTACTGTACAAGCCAATATATTTGTTTTATGAGAAAAATTGTCCAAAAATAAATAGATTAGTATATGCTTAAGCTTAATAACTTCCGAACTGGAATATTACTCCATATTGTCGCTTTTTTCATAACATCTCCTTCTATTGCGCAAGATAAGGACTCTGTATTGTTTGTTAATACAAGGTTTGAAACCAAAGAAATCGCCCCTGGTGTAGTTTGGAAAAGGCATCAATTTAATCAAAAGGATCTATTTGGAACTAATCAAAGTATTAATATACTGGAAGTAAAGCCAGGAAAACGTAATCGTTTTTATGTTGGTTTTGAAGAGAAAGAACTTAAAACCCTTACAGAATTTGCTGAAAGAAGTGGAGCGACAGCAGGGATCAATGGTACATTTTTTAGTTTTAAAGGAGGGTCGCTGGATTATATTAGATCTGCTGGAAAAACGATTTCAAAAAATATCCTTTCAGCAAAAGGTGAAAGAGACATAAAACATCAAAGGGCAGCGGTCGTTATCCGTAAAGGGAAGATATCTATCCAAAAGTGGGATGGATCGGAAGATTGGGAGCAGGGCTTGAAAGGAGAGGATGTTATGGTAAGTGGACCATTACTTTTTTATCAAGGTAAACAGGAACCCTTAGATTCTTCAAAGTTTGTTTTAAACAGGCATCCACGTACAGCAATTGTATATACTCAGGATAAAAGAGTTTTATTAATCACTGTAGATGGACGAAACGAAAACTCAGCAGGTATGAGTCTGTTCGAACTCAGTAAAATAATGAAGTGGTTAAACGTTAAGGATGGAATTAATCTTGATGGGGGTGGCTCAACTACGTTTTGGCTTAAGGGACAATTTGAAAATGGAGTCGTTAATTATCCAACAGATAATAAAAAATGGGATCATAACGGAGAACGGAAAGTTGCAAATGCTATATTATTATATACCCGAAAAAGGTAGGTAATTGCTTAATATCAATATTTAATCAATAACGCCGCTATTTGTTTCTTGAACCTCAGGTAGGGTTTCGCCGGCTAACTGTGATTATGGTTTTATAGTCATTCTTTGATTCTTTCATATGGCTTTAATTGTCAGGCTAATGTATTTTTGTATCGTAAAATTACGATTGATGTAAGAAATGCTTTTCAGTTTAATTTAGATATCGTAATATTGCGATGTAGAATTATGGGAATTACAAAAAAAGAAATATTTACCGATGAGCAGAACCAGTTAGCTACTTTGTTAAAAGCGATGGCTCATCCTGCACGTATTGCTATCCTACAAAGGATACTGATTTCAAACACCTGTATTTGCGGCGATCTTGTGGATGAACTTGGTCTCGCTCAAGCTACCATTTCGCAACATTTAAAGGAGTTGAAGAATGCTGGCATTATACAGGGGACAATAGAGGGGGTAAGCATTTGCTATTGCATAGAACCGAAAACCTGGAAGTTATTGGAAAGTAAACTAGGTGCTTTCTTTGCCGGGTACAAAGGCGATATGACCTGTTGTTAACCTTTTTTTTAATACATCAATCGTTATATTACAATAATACTTTATAAATAAATCATTATGAAACTATCAGAAATAAAAGAAATTTTAGCTAAGGCTGAAAGTGTAAATTTTAAATTAGAAACCGGAAGCATGGTGCCAGAACATTTCCATGTAACGGAAGTCGGCATTGTCACAAAGGATTTTATCGACTGCGGTGGTACTGTACGTCATGAAAAAGTAGCCAATTTTCAGCTTTGGGATGCAAATGATTTTGAGCACCGTTTAAAAGCAGGTAAACTCCTTAGTATCATTTCACTTTCAGAAAAGATATTGGGAATGGAAGATTTGGAGATTGAAGTAGAGTACCAGGCAGAAACCATTGGCAAGTATGACTTAGGGCACGACGGAGAAAACTTTCTTTTACTCGTTAAGCAAACAGCTTGTCTGGCGCAAGATCAATGTGGCGTTCCAGTAGAGAAACCAAAAATTCAAATGATGAATATTGCATCTTCGGATTCAGTTTGTACTCCTGGTGGTGGTTGCTGCTAATCTAGTAGGTGTATGAAGAATATATTAGTGCTATGCACTGGCAATAGTTGCCGAAGTCAGATTGCAGAGGGATATCTGAAATACTTTGCAGGAATTAAAGCACAAATCTATAGCGCTGGGATTGAAACACATGGAGTTAATCCTAGAGCTATAGAAACCATGAAAGAAGATGGGATTGATATATCAGGCCATACTTCGAATAATATCATTGAGTATCTCAATACTGATTTCGATTTCGTGATTACTGTATGTGATAACGCAAAAGAAAGCTGCCCGTATTTCCCGACTAAGGCAAAGAAGTATCACTATAATTTTCCTGATCCTGCAAAGGCTGTTGGTACAGAAGAAGAAATTAAGGAGAACTTTAGGGCAGTTAGAGAAATGATAAAGGCTTATTGCGAAGATTTTGTTCAGAATAATTTAAAAGACTAGATAAAACATAACTAATTCAATATGTCTGCAACAAATTGCGCTCCCGCATTAGAAAGAAAAAAAATAGGTTTTTTAAACCGTTACCTGACCCTTTGGATATTCCTGGCTATGGCTATTGGCGTATCCATAGGTTTTTTTATTCCTGAATCATCAGGCTTTATCGATTCATTTTCTAGTGGAACAACAAACATACCATTGGCAATAGGATTAATTTTAATGATGTATCCACCATTGGCTAAGGTTAAGTATGAGCAGATGGGGGAAGTGTTTAAAGACACTAGGGTGTTGAGTATATCATTACTGCTCAATTGGGTGATTGGTCCGATATTGATGTTCTTTCTTGCCATCACTTTTTTGCAAGATTATCCTGAATATATGGTAGGCGTGATCCTTATCGGTCTTGCCAGGTGTATTGCAATGGTAGTTGTTTGGAATGATCTTGCTGATGGAAATCCTGAATATGCTGCCGGACTAATTGCACTGAATAGTATTTTTCAGGTATTGCTGTATAGCGTTTTTGCCTATGTTTTCATCACAATTCTTCCCCCATATTTTGGTCTTCAGGGATTAGATGTAAACATTACTATTGCTGAAATAGCTAAAAGTGTAGGAATTTATCTGGGTATTCCTTTTGCAATGGGGGTGATCAGCAGATATACTTTGATTGCGGCTAAAGGGGAAGATTGGTTCCAGAATAAATTTATACCACTCATCTCTCCAATTACCTTAATTGCACTACTTTTTACTATTGTTCTTATGTTTAGTTTGAAAGGCCAGCTCATTGTTCAAATTCCTATGGATGTAATAAGGATAGCAATTCCTCTGGTGATTTATTTCTCCATTATGTTTGTGATTAGTTTTTTTGCAGGGCGATATTTTGGTGCGGATTATTCAAAAACTACGGCAATTGCCTTTACGGCAACAGGTAACAATTTTGAACTCGCTATTGCTGTTGCAATTGGCGTTTTTGGTATCAATTCGGGACAAGCTTTTGCAGGTGTGATTGGGCCATTGGTTGAAGTTCCAGTATTAATCGCATTAGTAAACCTGGCCTTTTGGTTTAGGAAAAAATATTATAAAACATTTTTATAATCCTTTTTGCTTTCAAGCCAGTAGCCGGTAGTTATATCCTCCTGACAGAACTACTTTCCATGCGTTTCTACATAATGTTTAGCCTGCTTAACCCAATCTTCTTTTTCAGTTAAATTAACATCCGGTTTTATCCCAATATTATCGATACCCAAACCTACATCAATTCTTCTGCTTCTTGATGTTGCCCAATAAATCATGTATGGCATACAGCTAAATTCAGAACCTCTAATATTAGCATAATCAAGTATACCTGCAGTATGTTCACCCATTAAGGTCACTTTGGTACTTTGTTTTGCGAGTAAAAGAAACTCTTCTGCAGAACTCCCACAATGTTTATTAATTAAAATAATGACCTTTTTAGGAAAAAGAGAAATGCTATCTATAGATAAATTTCTATCCTCATTTATAGAGACCATTTTTCCTTTATTTTGTTCCATTTTTTTTGTCAGTTCATGGATTGATGTCTTTTGTCCGGCCGACAAGCCATCTGTTGTAGCTACAGCCTCCCAACCGGCTATATTGTCATCAGTAGAAAGTACATCTGGACCGATCAGCTTAATTGTATTAGTATAAAGATATGGCACAATAGGTTTGTACGAAAAGTCTGCACCGCCACCATTATTTCTTAAATCCAGAACTAGATTAGGCATTTTATTTAAATTTGCCTTATTTGCTTTAAACAGGGAATCTATGTCTTTTGCAAAGTTCTGATTAAATGAACCAATTTTCATATACAGTGTGTTCTCAGAAAGTAGTTTGCCATCTATAACATTTTTACTGATCACTTCTGGAATACCTTTTTTGGTGTTTTCTCTTTGCCATTTACTTAGTGTATTTCTTTTGATCTGAAGAGAAACTGAAATAGGGATAAAATACTTATCATACTCAATACCTTTAATAGTATCACTATTCTGCTTGAACTCTAGAATAACCATCCCCGGTGTCCATTCTTTTAATTTTGAGGAAATAATAACGCCTGCATAATCACGAAAGCTGTTTTTGTTTTTTACAACTGCGATACGAAATGTGGAATCTTCATTCCAATATATTCCCGTTAAACCTTTAGATCGCTGTAGTGTTAAAATGTCAGAATCAGAAAGTTTAAAAAAATCAATGTCTTTAATACGTCGCTGTAAACCAATATTCTCTTTTTCTTTAGCTATTCGGTTTCTACCGATTTGTATATGACCATCTTTGAAAAAAGTTAACCAATTATTAATCAGATCAAGACAGTATGCTGGCTTGGTGATCAATTTTGATTGATCAAGAGTTAATTTAGAGTGCTGATCATATTCTACTTTAGTTTTACGGGTTACCTTATCCCGAAAACCAGCATAACTTTTTTCAATCTTATTTTTTATTTGAATAAATTCTTCGTTACAGTTACAATCTTGTGCATAAGATTGTACAGAGATAGATAACACCAGCAGACTGGTAATAAAAAATAATTTCATAGCAGATTTTATATCCGCAAATTATTAAAAAAAACTACAATTTCTGCTTTAAAACTAAGGAATGATTAGCATGCACTCTCTCTTTTTATGATTATATTTATGAATCAAAAATGTAGAAAAATGTTAAAGTAGAAAGCAATCATGAAAGTAACTTGTAAAATTTATCTTAAGTTATTTTTTACAAGTTGTTTGCTATTTATATTTATTGTTTCCAATGCTCAACAGAGTTTAGTAGCCCGATTATCAGCATATAAAACATTATTGGATAAAAATCAAATCGAGAAAGTACATATCCATACCAACCAACCTTTTTATAAAACTAATGATACAATCTGGTTTAAAGCCTATGTTATTAACGCAAACCTAAACAGGCTTTCACTTATTTCGCAAAGCCTTACGGTTGATCTGATCGATGCTCAAGGAGATGTCGTCAGTAAAGTCAAAACAAAACTTAATGTGGGGTTGGCAGATGGATATTTGAGTCTTTCAGGAACAATAAAATCAGGGAATTACCTGTTGAGAGCTTATACCAATTCCATGAAAATGTTTGGCAATGAGTTTTATTTCCAAAGAGAATTGATTATACGAAACAAACCAGATGCTTCTTCAAACAATCCAAATCAAAACATTAGTCTAAGCTTTTTCCCTGAAAGTGGAGATTTAGTTGAAGGCTTGTCGTCTGTTGTTGCCTTTAAAGCTATTGGTACTAACGGATTGGGAGTAGCTGTAAAAGGTAATATCGTGGACGATAAGGGAAAAATAATTACACTATTTGCTTCTGAATACCTCGGAATGGGTAAGTTTCAATTTAAACCAGAAATAGGAAGAAAGTATACGGCAGAATTAACCGGAGAAAACAATCGGACGGTTAAAATTCAAATACCCAAAGCTAAAGAAAGTGGTTATAAATTTGAAGTGATTTCTACAGAAGATAGTTTGCAATTAAATGTAAAATCAAGTGCAGATCTAAGTATTGGTCAGCTAACTTTAATCGCTGCTCAGGATGGGGCAGTACGTTATGCCCAAAAGCTAAATTTATCCCGATCCGTTTATGACTTATCCATTCCAAAATCTACTTTCTATACTGGAATAATACAGTTCACATTATTTAATTCAGAAGGATTACCAGTGGCAGAACGCTTAAGTTTTTGTAATCATGATAACTTACTAAGAATTGAAGTGGATGTTAAACAGAATTATCAAAAGAGGGAGTTAGTAAATCTATTGGTCGACTTAAAAAATATAGATGATCAATCCGAAATAGGAAGTCTTTCTGTTTCAGTATACAGTGAATCGGCATACCCATTTGATGATGATGATGAGCACTCGATTTATTCAGATCTATTATTAACGACAGATTTAAAAGGCTTTATTGAGAAACCAAACGCTTATTTCAATAAGAAAGATACTAAACTAGCAGCCAGAAATTTAGATAACCTATTACTCACTCAAGGATGGAGACGGTTTTCATGGAAAGATAGACTCTCAAATGAACTGCCTATTATTGTAGACCGGAAAAATGTTGATCAGGAAATAAGAGGAAAAGTAATGCTTCAATCTGGTAAACCTTATGTTGATGGTGAAGTAACCTTGTTTCAGAAAGGATTAAATAGAAATGTTTTTCAAACTAAAACAAATAAAGAGGGACAGTTCGTATTTAATAATGTAGATATCATTGATACCGCATATTTCGTTGTGTCGACCAATAATGCCACAGAAAAGAGAAACCTTAAAATCCAGGTATTTGGCCTGGATCAACATCAATCAGGAATCGTTAAACCAAGTCAGATTCAATCATATTTTATACATCCAGATACCTCGTCTATTGAAAATAAAAAGCTTGATGACCTTGACCACAAATTAAATGGAACAAACTTAAATCAGGTTAATATTGTTGCTCAAAAAAAAGGGCCAATAACAGAATCTGTGAACCTAAATGGGCCTGGAAATGCAGATGTAATTGTACTTGCTAAAGATTTGGAAACTACACATGATTTAAGTACCTATCTTTTGAATCATGTTAACGGACTCAAAACATTTGCTGGAAAGATCTATTCCAGAGATATGCCAACTTCATTAAGTCAAAAATTTCCACAACCAGCCCCAATGTTAGTTATTTGGGATGGTATGCATTTGAATCAGGAGAGTTTTAGTGTTAGTGATATTAATCCTAATGATGTGAATAGTATAGAAGTGTTAAAAGGCGCATTTGCATCACTATATGGAATAAATGGCTCTGGGGGTGTTTTAATCATAACATCGAAAAAAGGAAAGGGATATACTAACGCAGATATTACCGCCAAAGGAATTTTTCCTTTTTCAGTTTTGGGTTTTCAGAAATATAGAACGTTTTATTCTCCAGAATACGATGTACAGAAAAATGAAATCAACGATTTTAGAAAGGCAATCTATTGGAATCCCAGGGTGATTACAACACCAGATAAAAAAACTGAATTGAAATTCTATAATTCTGATTATACAGGTAAGTTTAAAATTGTAATTGAAGGAATTAATGCAGACGGGCAAATCGGTCGATTTGTATCAGGTTATGAGCTGAGATAATTGCTCAAAAGTATTGGATAAGCCCTTTTTCTATAATCTTAGCATTCATTCCTGTTCTTTTTGTTCATTTTCCCTCCTTTTACATTAGCCCATTATTATAGTAGTAGTTTTGCCCATATCATTGAATTATTTACACGAAAATGTATGGTTTTATTGACATAGTTTCCTTTGAGCAAAAATCAAGGTGTTTTCTTATTGAAATAGTATATCTATAAGTCAATGGACTCCATTAGTTTTCGAATTATAAAATGAAACCCTAATCATCCCTAATTTATATGAAAACATCATAAGCATTAGCTTACAAATAGCAATAATTATACTCATGATAGCTTCATACCATTAAAAAATCAAATTATATACTGATGAAAACTCCCTTAATTATTGGAATAACTCCGTTTGAAAGGCCAGATGTGAATCTCGCACTCTCTTTATCAAATGCAAAGGCTTTTCCTGTACTTCATCTCGGTAGAGATAGGGTAAGGGCTGTTGAAGCACTAGAGCAGTTTACACAAAAATCTTCGGAAGAATTTGGCGTTTGTCTACTTTCTGAAAATCTTGAAAATATTGTATTACCTGAACAGGTGACGATGATTGTTTTGCCCTATGGAAAACAGTTTAACGGAAATAAACAACAGAGATTGTTTTACCAGATTCATGATATTGATGAAGCCCAAAAAGCCAAAGCCGATGGTGCGGCAGGTATCATTATAAAAGGTAATGAAGGTGCCGGGAAAGTAGGATATGAGTCATCCTATATCCTTTTTCAGCGTGTAATAAAAGAAATTAAAAACATCGATGTATATGTGCAAGGTGGTGTGGGTATACACACAGCTGCGGCATTAGTTGCATCGGGTGCTGCAGGTGTAGTATTGGATAGTCAGCTAACTTTGTTTCCTGAATGTACTGCTCCTAAGGAGATTAAACTACTTTGTGAGAAGTTAAATGGAAATGAAACCAGATTAATTGGCAATTGTAGAGTACTGGTACGTCCAAATTCACCTATATTAAAAGATCAAGCTACAGAAAAGGACCTTGAAAAGTGCTTTAATGGTTTTGACCTGGAGCAAAATTATCTCCCCCTCGGACAAGATATTGCTTTGTCAGTAGATCTTGTCGATCGTTATAAAAAACTCGATAAATTAGTGTTTGGTATTAAGGAGGCTATTTTTGGTCACTTAAATCAAGCTAAATCACTGAATGTAATTAGTGTTGATAACCCATTAGCCAAAGATCTGAACATCACTTACCCGATTGCACAGGGGCCTATGACCAGAGTTAGTGATGTCGCCCCATTTGCCAATGCAGTTGCAGAGGCAGGTGCAGTTCCTTTTATTGCTCTCTCACTATTAAAGGGAAAGACAGCCGAAAATCTGATCAGAGATACAAAGGAACTTGCTGGAAATAAAACCTGGGGAGTAGGTATTCTTGGTTTTGCACCGCAGGATTTGAGAGATGAGCAAATGGAATACATAAAGACTTATCAACCACCTGTAGTTTTAATTGCAGGTGGAAGACCATCACAAGCTAAACCTCTCGAAAAACTAGGAATAAAAACCTTTTTACATGTACCATCAGCTTCACTGTTGGATATGTTCTTGAAAGAAGGAGCCAAAAGGTTTGTGTTTGAAGGTAGAGAATGTGGCGGTCACGTAGGCCCATTGTCGAGCATGGTACTCTGGGAAAAGCAGATTGAACGTTTGTTAAAGGAGGATCATCCGGAGCAAATCAGCGTTTTTTTTGCCGGAGGAATTCATGATGCTTTATCAACTGCATTTATATCTGTAATGGCCGCTCCTTTAGCTGTTAAAGGTGTGAAAATAGGGGTGCTTATGGGAACATCTTACTTGTATACTAAGGAAGCAGTAAGTACCGGAGCCATTCAGGATCAGTTTCAGGAACAGGCTCGTTTATCTGGTGATACCGTATTGTTGGAAACTGCACCAGGCCATGAAACCAGGTGCTTAAATTCGCCATTTGCTGAGTTTTTTAATACAGAAAAAGAAAAACTTCAGAAAGAAGGAATAGATAAAAAGGAAATCTGGGCTAAACTCGAAAGTCTTAATGTGGGCCGATTGCGCATAGCAGCCAAAGGAATTGAGCGCAGAGGCGACCAACTAGTAACCATAGCTGGACAAGAACAATTAGACCTGGGCATGTACATGATTGGTCAGGTGGCCTCCATGTGTAATAGAATTGTCTCCATCCTCGATCTACATAAAGACGTTGTTGATGGAAATTACCAATATGTGCAAAAAGCTAAGCTATCACAAGCCCCTATAGCCACAGAAAAATCCCTTAATGTAGCAATCATTGGTATGGCTTGTATTTTCCCTGGAGCAAAAAATCTGGAAGAATATTGGCGCAATATTGTGCTCGGAAAAGATGCGGTAACAGAGGTGCCTGATGGGCGCTGGAATAAAGAATTATATTACGATCCAACATCTACGGCGAGTGATATGTCGCACTCTAAATGGGGTGGCTTTATCCCCAAGATTGACTTCGATCCTTTAGATTATGGAATTCCACCATCTTCACTTGCGGCAATTGAACCAACCCAATTATTGAGCCTTATGGTGGCCAAACAGGCCATGGAGCATGCGGGTTATAAAGAGGGGAGTTTTAACGCAGAAAATGTATCGGTAATAATCGGAGCGGAAGGTGGAAATGACCTTGCAAATAGCTATAGTTTCAGAGGTTTTTACAAACAGGTATTTGGCGAAATGCCGGAAGAGCTGGATTTATCCCTGCCCAAAACAACAGAAGATTCATTCCCAGGAATATTGGCAAACGTGATCTCTGGAAGAATTACCAATCGCTTAAACCTTGGCGGTCGGAACTTTACTGTAGATGCAGCATGTGCCTCTTCATTAGCGGCATTGGATCTGGCTTGTCAGGAATTATATCTGGAGAAATCTGATATGGTGCTTGCTGGTGGTGCAGACCTGCATAATGGCATCAATGATTACCTGATGTTCTCCAGTACACACGCACTTTCACGTAAAGGAAGATGTGCAACTTTCGATGCAGAAGCGGATGGTATCGCACTGGGTGAGGGTATAGCTATGCTGGTCTTAAAAAGGCATGAAGATGCGATTAGAGATGGAGATACTGTATATTCCGTAATTCAGGGAATAGGTGGATCGAGTGACGGGAAAAGCCTCGGCTTAACTGCACCACGTAAATCCGGACAGGTGAAAGCATTAGAACGTGCTTATAATCAGGCAGGAATTTCTCCATCTGTACTTGGTTTGGTAGAGGCCCATGGAACAGGAACTGTGGTTGGCGATAGAACAGAGTTAAGTGCCCTAACAGATATGCTAAATCAATCTGGAGCAGTTGCTAATCAAACACACCTTGGGTCTGTAAAAACACAAATTGGGCATACTAAATGTGCTGCAGGGCTAGCAGGGCTAATAAAAGCAAGCTTATCCACTTATTATGGTATAAAGCCCCCAACCATAAATTTACAAACACCTAACAGTTATTATAACAGTAAAATAAGTCCTTTTGCTTTTCATACAGAAGCAAGCCTGTGGATGGAAAGTAAACGCTATGCCGGGGTAAGTGCCTTTGGTTTTGGTGGAACAAATTTCCATGCGGTTATAGAAAGTAGCAATCTTGTTTCTAATCATCAATCGGTATTGAAATCATGGCCATCAGAGCTTTTTGTTTTCAGAGGAGATACATATGAAGAGGCGAAAGCGAAATTGATTACAGTAAAGAACTTGCTGGAAAGCAACGACAGCATTCCTTTGAAAGATATCGCTTACAGTTTGGCTGTAGGAAATGAAAAACCGGTACAGTTTAGTATGGTGATCGATAATCTTGAAGATCTGATCATGAAAACTGATCTGGCAATATCTGGAGTAGAAAGTGTAGATACTTATATCACCAAAAAGAAAGCAGGTAAAGTAGCTTTTATGTTCCCCGGACAAGGGAGTCAGCGCATCAATATGGCAAGAGACTTGTTTGTCATTTTCCCGGCCATGCGAAAGCTTTTAAAAGGGAAAGAAAGTTATCAAAATGTACTATTCCCGAATACTGTTTTTGATGAAGCATCCTTAAAAGGCCAAAAAGAAAGGATTAAAGATACCCGTATGGCACAGCCACTATTGGGAATTGTAGATCTGGCACTTGCCAATTTCCTTAAAGATTTAGGTATAGAACCTGATATGGTTGGCGGACATAGTTATGGAGAATTGCCTGCTTTATGTTTTGCCGGTGCTTTCCATGAAGATCAATTGGTTTATTTGAGTGAGCAACGTGCAAAAGCAATTTTAGATGGGGTAGATGGGGATGATACGGGAGCTATGATGGCAGTTAATGGCAATCAGGAACAACTGTTAAAATTAATTGATGGATTAGATGATGTTTATCCGGTAAATTTTAACTCTCCAACTCAATTGGTTATTGCAGGCACAACGCCTGGAATTAAGCAATTAGGAGAACGATTAAAAGCTGAAAAAATCTCGTTCAGAACATTAGAGGTTGCTTGTGCTTTCCATAGTCCGATAGTAGCGAAATCTAAAGAGCTTTATAATGAAGCCCTGAGCCAGATTAATTTTAAGGACCTGAATTTACCCGTCTGGTCTAATACCACTGCCGAACTATATCCTCAAAATGCAGATGCTGTAAAGGAAAGATTAACAGAGCATCTGGTGAAACCAGTAAGGTTCGTTGAACAGGCACAGCAGATGTATGCCGATGGTGCTCGTATTTTTATAGAAGTAGGACCCGGGAATGTACTCAGTACTTTATTAAAAGCAAGTATTGCTAAAGATGAATTGCTGCTGCATACAGAGGATAAGGGACATAACAAAATGACACATTTGCTTTGTACCATTGCTGCTTATATGGCTACTGGTCGTGATGTGAAAATTGAAAAGCTTTTTGAAGGTCGTGAAGCAAAATTGCTGAACCTTGACGAAGTTGAAAAGTATAAAAAAAGTGCTACTGTATGGTCTGTAAACGGACAACATGCAGTACCAATTGTAGGCAAACTACCTGCTTATGGTGCATTACCAATTATAGAACCATTGAAATTGAAAAATATAGAAGATAGAACTACATACATTAACAGCCCGGCCAATGGGGCAGAACAGATGATGCAGGAGTATTTGAACAGCATGAAAATGATGATTCAGGCACAGCGTGATGTCATGTTAACATTCCTAGGACAACAGCCATCTATGGTAAATCCGGGTATATTTCAGCAGCAAATCAGCAAGCCAGAGCCAATCGTTCAACAAGTGATTTCTGCACCAGCACAAGTGTTTAATCAATCGACAGCCAAAATAAATATTCAATCCGCAAAACCTGTTTCGGTACAGGTTGATGTGAAAATGGTATTGATGCAGATTGTGAGCGATAAAACGGGCTATCCGCATGAAATGCTCGGTATGGAAATGGATCTGGAGGCAGATTTAAGTATCGACTCTATTAAAAGGATGGAAATTATTGGTGCCTTACGTACGGAATTAGGTGGTTTTAGTCAGGACGATAAAAACGAAGATACCTTTATGGAGGAACTGGCCAGAATTAAAACCCTAAATGGCCTGCTGAACTGGATTAAGGAAAATAATATCAATACCGCTTCGGCAGCCATTCCTGAAACACTAGTTACAGAAAATGAAAGTAAAATAGCGCAGAATATATCGGTACAGAACTCAGTTCAGAAATTAAGTCAGGCAGCTATAAAGTCAGCGATATTACAAGTAGTGAGTGATAAAACTGGTTACCCGGAGGATATGCTTGGAATGGATCTGGATTTGGAAGCTGATTTAAGTATTGACTCTATTAAAAGAATGGAGATCATCGGCGAGCTAAGAACTAAAATTGGAATTACTCAAGGTGATGAAGCTGATGATGATTTAATGGAAAAATTGGCCGCTATTAAAACACTTAACGGCTTGGTAAACTGGATTGCAGATGTTGAATCTGAAAGCTTTGAACCTGTTGTCGAAGCTCAAAAAATCATTGACAATAGTGCTGAAAGTTCAAATCAAACAGTAGCATTATCAAGACTTCGTTTTGAATTAACCCCCTCAGAGTTTTTAAATTCATCGGCAATAACTCTTAAAGGAGTACGCTTTGCAATTACAGATGATAAAGGAGAACAAGCTAAGGCAATAAAATCCATTTTTGAAGAGCAAGGTGCAATAGTAGAATTTGTTTCTCTGGGTAGTAATCTGAAAGGTTATGAGGGATTATTGATGCTCAATATGTATAGTTCAGCAAATCATACTGGTATTATGGATTGTATAGGAATGATTAAAGACCTGGATCTGGAAAGTATGAAATGGGTTTATTTAATCTCAGATACGAAAGTCCATATAAACGGTACAGTAAGCACAAGTCAGCTCAGACGTTTTCAAGGTTTTTCCGGACTATTTAAAAGTCTGGATAAGGAATATGATGCAACTAAATTCAGAGTGTTGAGCTTAACCACTAAGTTAAATACAGAACAAATTTCAACACTTACTCTAAATGAGGTATTAAATCCAGATCAACCAACAGAGGTTATTTATGATGGTACGAACAGACAAACATTGGAACTTATTCCAACTCAGTCACCCATCGGAAATACAGATGCTCATATTCAGCTTAATAAGGATGCAGTAGTGTTGGTTCTTGGTGGTGCTCAGGGTATTACAGCAGAGTTGACGATGCGATTTGCTAAAGATTATCCTTGTAGATATATTCTGGTAGGTCGCTCTCCTGACCCAAGGTCAAATGGATTGGAGCAGTTTTATCTGATGAAAACAAAAGAAGAAATCAGAGCCTACCTGATCAAAATTGGCTCATCCAAAAAACCGGCGGAGATAGAACAGGAAACTTCAAGAATTTATAAGAATAACCAGATACTTCAAACTATCACTTCAATGGAATTGAATGGTTCTATTGTTATTTATTATTCATTAGATCTGCGCGATGAAGAAAAACTGACTCAATTGATCAGCGATGTATATCAGGAATATGGTCGTATAGATGGGGTAATACACGGTGCTGGCTTATTGGAAGATAAACTCTTTCATGCCAAGAGTCTGGAATCTTTTAAAAGAGTATTTGACACTAAAGTAACGCCATTAAGGGTGCTTGCCGAGCAATTAAGGGCAGATACACAGTTTGTAACCTTTTTCTCGAGCATAGCTTCGGTATACGGAAACCGTGGACAAACGGATTACGCTGCTGCAAACAGTGTGATGGACAGGTATGCCTGGGCTTTAAAGGGGAAGATCAAAGGAAAGGTAATGTCCATCAATTGGGGACCGTGGAAAGGTGCCGGAATGGTGTCTGCTTCTCTAGAAAAAGAATACGAGCGTAGAGGTATTTCAATGATACCACTACAAGAAGGAATGGAGTTGTTTGTGAATGAGATGAAGTACGGAAATGAGAGTCAGGTACTCATCATGGCAGGAAATAACTGGTAGGTATGCAGAAAACTGATGTAGCCATTATTGGAATGTCCTGCATTTTTCCGGGAGCGGTGGATGTTGAGACTTTCTGGCAAAATATAATTAATAAAGTAGATGCAACCCAGGATGTACCTGTTGATCGAATTGATCCGGTACATTTTGATAATGATGCGTCAGGTGTAGATAGATTCTATTGTAACCGTGGTGGTTTTATTCCTGATTTTGAGTTTGACCCCTCGAGCTTTGGAATTCTCCCATTAGCAGTAGAGGGGACAGAGCCTGATCATTTGATAACACTTAGCCTGGTGCATAAAGCATTAAGCGATGCGGGTATTTTTGATCAGAATTTTTCTCTTGAAAAAACAGGAATCATCATTGGTAAAGGGAATTACACCGGCCCTGGTGCTACCCGTGCCATAGAAATTGTACGAACAGGTGAGCAAATTGTGAGCTTGTTAAAAGACTTGATGCCTCATTTATCAGGCCAGGAAATTGATGAGGTAAAGAAAGAATATCAGCAGCGAAAAGGACGTTTTGGACCTGATACAGCAATGGGATTGATTCCAAATCTGGTAGCATCATTGGTCGCCAATAGGTTGAATCTTGGTGGTGTTGCTTATACTTTAGATGCGGCCTGTGCAAGTTCTTTAATTGCCTTAGACCATGCTGTACAGGAACTAAATAGTGGTCGCTGCGATATGGTGATAGCAGGTGGTGTGCATGTCGGACAAAACGCTGCTTTCTGGAGTATATTTAGTCAACTCGGTGCCCTCTCTAAAAAAGGACGGATCACTCCATTTGATGAGAATGCCGATGGATTAATTATTGGTGAGGGCTGTGGTTTCGTCGTACTGAAACGTCTTGAAGATGCGATCAGAGACCAACACAAGATTTATTCGGTTATAAAAGGAGTAGGCTTAAGTAGTGATGGTAGCGGCACAAGTGTGATGAGCCCATCTATAAAAGGGCAATTGAAAGCCATTACTCAGGCCTGGGATAAATCAGGCTTAGAAAGCAAAAATATAGGATATATTGAAGCCCATGGAACAGGTACTGTTTTAGGCGATAAGACTGAAATAGAAACTTTGGCTCAGTTTTTTGGAAATGACACTTTATTACCTAAAGCAGGTATTGGAACAGTGAAATCAAATATTGGTCATGCTATGCCGGCAGCAGGAATTGCAGGGTTAATCAAAGCCTCTTTGGCTTTATATCATGGTATTATCCCACCTTCATTGCATTGCAAGCAGCCTTTAGCACAATTGGAAGACACCCGTTTTAAGGTGGTTCAGGATCTTCAAAACTGGGCAGATTCGGGCTTGCCAAAGGTAGCAGGAGTAAATGCCTTTGGTTTCGGTGGGATAAATGCTCATGTGGTATTGGAAGCATATGAGTCTCCAGTGAATACTGGAGCCGCATTTAAATCTGATTTAGTGACAATGGCCAACGAGCCTGTGCTAGATGAGGTCTTGTTACTTGCCCGCCATACGCATGAGGAATTATTGCTTGCTTTAGAAAAGGGCGACCGAAATCCTGGTGATGGTGTATTCCGTATGGCCGTATTTAACCCAACATCAGAAAGGTTAAAAAAGGCATTAAAGATTGCAAGTAAAAATATGGCCTGGCGTAATAAACAGGACATATGGTATAGCAATGCTCCGGTTTTAAGCAATGGTGGCAAGATCGCTTTCGTATTTCCGGGATTAGATGGATTGGCAGGTGGTGAAATAAACACCGTTGCAGCTCATTTTAACATCCCTCAGGATAATCATACAAAAGGAGAAGGTCTGTTAAATGAGGCCCTTAAGATATTAAACAAAAGTAGTGTACTGGATACGGCGCTGAAACAACTGGGGATATTGCCACAGATGAATGCTGGGCACAGCTTAGGGGAATGGCTGGCAGCAAGGTCATCAGAGCTGGCAGAAGAATCTTCTGTTTTACAATTACTGAACTTTCTGAATCCGGAAACCTTTGAACTTAAAGACTCTAGATTTATCGCTGTAGGTTGCGGTATTGAACAGTTACAATCTATCCTTCAAGATATTGAAAACTTATACCTTTCAAATGATAATTGTCCACAGCAGGTAATTCTTTGTGGAAGCAATGCGGCATTGGAAATATTGGTGCCTATCTTAAAAACTAAGCAGATCTTTCATCAGATTCTACCTTTCCAATCGGGTTTTCACTCACCATTTGTGGCTGATAAATTAGACTTGATGCTGGAAGGAATGAGCAAGATGGAGTTTAGGAAAACTAAGTTTCCATTGTGGTCGGCCACTACATTAGAGTTGTACCCGGAAGGGTTTGAAGCCATCAGACAATTGAGTGTAGAGCACTTGATTAAGCCTGTACGTTTCCGCGAGCTCACTGAACGCTTATATGAGGAGGGTGCAAGGGTGTTTATACAGGTTGGTTCCGGAGGATTAATCGGATTTATTGATGATACTCTGAAAGGTAAAGGATGTAGTACTATTTCTGCCAATGTTCCTTTAAGGTCGGGTATTACCCAATTACAGCGTGTATTGGCCGCTTTATTTGTTGAAGGCAAGGAAGCTGGGATGGCTTTTATGGGTTATGATAAAAATGAAGTAGTACAAAGGAAAGGAATTAAGTTACAGCTGGGGCTGCCGATTATTGCAGGTCTTAAAGGTTTGAAAAATCTGACTATTGCTCCAGACAACAATTTAAAAAACAAGGCTCTTGAAGATCATGCGCATCCATTGTTGAAAGCTTTCCAGGAAAATGTAGATGAAATGATTGGGATACAATCAGAAATGCTTCAGTTTTTCCAGAATAGGGAAAAAACAGGGCTTGCTGTACCTGCCTTTGGACAAGTTCCTATGGTTGGACAAGTTTCGGCAATAGGACAGGTTTCGATGGAAATGCCTGTGCCTGTTAATACGGTAAACGACGGCACTAAAGAAAGGCTGTCTTTCTCTAAAACGCTCAATGTAACGCTGGAAAATTGCCCTTATCTGATTGATCACTCTTTACTTAGACAACCAAAAGGCTGGCATTGTGTAGAGGATATGGATCCGGTGATTCCAATGACCATGATCTTTGAAATGTTCGGAGAGATTGCTGCAGAGCAATTGCCAGGATCTCATGTGCATAAACTAAAGAACATCAAAGTGTTCCAATGGATGAATGTTTCCAAACCATTCAGGGAAACCGTAACTGGTGAGTGGAAAACAGATCAATTGGTATACCTCAATTTAGAACGTTTTGCAAATGCAGAAGTATTGCTCAGCAATCAAATAGCAATCGCACCTGTGCAGAATTTTGATGTTGGTGAATCTTTAAATATCGACCGTACCGAACACCAGATCTATGAGGAACACATGTTTCATGGTCCAGGATATCAGGGTATAAAGAAACTGGTGAAAGTAGGTGAAAAAGGGATTATAGGAATCATTGAAGGGAGCAATGGTAAAGGTTCTTTATTGGATAACGCTGGACAACTATTTGGTCTCTGGCTACAGCTTACACTAGAAAAAGACAGAATTGCTTTTCCTGTGAAAATACAGGATATCGAGTTTTTCGGAGAGATGGGCGATCAGGCTAGTAGCTTCGAATGTACTTGTGTGCTCACAGAACTGACGGATGAATTTGCAACTGCGAATATTGTCATGAAGAGAGATAATAAGATCTGGGCAATCATCACAGGATGGCAAAACAGACGTCTGGAAATTGATGAAGCACTATGGCGGGTATCGATGTCACCGCTCCATAATCGTTTGTCGGAAGAGGTAGCGCCGGGAATATTTATGTTCCACAACGCTTACACTCGTATGGTTTCCTGGGATTTTATCCTGAAACGTTACTTCAATCAGGACGAAAAGAAATACCACAATACATTACTGCCAAACAAAAAGAAGGAGTGGATGATCAGTCGTGTGGCAGTAAAAGATGCAGTGAGGAACCTTTTAAATCAAAGAAAAGCAACTGCTTGCTATCCTATTGCATTCGAAATCAGATCAGACGAAGTCAACAAACCTTATCTGCATGGAGATCTTACAGAGGGAATTCATATTTCAATTGCACATAAAGGAACCGATGCGGTTGGTATTGCGAGATATGATGGACCTGTTGGGATCGATATCGAGCGGATTGAAGAACGTAGTCAGGGTTTTTACGAACTCGTTTTCTCAGCTTCAGAACAGTATTTACTGGAAGGTAAGGATCAGGCAGAATGGACAACCCGCTTTTGGGTAGCTAAAGAGGCTTATGGAAAATACCTGGGCAAAGGATTGCAAGGAAATCCTAAAGCGTATGTAATTGAAGCCATCAATGGCGAAGAATTAAGCATAAATAATACTATCATAAAAACTATTAAACACAATAATTATATAATCGGATGGACACTATAAACTCAAAAGCGAAACTAAACAGCAACGAGATTTTTGATTTGATGACTCAATTTATTACAGAAGTAATTGGGGAAGAGTTTGTTGAAGAAATGGACATTACATTGGAAAGTTCTTTTACCAAAGACCTGGAGATGGACAGTATAGAGATTGTGTCTTTTTCAGAGAAAATTAAAGCACACTTCGGAGAGCAGATCGATTTTACAGGATGGTTATCTAATATGGATCTTGATCAGCTGATCAATCTGAGCCTGGGTACAATCGTTAACTATATTGAAGAATGCCAGTAATAACTGTAAACAATAGAGGCGTACACATTCAGGAACTAAATAAAGGTGCTACAGAAACGCTGGTGCTGGTTCATGGTATGTTTAGTAACCTCTCTGTTTATTATTTTAATATCGCCCCGATTCTTGCCCAACATTTTCACGTGGTCATGTACGATTTGAAAAGTCATGGCTTAAGTGAAAGGATGGCTGATGGTTATGATCTGGAGCAAATGAGCAATGATTTGTCGGATTTGCTACAGCATTTAAACCTAAGCAGTGTTCATTTGGCAGGTTATAGTTTTGGTGGTTTGATCGCCTTAAAAATGGCTGCACGTTTCCCTGAAAAGGTGAAAAAGATGGCCATTATTGAAGCACCAGACCCGAGCGATGATAAAACGAGAGACATCATCGACGATTACAGTAGAGAGTTTTTGGAGCATTACGTCGCCAATTTTACCGATACCACGAAAGTGAAAATGGGTAAGCGACAAATGGAACGCAACCATCGGATGTACGAATACCTTTTCCATGAAACCACGATTAAAAGTGACATGATCAAGGAAAGGGAATTCTTTAGCAGTCCGGAAATAACAGCTATCCCACACAATACTTTACTGTTATACGGAAAAGATTCTAATTGTTTGGAAGCTGGCAAAAAGTTAAAAAAACAGATAAAAAGAGCTGAAATAATTGAAGTTGATGGTGACCATAATGTACCCATTCAGCAGCCTGTAATTATTGCTGAGCTCCTGGAAACATTTTACAAGAATTAAAAATCATTAATAAAATTATAGTGTGTAAACTATGGCAAGATTTGTATTTATAGTCCCGCCTTTAACAGGTCATATTAATCCTACGTTGAGCATTGGCGCGGTTTTATTGCAACGCGGACATGAGGTGGCCTGGATTAGTTTAGATCAATCCCTACAAACAAGGCTTCCAAAAGGAGGTAAGTTATTACTTATTGAATATGCTGAAAATGATGAGCAGAAACAGAAAAGTGAGCAATATTTAGACATCATCACCAAGAAGATCGTTTACGGAATTGATAGCATTAAATTCTTGTACGAGGAGGTGCTGATTCCATTGAATAAACATAGCTATGATGGAATAGTACATATTTTAAATGAGTATCAACCTGATTTAGTCATTACCGATCATCAGATGTTTGCAGGTGCTGTAGCAGCTAAGAAATTGGGAATTCCATATACCACATCTGTGACTGCTCCGGCTGCCATTAAGGTGATGGATGAACTACCTAAAGTGCATGAATGGGAGTTGAACCAGATCATAAACATGCAAAAGGAATTGGGATTGGAAGGGGAGGAATCAATTGCCTGCTCTGACCTGATGACCATGGTGCTCACTTCAAAAGCATTTTTTGGAGAGATGACCTTGCCAGATCATTATCGTTTTGTAGGGCCGGTAATTCATAAAAGAGTAGATCAGATTTCTTTTGATTGGGAGAAGTTGGAACAAGGGAAGGGAAAACCAAAGCTATTGGTAAGCATCGGAACTACCTTTGACCACGAACATAAAAAGAACTTTTTTACAAAGGTGATTGAAGCCTTTGGTGGTGCAGAAATGACAGTTGTTGTGGTTTCTGACCCTGATCTTTTTGCCAATTGGCCGGATAATTTTATTGTTCAGCGCGGTATTCCACAGTTGGAATTGCTTCCACATCTTGATGGAGTTGTTTGTCATGGCGGACACAATACGGTTTGTGAAACCTTAACAGCAGGATTGCCAATGGTGGTCGTGCCGATTGCTTATGATCAGTCGCACGTAGCCGGTAGAGTAGTGCGTGTAGGTGCTGGATTGAGGTTAAATTTTAACCGTTTTAAAGCGAAACACTTGCAGGAAGCAGTACAAGAAATATTGAACAATGTAAGCTTTAAGGAAGCTGCAGTACAAATGGGCGACTCTTTCCGCGAGGCTGGAGGTACAGAAACTGCCACAGATTTGCTGATTGAATTGAGTGCTGCACCACCTATAGAAGAGTTTAGTTTTGAATCATCTTCTGAAGAATTAAATATTATACTTCCAGGGAAGAATTAAACCCTCTTGGATTATTAAAAAATTAAAGAATAAATTATGTCAAAGTTTTTATTTGTTGTACCCCCGTTTTTTGGTCATATCAGTCCGACGCTAAGTATTGGCGCCAGCTTAATCGCCAAAGGGCATGAGGTGAAATGGCTGGGCGTGATACCGCTTGCCGATAGCCATATCCCCGAAAGAGGTGAATATATATATCCTGAAGCTGACCTTGTGGAGTATCAGGAAGAACTTGCAAAAATATTAAAACGTCAGGATGATGGGCCTTCGTGTTCGGGGCCTGAAGTGATGAAGCTAGCCCTTGAAGAAACTTATGTTCCTATCGCTCGTATCATGATGAAAGGCTTAGGGAACTTTGTAGATGCCTGGCAGCCTGATGTAATTGTGAACGACTGTATCGCTTTTGCTGGTGCCTTATGTGCGCATATCAAAGGGATTCCATGTGTAACCACTACTCCTGTGCCACCGGATGTAATGGGCGATACGGCTAATTCTGCACCGAAAATATTTGAATGGCAGCAAAACTTAGTGAAAGGTTTGCAGGCGGAGTTTGGTGTAACAGGTGATGAGATTTTGATTCATTCGCATAAAATGAACCTGGTATTTACCTCACAAGAGTTTGCTGGAATAGAGAACCCGGAGCCACACATGAGATTTGTAGGTCCGGTAAAAGGGCGACCAAATGATGTAGCTTTTGACTGGGAGCGATTGGAAAAAGCAACCACACCTAAGGTATTTGTTTCTTTAGGAACATTGCTAGTTGATATTCGTGCAGCATTTTTCCAAAAGCTGATCGATGCTTTTGCTGATGAACCGGTAACAATTATAGCTGCTACAAACCCTGATATTTTTGAGAAATGGCCAGATAACTTTATCGTTAGTGGCTTTGTTCCGCAAGCTGCATTGATGCCTAAAATGGATGCTGTGATTTGTCATGGGGGCTTTAATACCGTTAACGATACCTTTATCAATGCTTTGCCAATGTTGATTACGCCGATCACTTACGACCATTTCCATACGGCCAAGCTGATGGAGAATGCGGGATGCGGTATTAAAATCAGATACAAAAGATTAAGAGTGGCCGACCTGAAGAAAGCTGTTTTTGAACTATTGGAAAATCCTCAATATAGAAATGCCTCCCTAAGAATTAAAGAAACATTTATTGCTGCCGGAGGAAATGATAAAGCGGTTCAATTGCTGGAAGATTTTGCCAATGTTGAGCAGGTGGTAAGCCTATAAATTAGCTTAAGTGCTATAAACTAATTGTTTAAGGCCATCTGGCAAAAAAGCAAGAATCAGATAGATGAAAAGAAAATTATTATTTGCAGAGAGGATGCTTCATGGAACAGGTGAAGCCCCTTTTAATGCAGTAATTCCAGTAAAACTTAAAGGAAATTTTACTGAAGAAAGTTTACACCATGCTTTAAAAAGGCTTCAGGAAAAGCACCCGCTATTAAATGCTTTTGTAGAGGATGAGCAGGGGATGCCTTGGTTTGTGGTTAAGGAAGGGCATCAATTGCCAATCCCTATCCGGATAACAGAGCGTGTGGACGATAAAGACTGGGAATTACAAACTACAGCAGAGTGGGGAAAAGCTTTTGATACCCGTAAAGGTCCTTTAATGAGACTGGTATGGATTAAAGGAGCAGAAGTTTCTGAATTCATATTAGTGATACATCATTGTCTTTGTGATGGCGGATCTGCCATGGCTATTTTATCAGAATTTCTGTTGTTAATAAACGATGGATCTGTAGATATTGGCAAAGAAGATCCAATTCTGGGAGTGGATGATATCATTCCTGCCGATATCCTGAAAAACAGAAAAAGAAAGATCAAAGCCAAGCTGATTGGTAAGGTAGCCACTTTTGCCCTTTGGCTAATTCCGGTTAAGAAAAAGCTGGTAGAACGCAAAAAAGATTACATGATTAACTGGAAGCTGGAAAAAGCTTTAAGTAGTCAGTTGATCGAGAAATGTAAAGCAGAAGGAGTAACCGTAAATACGGTATTGTGTGCTGCGGTACTGGATGCTTTTAAAGCAGTAAGGAAAGATCAGTTTCACAATAAAATATCTTGTCCGGTAGATATCAGAAGGTTTGCACCAAGGATAAAAAGAGATAACATTTTTGCCTTTGGTTTAATGTTCGTTGTTTCTTCAGATCAAAAGCTAGATTTCTTTAGCAATGCGAGAAAGATGCAAGAAGATATCAATCAGAAAACAGCAAAGCTGGATGCTTATGATAACATCATGATGATGGAAGAATCGCATGCTGCTATGGATAGCTTTACTAAATTTTTAAAGTATGGGAAGTCGAGTAACGACTGCATGTTCTCTAATTTAGGGAGAGTAGATATCCCACATCAGTATAAAAATTTTGAACTGGAGACTTTGTATAGTCCTTCTGTAATTGGTCCATTAGGTAATACCACCACGTTAGTTACTTCTACTTACCGTGGACAAATGGATTTTACTTTCATCGCCAGTGAAGGGTTTATTCCTTATGATGAGGGGGTGGCTATTCGGGAGAAACTAATGGAAATTATTACTGAATTATTTTAATCAACATAGGCTTTGCTTTGCTAGTAGAAAAAACAAATAAATGAAAAGAAATCTGATTGTAGGGGAACGAATCATGTATATTGATGAATCAACACCTTTAAACTGTGTTTTTGCAGCGAAGATTAAGGGGGTTGTTTCTTTAGAAAGCTTGAATATTGCCCTGGCTAAAATTCAACAAAAACATCCTTTGTTACGGAGTAGTTTAAAAGAAGATCATAAAGGTATTCCGTATTTTGAATTGCGTACAGATTTGGAGACGATTCCGGTAAGAGTTGTGAAAAGAACAGCTGATGAGCAATGGATGGAGGAATCAGAACTGGAATGGCAAAACTTGTTTAACGGAATTAATTTGCCAATGGCCAGAGTAGTCTGGCTAAAAGGGGAGGATGTTTCAGATTTACTATTGGTTTGTCCGCATTGTATTTGCGATGGAACAACTTTCGTTGCTCTGATGTCGGAAATGCTCATACTTTTAGACCATCCGGAGAAAGATCTCATTCCTTACCCGCCATTTAATTCTATTGAAGAATTACTAGCTGGATCGTTTTCCAAGACGGGAGTCAAGGTTTTTAAAGCAAAGATTTTTTCAGTGCTTGCTAAACTGTTTTTTCTTTTAAAATCGACTACAAATGAGCATCTTATAGGGGCGGGGTATATGCTACATTGGAAACTGGATACTGATCGTAGTATAGCTTTGGTAAAAGGGTGTAAGGTTGCAGGAATAACGTTACATGCGGCATTATGTGTAGCCTTTATGGAAGCTTTTAAAGTAGTAAGGGGGGATAAAGCACATGGTAAAGTGATTTGCCCAGTGGATGTGAGGCGGTTTGTAACCGAGATTAAGGAGGACAATATGTTTGCGTTTGCTCCGATAGCTGAACTACCACTCTCGAAAAATACGGGACTAGATTTCTTTGCTAAAGCAAAAAGCTTAAAAGAAGACTTGACAGATAAGATTTCCAAAATGAAAGTTCACGAGCTTCTGGTGATGAGTGAGTATTTCCATGGTTCAGTTAAAAAGATGGTGAAATATCTACGTGCTACCAATGGATCGCATGACCTTACGCTTTCTAATATGGGGAGATTGGGTATTGCTGAAAACTATGATTCTTTTGAAGTGGAGACGTTATATAGTCCGACAGTAGGCTTTCCATGGCGCAATGCTAATACTTTAGTGGTTAGCACCTTTAAAGGCCAGATGGACTTTACTTTTTACTCCAATGATGCTTTTCTGGATAAAAGTGAAGCGGAAGCGGTTAGGAAATATGCATTAGAATTGTTGTTTGCAAATTTAGGGTAAGTTATGTCTAATATTAAAAAGGAGGAAGATGTCACGTTCAAGAAGTTTCTACGAAAGCGACTGCTCATTTATATTATTCCCAATATTATTTTCAATACCCTTATCCCTTACGCTACCTTAAGAGAGTTGGGACCTGTACAGTTATTTCAGGGAGAGTTTAATGTTGCAAGGTTTTTATTGCCTATGGCCTTGTTACTGCCATTTATCATCACCTTTGATATTTTAAAAAAGACAATTCTTTTTTCTGAAGACGGGAAAGCTGGTTTTGTGGTACCTGAAGAATTAACGAAGAACAAATTTATCTTTAAAATGGCAGGGATTAATGGCTTGCTTTCTTTCTCTGTAAATGTACTGGCAATGCTGCTGATTCATTTGAATGTACCAGCGGGATATGGTTTCAATGGAACGGTAATATCGTTGGTGATAGGAGGAATGGCTGCCTTGCTCACTTTGTTTTCAGCATTATGGCCTATAAAAAGGTTGAAAGAAGCTATAGATAAAAGTGTTTAGTAACCTTAATAGAATGTTATATTGTCGGTTATTTTACCCCGCTACATCACTAACTAAAGTGTTGAACTTTACTTTAATATGCATTTTTGCTTGTTTCTGAAACTCTTCAGGTGTTTGCCCAGTTTGCTTCTTGAAAAACCTGCTAAAGTATGGTCGGTCTGAAAAACCCAATTCATAAGCAATCTCTTTAATCGTGTTTTCGCTATGAATTATACTCCGCTTTGCCTCCAGGATAAGTCGATCATGAATGAGTTGCATCCCTGTCTTGCCGAGTTTATCTTTCAATATTTGATTTAAACGCTTAGTACTGATACCCAGTTTGCCAGCGTAAAAATCTGTATTACGAACCAGTTGATAGTTGCTTTCCAGTAACATTAAAAACTCATATACCCGCTTTTGATGTGTATCCTGATCGGTAAAATGGTGCTCCTTAACCTGGATCAGCTTTAATAGAAAAACCTTTAACAAGGCTTTAACCATGATCATGTTATTGCTCTTGTATTCTTTCTCTAACAATTTGAATATCCCCGAAAGCTCTGCCGCTGAGGTTTCATTTAATCGTAGACACGAGAATTCTCCCTGTACATTAAAGATCTTAAAAAGATCAAGAAAAAACTCCTTATCCTCTTCCTCCAGCATACTTCTTTTAAATGAAATCAGCTCGCCATTCTTTCCAGCTTTATTTAATTGATGAACCCTGTAGGGTGGAATCAGATAAATCCAATCGCCTTTTGCATCCAACTCTGTATCCTTTAATGCATGCAAGGCTTCCTCATTGTTCAACCATACAATCTCAAAGAAATCCTTTCTACCGGGATCATTGAGGTAACTCGGCGGACAATTGCCCAAATTCCGAATATAAATCAACGATTTTTCTAATGCTGGCTGTAGTGCTGAATTCATCATGCTTTAAAGATAAGCACTCTGAAATTAACGCATTGGATGATTGGGAAATTAAGGTGGACTATTCGGAAACCAATCTTTTTTATGTCTTATTTATGACTTTTTTCGCCTATAGTTTCCAAAAAGTCCCATAGAATGCGCTGATTGTATAAGGCCATTCGAATTGGAGGACAGTACTTTTATGGCGGAACAAAAAATAAGAAAATGGAGGTTGAAAAGTTAAATGAGAAGCAGATTACTAAAGATATACGCTCCAATTTGGAAATGATTTTGGTTGAAAATACCTGGTTGCTAAAACAAATGGATCTTAATGAGGTTGCTAATCTGGTTCATCATATCAAGTCTGCAAATCAAATATTTATTACTGCTGCCGGACGTTCCGGTTTTGCGATGCGTTCTGCAGCGATGAGATTAATGCACCTTGGATTTAAAGTTTTCTTTGTAGGCGAGACTACCACACCGGCTATAAAAAAAGGAGATTTATTAATTGCGGCTTCAGGATCAGGTACTACCAGCACTATTGTAAGAGCAGCGGAAAAAGCAAAACAAGTGGAGGCCAGGATTGTGGCAATTTCAACACAGGAGTATTCCTCACTTTCCAGTCTGTCAGATTTGCTGATACTAATACCTGCAGCTGATAAGATGAACCTTCAAAGCAGTCGATCAAGACAATATGCAGGAAGTTTGTTTGAGCAATTCCTATTGCTGCTAACAGACGCTATATTCCAAACCCTATGGGAAATGGGTGGCATATCAGCAGATGAGCTTTTCACAATGCATGCAAACCTTGAATAAATACAATTAAAATCAATTATATATATCGTTATGGCAAAATTACAAGTAGCAATAGATTTATTAACTACAGAAGAAGCATTGGCACTAGCTGCAAAAGTAGCACCTTATGTTGATATCATTGAATTGGGAACACCATTAATTAAGAATATGGGATCAACTGTGATCACAGCAATGAAAAATGCACATCCAGATAAATTAGTTTTTGCAGACCTTAAAACTGCTGATGCAGGGGAATTAGAGGCTGATATTGCTTTTAAAGCTGGAGCTGATTTGGTATCAGTATTAGGTTCTGCCGGTGATGCAACAATCATTGGTGCAGTTAAAGCAGCTAAAGCACATGGTAAAGGTGTTGTTGTAGATACTATTGGTTATCCTGATCGTGTGAAACGTGCACACGAAGCTATTAAACTAGGTGCTGAATTCGTAGAACTTCACGCTGGTTTAGATGAGCAGTGGACAGCTGGTTATTCTATCCAGGTATTGATTGACGAAACTGCTAGAGTAGGAGTTCCTGTTTCTGTAGCTGGTGGAGTAAACATCGATAATGTGGCTGCTGTTGTTAAAGCAGGAGCAGCAGTGATAGTTGCAGGTGCTGCAATTTATGGTGCTGAAGATCCAGCAATAGCTGCCAAGGCAATGCGTGATGCAATTAATGCTGCATAATTATCATTAATCAACTGATAATGTAAAGAGGTCTTTCAATTATAATTGAAAGACCTCTTTTAATTTACACCCGATCGTTTTTGAAATCTGACAAGAAGTCAAACAAGCTTACATCTCCAGGGATTTCTAGCTTTTTCCTTAATCTGTAACGGCTTATTTCGACTCCACGTGGAGAAATCTTCAACAATTCTGCAATTTCTTTAGTAGATAGTCCCAGTTTTAAATAGGCACAAAGCTTTAAATCGTTAGTAGTGATTTTTGGATAAACAGTTTTTAATCCGTCCAGGAAGTTTGCATGTACCTTATCAAAATATATAGTGAACTGTTCCCAACCTTCACCTGTTTTTTCTTCAGTTGAAAGTAACCTAATGATCTTTCTTAAGTCGTACATGTTGTCATCAGAAGGAACAGTTGTATTCAACTTACTCAGGTCATGCTTAATTTTAGTAAGCAATTCCTGTTTCTGTACCAGGTGCATGGATGTAGATGCTAATTTAAGTTTGATAATCTCTTGCTCGGATTTTTCTATTTCCAACTGGTGAAGATATTTCAACCGTTCCTGCTCTTCCTGGAATGCTACGCGTTGTCTTAAAAACTTTCTATGCTGCCTGCGGTAGATTAGGAAAATAAGGTAGATTACCAGAAGTGTATAAGCTATATAGGCATAAACCGTTTTGTACCAGGGCGGAAGAATGATAAATTTGTAGGTGGTTGAGGAAGATTCTTCTCCGAAATTGTTTTTAGCCTTAACATTAAACGTATAGTTACCATGGGGCAGGTTGGTATAATCTTTCTCTGTTTTTTTACTGAACTCGGACCATTTACTATCAAACCCTTCCAAAAAATAACTGAAACTGATATTGGCCTGGTTTTTTGGCAAAACCGCCGCAAACTCAAAATGAAAAGAGTTTGAATTGTATTTGATCTCTGGAATAGTATGTTGGTTTTTCAGCTCATTAACCTCTCCATAATAACCTGCAAAAAGCAGACTGTCTTTCTTGCCAATGGATTTAACTAGATTGATACGGATTGTTGGGTTGTTTAAACCCTTTAAATACTTTTCATAGTTAATATGATAATATCCTTTTTGAGCACCTACAATGATGTTATTTTTATTGATAGGATTGATATGTTCAAAACCGCTCACCAATTTTCCATTTAGTTCAGGTATAAAGATGAGTTTAGCTTTGGCTGCTGAAAAATCACAGACACCGAGGTTCTTTTCCTGAACAAACCAAACATTACCATCATGGTCTTCTTTAAGATATCTGATGTAAAGGCTGCCGAAAAGTGGGTTGAACAGCTTTGATGGTTCAAATTTATCCTTTGTAGCATTGTATTCGTAAATGCCTCTTTCTGTCGTAACTACTATTCTGTTTTTTATGTTGTAAACGTGATTATTATACGTTGATGGGAGGCTTTCTGCTTTGGTGTATAGTTTGATTTTTGGTGCTGATGGCTTACTGATATCGATTTTATAAACTCCCTGGTAAGGGTGGGAGCTCCAGATGATTTGGTTTTTATCTATCGTAGTGAATCTGGCCGATTCATGGAAACCTTCAATTTTTCCAGCTAAAGACAGTGAACCATTTTTATCAGTTAAAATATCAATACCCGTATAATTACCAGCCAATATAACAGGAATCTGGTTAAGTGTATAATTTAAAAAACCCCAATAACCTTTATCTTTTAATAGGGCAACTGCGTTGTTACCGATAATCTGATAAGCACCTTCATGCTTACCAAGTAGCAGTCGGTCATTAACTATATTCATACCCCAGGCTTGCCCGTCGGTATTTGAAATCTTTATAAAAGCGTCTTGTAGCAAACTAATATCGTCGGTGCTTTTAAAAGGTAGCTTAAAGACAGAGCCTGATAAACCAAAATAGATATCATTATGATAAGCAATAGAGGTATGCCCTACACCTTCGTCAAAGACCTCTGGATTGATATGTCTGATAGCATCATTATTAGCAATGAAATCAATTCCATTGTTTAATCCCAACCAGATATTATTGTGGTTGTCTTTCAGGATACTTAAGACTGAGCTGTTTTGCAGGCCGAGTTTGCGGGAAAAGTTATAAATGATTTTACCCTGTTTATTAACAATATAGCATCCATTGATGTTAGTGGCTATCAGAAGCAATTCGTCATTTAGCTTTAAGGCCTCGGCAACTTGCTCTGTGCTGTACATTTCAGATTGAAAATCTTTAAGCTTGTTTAAGTTATTCTTATTGATGGTATACAAGCCGTTTTCCCAGGTCGACAGCAATAAAGTTTCTGCATTATAGGAAGAGACAGAAGTAACACGGAAGCCGGGAGGGATGCTGTTTTGAAGAAAGCCGACCCATTTATTGTCTTTGTATTGCAGCAATCCTCTTTTTTTATCCTGAGCTATTATGGTTTGGTTGGCAACACCCAAAAAGATCCATTCCGAATCGTCGTTGTACACAGTGATTTTATCGTTCGATAGTTTAAATATCCGTTTCTCCGATCGGAAGAAAACCTCATTTTTAGCAGCCACAATATCCCAGATATCTGCAAATGATTTATCCTTAATTGGAACTTTATCAATCAAACTATGATACTGCAACTTTCCATTTGCACTAGGAGAGAAATATCCGAAGTCACCCTGTGCACCAATATAAATCTTATGATCTGCGGCAATAGCTAAGGAGCGTACAATGGTTTTATTATGAATCGGGTAAGTTTTCCAGTAAGTGCCATCAAAGGTGAGTAGTCCTTCATTATTCGCAAAATATAAAATACCATTTCTGTCTTGTTGGATGGCCCAGTTTTGAGTTCCTGCACCATAAGTGGTTTTTTCATAATGGGTAATATCTGGTAATCCAATAGGGTTTTGCCCAAATGAAAAAGAGTTTAATAAAGTGATTATTAAAATTGAGAAGAGAGTTGGTCTGGTCATATGGTTAAAATAAAAGTAACCAAAATCTTTAATGATTTGCTTTTTTTTGAAAAAGACTGCGTTTAAATGCATTATTTAGGGTTATGATGTAGTATTGATGTATACCTAAAATGAGCAAACCAGGCTTCTGTTAATACCTTTACTTCACAATCAATCAATCAATCAACCAAATGTGAATTTTATGAAAATACTAAAACATCCGTACAGGATTAAGCAACTGTACTTGTCGGTTTTACTGGCATCGCTTTTACTTTTAGGCTGTGAAAAAACTCCCGGAGAACTTGGTGAATCAGCAAAAGCCTCATTTAAAGTTACTCCTGTTGCAGGAAAGGTGAACACATATTTATTACAGAGTACATCTGAAAAAGCTTATCGCTACCAATGGGATCTGGGCGACGGCCAAGGCCTGGCTTTGGGAGACGTAAATAAAGAAGCTTACTTTTTAAAAAAAGGAGTTTATGATGTAAAACTGTATGCTTATGGAAAGGGAGGATACGACATCGCTACTGTTAAAGTCTCTATTGAAAACGACGACCTTTCTCCGATTTTAAATAGTGAAGAGTTTAAAAAGCTTACTGCCCATTCCTGGAAATTAGATCCAACTTCTATGGCACCAATTACTGTGGGTACAGAAAACAATCCGGCAGAGTATTTTGGAGGAGGCTCATTGGCAGATTGTCAGGCTGATGATGT
Source organism: Pedobacter hiemivivus (assembly GCA_040393085.1). Lineage (GTDB taxonomy): Bacteria > Bacteroidota > Bacteroidia > Sphingobacteriales > Sphingobacteriaceae > Pedobacter > Pedobacter hiemivivus_A. Next base: position 40,666 of record JBEBUV010000013.1, on the reverse strand, counting down.
GTATACCTTTGCATTTGTAGACAACGATTTTAAACTCAGTTATAATGCAAATGGGGCAACATTTAATGCAGGCAACGTTCAGCCGAACTACGCTTGTGGTACCGATCGCTCATACAACAATGTTATATTCTCCTATTCAACAGTCGTATCTGGTGCAGGATTGGCCACTATAACTCTTCCTGGTGTTCCGCCTTCTGTTTTTGTCGGGGTGACAGATGTTAGTTCAAATAACTACAGGATTATTTCTATAACGGATACAAAGATGATACTCAGATCGGGAAAACCTAATGAAACCGTCCATCAGTTCACGTTTGTAGCCCAATAACAGGATTTGTTTAATTATTAATAAATAAAGAAATGAAAAGAAATATACTTTTAATTGTTTTTTTGATCAGCACCTGCTTTATACATCAGGCTATTGCTCAGAACTTATCTGTAAATGGAAAGATTACCGATAAGACAGGTGTTCCGATCCCAGGGGTGTCGGTTTTGCTAAAAGGTACAACGATTGCCACCTCATCAGATGCTAATGGAAATTATAACATCAGCATCCCTGCAAAAAGTTCGGTATTGGTGTTTAGCTATATTGGAACTATAACTCAGGAAATTATAGTATCAAGTTCTGGTAAACATAATGTAACTATGGACGATGCTGAGAATGAATTGGATGAACTTGTAATTGTAGGGTATGGTACACAGCGGAAAGCAAGTGTTACGGGATCTATTTCTACATTAAATAACAAAGAAATACTGCAAAGCCCGGTTGGTGATCTGACGAATGCACTTGCAGGACGTGTTGCAGGTGTAATTACCAAACAGCCTGCCGGAGAGCCAGGGGCTGATGCCGCCCAGATTTACATCAGGGGGAATGCCACATTTGGTAAGGCAAGTATGGAACCGCTGTATGTAATAGATGGTATTGTCCGTTCATCCAGAGATTTTTCGCAGATGGATCCAAATGAAGTAGAATCTGTTAATATTTTAAAAGATGCATCATCTGCTGCAATATTTGGTGTAAAGGGTGCAAATGGGGTGGTATTGGTGACTACCAAACGTGGTAAATCAGGAAAACTTAGTGCAAACTATACTTTTAATTATGGTACATCGCAAGTAACCAGACTACCTAAAAATTTAGGCTCATATGAGTATGCCGTGTTGTTTAATGAAGCAAAATTGAATGATAATCCAAATGCAACTCCAGAGTTTTCTTTGGAGCGCCTGGATGGTTTTAGAACTGGCGCTGATCGTGAACTGTATCCAAGCACCAATTGGATGGACCTTGTATTGGGTGGAAATGCACCTAGAATGCAACACAATGTTTCATTAAGTGGGGGTTCAGATAAGGTGAAGTATTTTACTTCATTGGGTTATTTAGATGAAAAGGGTTTATATGAATCTTTAAGCTATAAAAGGTATAATGTTCGTACCAATTTAGATATTGAAGTTACCAATACTACACGCTTTTCTGTTGACCTTTCGGGACGTTTAGAAAGTAGACTTGCTCCACCTTCGGGGGGAATATTTGAACACACTTTACGTAACCCTCCAATTTATCTGGGCAAGTATGCGGACGGTCGTTTAGCAAGTCCGGGTTCTTATCCTAACCCCTTAGCTATGATTAGCAAAGAGAGTGGTTATAACAGAACTTCAGGGAATTTTTTACTCACTAACTTTCAGTTGGTGCAAGACATCCCTGGTGTAGAAGGCTTGTCAGTAAAAGGAGTTATGGCATTCGACAGGAACTTTGATTATAATAAAACATGGAATACCTGGGTGCCTTTATATGTAAAAAATGCGGATGGCACTTATGAAACAACTGCCCCGTCAAAGTCTTCCCTGTCAAAGAATTTTGGAGAAGGACAAGGTTTAGAATTTCAGGCACATATTAATTATGAAAATCGTTTCGGAAAACATGGTGTTTCTGCATTAGCACTGTTCTTACAAAAAGAAAATCAGAGTAGCGGAATGCGTGGTGCCAGAAACTCTTATGAGAGCTCGGCATTAGAACTGCTCAATTTTGGGCCTGCTAAAAATGAAGAACTTACTGATGTTGAAGATAAAACAGGTTTAAGAAGTGCGGCGGTTCGCGTTAATTACGATTATGATAATAAGTACTTTATTCAAGGTAGTTTAAGGCGGGATGAGTCCGAAAACTTTGCACCAAACAAAAGAACAGGGTATTTTCCTGCGGTATCTGCAGGCTGGTTAGTTACTGGTGAGGAGTTTATGAAAAATAATAAAGCAGTTGATTACCTGAAGATTAAAGCATCGTATGGTAAATTAGGAAGTGATAGAATTGATAGTCGATTTGGTTACTACAACAGGTATAATCTTGCGCCCAATAACTATCCTTTTGGAGATGTTCTAGCGAACGGATTAACACCTGGAGCAATTGCTAATCCAAATGTAACATGGGAAACTTCAACAAAAATGGATGCTGGCTTTGAAACCAGATTATGGAACAATTTAATAGGGATAGATTTTACCTATTTCAAAGAGGATAGAAAAGACATTTTAGGTACCCGTAATTTATCAGTTCCGCTTTCTTTTGGGGCAAACCTACCAACAGAGAATATTGGTAAAGTAACCAATCAAGGGCTTGAATTGGTGTTGAGTCATCAAAATCAGATTTCTAAAGATTGGTCATATTTTGTAAGTGGCAATATAACCTATGCGAAAAACAAGATTATAGAAGCTGCTGAAGCGGAGAATGTACCAGTGGGTAAAAGGATTACTGGCAGGCCAAATGGCGGACAATATGGTTATAAGGCGATCGGCATCTTTAAAGATATGGACGATTATAATAACTCGCCTAAAACATCCGCCTTTGCATCTTCTACCGGGCCTGGCGACATCAAGTATCAGGATATTAGTGGCCCTAATGGTACTCCGGATGGTGTGATTGATGATTATGATGTGACTTACCTTGGTGGAGGCTCTTTGCCCGAAATCATTTATGGTATTAGTGCCGGCGTAAATTATAAGGGTTTTGAAGCTAGTTTCTTGCTCCAGGGTGCAGCACGTTCTCAGCAAATGCTAACACAAAACTCTGCCTGGGCATTTTATAATAGCGGAACAGTTACTGAAGAGTGGTTAGATCGCTGGACTCCAGATAACCCTAATGCCTCATTACCTAGATTATCTTTAAATGCTAGTGGTAATAATTATGTAACCAGCAGTTTCTGGCTTAAAGATGCTACATATATCCGACTTAAAAATGTGGAAGTAGCCTATACATTTAAAAGCGAGTTTTTAGCAAGGTTGAAATTAACAGGAGTGAGGGTATATGCAAACGGACAGAACCTGTTTACACTAACGGATATTTTAAATGTTGACCCCGAAAATATAAGTAGCATTGGTTGGTATTATCCGCAGCAAAAGACTTTCAATTTTGGGATAAATGTTCAGTTTTAAATTGAACGGGTATAATTATTAATCGTATTAAATCAGCATATAATGATTACTAAAAGAAATAAATGGTTTTTGAGCCTGGCTTTAATAGCTTCAATGGCTTACTCCTGTAAAAATGTTTTAGATGTTAAGCCAACAAATTTCGTATCTGATGAAGCAGTCTTTAAAGACATTACGCTCACGACACAGTTTGTAACCAATATTTACTCTAGTTTGCTTAGTGGTTTTGATCGTAGGGATGCCGGATTGGGACAAGATTGGTCGGTAGGTTTTGGATTACTGGATATGGGGACTGATGATATTGAAGCACACGCTTCTTTAAATATTAACCTACTTCAGGCAGGTGACTTAAATGCGTCGAACTTTAACATGTCTATAGAGATGTGGCAGGCTAATTATGTACTTATCAGAAAGGCAAATACCTTACTTGCCCGGATTGATGCGGTGCCCACCACAGATGAAAAACTAAAAGCAAGATTAAAAGCCGAAGCCCGGTTTTTACGTGCCTTTGGTTATGCAGAGTTGGCAAAAGCTTTTGGAGGCGTTCCTTTAATTACCACAGAACAATTGGTTACCGACGACTTATCTATTCCAAAAAGTACTTTTGAAGAGGTTATTCAATTCATTGCAGCTGAATGTGATGCTGCTGCGGTTGATTTGTTAACAGTTTATCCTGATACTGATCTGGGACGGGCTACTAAAGGTGCTGCATTGGGCTTAAAAGCGAGGATGCTGTTGTATTACGCCAGTCCGTTACATAACCCGTCAAATGAAAACAAACGTTGGGCAGATGCAGCTAAAGCGGCTAAAGCCGTGATGGATTTAAATGTATATGAACCACATCCTGATTATTATCGTTTATTTATGGACAAGGCAGGAAATAAAGAGGTGATTTTTGCAAAGAAATTTGCAAGACCGGGAAGAACGCATGAAACAGCCTGGAAGCTGGCCATGAGTATTGAAGCTCCTGCAGTAATTGGTGGTGCTTGGGGCGGCTTTCATGCCACCCAGAACCTGGTAGACTGCTACGAAATGAAAGATGGTAAGTTGATTACTGATCCATCTGCTAACTACGATAAAAATGACCCTTATAAGGATCGCGATAGCAGACTTGATAAATCTATACTTAGAAACGGATCAAGCTGGAAAGGTGTTACCGTTGAGACTTTTGAAGGTGGAAATGCCAATAAAGCGACAAATGGTGATCGCACTAAAACTGGTTATGGTTTAAAAAAATTCATCGACGAGAAGTATGTAACTGCAGACGATGTTTATCAGGGGGCTAATAACGACTGGATTTATATGCGTTATGCTGAGATTCTTTTGATTTATGCTGAGGCACAAAATGAGGCTGCTGGTGTGGATGGAACTGTATTGGCTGCCATAAACAAGGTAAGACAAAGAGCTGGTCAGCCGGAATTATTAATGATGGGGCAAGTTGAAATGAGAGAGAAGATTAGAAACGAAAGAAGGGTAGAACTGGCTTTTGAAGAACACCGTTTTTACGACGTTAGAAGATGGAAGCTAGGATTAACTTATTTTAATAAACCGGTAAGGAAAGTTAAAATCATCAAGAATGGCGACGGTAGTTTTACTTATACTGAAGAGGTGCTGGAAAACAGACAATATAAAGAGTATTATAATTTGCTGCCTATCCCTCAGATGGAGTTAGAGAGAAATAAAAAATTGATTCAAAATGAAGATTATCCACGATAAGATTCCCCATAATTTAATTATATATAATGTTTAAAAAGATATTGTGTGCAGCGTTATCACTTTCTTTTCCCTTTGCTGTGGTTGCTCAGCAAAATAAATCTGCAATAAAAGTTGAAGTAAAAAAGGAAGGAGCTAGCTACCAGCTTATGCGAAATGGACAACCCTATTTTATAAAAGGTGCCGGTGGAACTGGTTATATGAGTCGTATTGCTGCTTATGGAGGGAACTCTGTGCGGACATGGGACACGAAGAACGGACAACAGGTTCTGGATTCGGCAAAGAAATACGGACTAACTGTTTTACTTGGATTGCCTGTAGGAGGAGAGCGTCATGGTTTTAACTATGATGATCCTATAGCAGTTAAAAAGCAATTTGATCTGGTAAGGGCTGAAGTGATGAAGTTTAAAGATCATCCGGCATTATTAGCCTGGGGCATCGGAAATGAGCTTAATCTTTCTTATAAAAACCCTAAGGTTTGGGATGCTGTAAATGATATTGCTGAAATGATCCACAAAGAAGATCCAAATCATCCGACTAGTACTGTACTGGCCGGAATAAAAAAGAATGATGTTGATTATATCAAAGCCAAAGCAGCGGCAATTGATATTTTAGCCATCAACACTTATGCTGAATTGGCGACCTTACCGGAACAGGTTGCCGCTCTGGGTTGGGATGGTCCATATATGATTACCGAATGGGGGCCGACCGGTCATTGGGAAAGTTTACAGACCTCATGGAAAGCACCTATAGAAGAAACAAGTACGGAAAAAGCTGCCGTTTATAAAAGTAGGTATTTGTATTCTGTGGAAAAAGACAGGCAAAAGTGCTTAGGTTCATATGTGTTTTTATGGGGACAGAAACAGGAGAGAACACCCACCTGGTATGGGGTTTTTACCGAAAGAGGTGAAGAGTCTGAAGTGGTAGATGTAATGCAGTACCTGTGGACAGGTACTTACCCTGTAAATAAAGCCCCGCACATTTACGCTTTCACGTTGGATGGTAAAATGGCTGTAAATAATATTCAGTTAAAAGCAGGTGCTAATTATAAAGCGATTGTTGATGTAATGGATCCTGAAAATGATCCATTACATTACCATTATGAAATGTATCCTGAAGCGACTGAGGTTGGTGAAGGTGGGGATCATGAAAACAAACCTAGTTCTGTCCGATTTAAGTTTGAACTTCTCAAAACGGGGACAATAGGCATTACATCACCAGATAAAAAAGGTGCTTATCGCTTGTTTGTATATGTGAGAGACGGACACAATAATGTGGCTACTGCAAATATTCCATTTTACGTAAATTAGAATTAATAGCTATTAAAAAACCTTTTTATGAAATTGATTTTGCAATATAAATACAGGTTGCTCTTCCTTTTATTATTCCCTCTAACTGTTTATTGTAAAAAGGCAGAGAAAGCACCGACTGATTTAAATTTACAGTTGAGTGTGGACATTGCTAATGATGGGACGGGAATTGTTAATGTTGTCGCCAAAGCGAACAATGCTGATCGGTATTATTTTACTTTTGGAAAAAGTGATAATGAGGAGGGCCTCCGCTCTACTGATGGAAAGGCTTCGGTAACTTATACCGCTAGTGGTGCATACACGATTAAGGTTACTGCGTATGGGCCAAACAATTCATCAGCAGTGATAACAAAAGATATCAATGTGGTAGTTGCTAAAAACGATGAGGGTTATCAGACACCTGAAAATTATACAGGAATGAAGCTGGTTTGGAGGGATGAATTTAATGGTACGGAACTAAATACAGCCGACTGGACTTTTGAGTCGGGGAATGGTGCCGATGGTTGGGGTAATGCTGAACTTCAATATTATAAAAAAGAAAATACCAGTGTTAACGAGGGCTATCTTACGATAACGGCTAAGAAGGAAACATTTGGTGGTTTCAATTATACCTCATCAAGGGTAAAAACGCAATACAATAAAACATTTAAATATGGACGGATTGACATCAGGGCAAAACTACCAAAAGGGCAGGGAATCTGGCCTGCACTTTGGATGCTCGGTGCCAATATAGATACCAAAGAATGGCCTTTATGTGGCGAAATTGATATTATGGAGCTGGTTGGCGGTGGCCCGGGCAAAGACAATACCTCATACGGAACCATTCATTATGATAACAATGGAACACTTGCCCAGCCAACTAAGTCTTATTCATTACCTAAAGGTAATTTTAATGATAAATTCCATGTGTTCTCACTTTTGTGGGATGAATCAAAAATTACCTGGTTGGTAGACGATATTGAGTTCCATACTCAGGACATTACAGCTCTTTCAATGACTGAATTTCATGAGCCATTTTTTATCTTGTTAAATGTAGCAGTAGGTGGCAGATGGCCAGGTAGCCCTGATAGTACAACTTCTTTTCCTCAGAAAATGATGGTCGATTATATAAGAGTTTTTCAAAAGTAATTATCTAAAGCTAACCGATTGGGTGTAAAAATCATTTCGAGCCGTTGGAGAAATTCAACGGCTTTTTTTACAATATAGATAACCGGCAAATAATTTTGTAAATTGAACTTTTAAATTCTTTTACTATGCCGACAACAGATGAAATCGCCAATATTGACAATGAATTACCAACAGGTCAGCAAAGAGATTTTGATCTGTTTAATTTTAGCCCTGTACCTATGTGGGTTTATGATACTCATACCTTGCAAATATTGGCAGCAAATGACGCTGCACAAAAGGATTATGGTTATACATTAGCTGAATTTCTTTGTTTAAATGTTAAAGCGCTTTGGCCAGAAGAAGATGTTTCTGCAATGATGAAAATGGTAGCGCAAAAGGTAAAACCAGGACTGCCGAACAAAGCGATTATAAGACATATTAAAAAGGATGGAACAATTATTCATGTCGACATTAAAAGCAAGCCTCTTCCGTCATGGGGTGAAAATACCCGTATCATTATCGCTTTAGATATTACTTCAACTAAAATATTACACGATCTTGAATCGCATGAGAAAAAGGTTTTGGAATTGAATTCAAAATCAGAAATAAGCCTTACAGAAGTATTAGCCTATTATGTTAAAGGAATTGAGTCAATTTTCCCTCAGATGCAATGTACCATTATGGAGGTTAAAAACAATCATATTTATAGCTGGGTGCCCTCATCTGTACCAAAAGTTTTTACAGATAAAATTGAAGGCTTAAAGATTGGTGATAACGAGGGCTCCTGCGGTACTGCCGCCTTTTTAAAACAAACTATTATCGTATCTGATATTAGTATTGATCCTAGATGGATCGGCTATAGAAAACTAGCTTTATCTTGTGATCTCTTTGCTTGTTGGTCGCAACCGATTATAAATTCTGCAGGCGATGTGATGGCGACTTTTGCTATTTATTATAATGAGATTAAGCAACCAAATGAAGACGAATTAAAAGTTATAGAACGTGCAAGTGCACTTTTAAAGATTGTCTTAGAAAACAGGCAATATGCTGAAGCTTTAATTGAAAATAATTTGCTGATCAAAGATCATTTAGAAAGAACGGAACAGCATAACCTACGACTTCTTGACATTGCATGGGCTCAAACACATTTGGTAAGGGCGCCATTGGCACGTATACTTGGGATTATTGAATTACTTCAGGACACTAAACAGAAACCTGCTGATAAACAACTGCTTGATTACCTCAGCGTTTCTGCTAAAGAACTCGATGAGGTGATTAAAGGTATAATAGATAAAAGTGGTTGCTAAGGATAATTGGATCAATATAAGCCTACGTTCACATTTGGGTAGTTATTTCACTTACTCCTTTTGTTATTTTTAATTCATCAACAGCTAACAGTATTTTAGAGATTGGTGGCTTATTGTCAAAGGTCACAGTCAACTCATCTAAGGCATTTTCTGTACTGGAATGGATGAGAACCTCATTTGCAACCAATTCATATTTAATCATAATAGTATCTATTTGCGCCAGTCCAATTAACTTCGAATTATAAGAAACGATCATTGTTCGGTTTTTAATATTCTTTAGAAACCTTTTCTCGAACGGTTTTAGAATTGCTAATATCACGAATATAATTATCGTTGCGGCTACTGCTGCCAGATATAAGCCGCCGCCTACAGCCAGTCCAACGCCAGCAACACTCCACAATCCGGCAGCAGTTGTAAGTCCGCGTACAATTTGTGGCCTAAGAAATAAAATGGTGCCCGCACCAAGGAAACCTATACCACTGATTACTTGAGCTGCGATTCTGGATGGATCAAGTACCACGGACGGTTGTCCAAGGATATCCTTAAAACCAAATGCAGAAACAATCATCATCAAAGAGGAGCCCACACAAACTAACATATGAGTTCTTAAACCAGCAACACCATCTTTTCTTTCTCTATCCCAGCCAATTAGGCCACCTAATATCGCCGCAATAAGCAGCCTGATTACTAATTCCCCGTTGTTTAAGCTATAATTATTCATTTCTTTACATTATTTACTACTTTATATAATGAACTGCTTGATATAAAAGGAGAGCTTAAGTTTTAAATTTGCAAAATGAAAGAATTGTATACGAAAATTACGAAAAACATTATGAATTAACTGAGATGGAGAACGTTATTACTTTTACAAGGATATTTTCTGACTATCATATTAGAAAAGGAGAGCCTACTTATTTTGTTGAACAGATCCTGAATAATCTAATTAATCAAAATATAAATTGCGATTTAGCGGCTATAGAGAAACAATTAGGGCTTAAATTATTTCCGGACTTTAGAATATATTGCGGATCTAAGGGGCATACTATAAGGTCAGGAAATGATTGGAAAGTAGGTGATCAGTTTGTTGCGGGAATATGGTTGGATATACCCCGTATGTCGAAAATTATAAAGTTAGAACCGGCAATTGAGATTAAAAAGATCTGGACATTTGAGTGTAATGAAAATGGGGAGATTAATGTAGATGGCTATCCTATTCGTGAGGAACAGAAAGTAAAGATGGCTAAAAATGATGGTTTATCGTTATCAGACTTTGAAGAATGGCTGGTTGTACCTTTTATAAATGCTAAAAAGCATTTTAGAGGGCAGATAATTTGCTGGGATGATGCAATTAAGTATGATTTGGGATAAATTTAAATAGGTATTGGCATAATACTGAATTCTGACAATGATTTGAGATTACATTGTCTAAATTTGAAAAACAACCTTAATAATTACCTTTTAACATAAATAGATTTGGAGCCCATTAAAAACATCATTTTTGATTACGGAAATGTAATCTTCGAAATAGATTTTAAAAGAACACAGGAAGCATTAGCACAATTAGGAATTACCAATAGTACCGAGTTTTTCGCACATAAAAGCCACCATAACCTTTTTAATGATTTTGAAACTGCCGCAATTTCTCCTGCACAGTTTAGAGATGGAATTCGTAAAGCTGCGGCTAACAACAATTTAACTGATGAAGCAATTGATTCAGCATGGAACAGTCTGCTTATAGGAGTCCCTCCAGGCATTCATGAGGTATTACTTAAGGTTAAACAAAAATACCGAACTTTCTTATTAAGCAATAATAACGAAACACACTATAACTATATAGTAGACTATCTGAAAAAGGAGTTTGGGATGGCCGATAATAGTAGCCTTTTTGAAAAAGCTTATTATTCACAACAAATGTATTTACGTAAACCTAATGTAGAGATTTTCGAATCAGTAATTAAGGAAAACAAGCTAAATCCTGCAGAAACCTTGTTTATTGACGACAGCCCGCAACATATAGAAGGTGCTAAGCTAGCCGGACTGCATACTTTATTAATGACTAAGCATCCAAGGGAATTGGAACAAGTGTTAATAGATCACAATATCTTATAGCAATAGATTTCCTCTATAACTGTATAGATATTTACAGTTTGTTTTCTGATGGTATTATCCATAAATTTATATTGTTTCTTTTAATGAACAAGTAAATTAATATAGTATGGAAGACGAAAACACAAACAAACGCAAATTGACAACAGCATCAGGTAGACCTTATGCTGAACACGAAAATACGCAGTCTGTAGGTAGCAGAGGACCTTTATTGTTACAGGATTTTATTCTGCACGAGAAAATGGCACACTTTAACCGTGAGCGAATTCCTGAGCGTGTTGTACATGCTAAAGGTACTGGCGCTTATGGAACCTTTACGGTAACCCATGATATTTCTAAATATACTAAAGCTAAGATTTTCTCGAAAGTAGGAAACGAATGTAAAGTATTCCTGAGATTCTCTACCGTAGGTGGTGAGAAAGGAAGTGCCGATTCTGAAAGAGATCCACGTGGGTTTGCCGTTAAATTTTACACTGAAGATGGGAATTGGGATCTGGTAGGTAACAACACTCCTGTATTCTTTGTTAAAGACCCTAAAAAATTCAGCGACTTTATTCATACACAGAAAAGAGATCCGCGTACAAACTTAAAGAGTCCGACTATGGTATGGGACTTCTGGTCATTAAATCCAGAGAGCTTACACCAGGTAGCGATATTGATGACGGATAGAGGAACACCATTCTCTTACCGCCATATGGATGGCTTCAGTAGCCATACTTATTCAATGATTGATGCGGATAATAAAAGAGTATGGGTGAAATTTCATTTCAAAACTCAGCAGGGTATAAAGAACTTTACAGGACCTGAAGCGGATGCGATGCGTACTACAGATATGGATCATTCACAACGGGACCTGGTAGATGCTATAGATCGTGGTGATTTCCCTAAATGGAGTTTGAAAATCCAGGTAATGACAGAGGAGCAGGCTAAAACATTTAGATGGAATCCATTCGACCTAACAAAAGTATGGCCACATGGTGAATTCCCTTTAATTGATGCTGGTGTTTTAGAATTAAACCAAATCCCTAGAAACTATTTCGCTCATGTTGAACAGGCCGCTTTTGCACCTTCAAACACGATTGATGGTATTGGTTACTCTCCTGATAAAATGCTTCAGGGAAGAATCTTATCTTATGCAGATGCACAACGTTACAGATTGGGTGTTAACTTCGAGCAGATCCCGGTAAATACCTGCCCTTTCTTAACAAACAACTTTCATAGAGACGGATCGATGCGTGTTGATGGAAACGGAGAAGAGGGGCCAAATTACTATCCAAATAGCTTTGGTGATGTAGTACCTGATGAAAGTTACAAAGAGCCGGCATGGGAACTAGAATCGAATGTGGCCGACTGGTACGATAGGAATTCAGGGCTAGGTGATGATGATCACTATACTCAGCCTGGAGATCTTTTCCGTAAAGTTTTAGATGCTGAGGGTAAGCAAAACATGATCAACAATATTGTTGGTGCTATGAGTGGTATATCCGGTCCTAAACGCGACAAGATTATCAATCTGCAACTTTGTCATTGGTTTAGAGCAGATATTGGCTTAGGAATGGCAATAGCTAAAGGTTTAGGAGTAGATGTAGATCAGGCAATGCCTAAGCAACACAGTTAAAAATTAGCCTGAAAAAGCTGGTTACTATAAAAAAAGAGCATATCCACGGATATGCTCTTTTTTTATAGTACAAATATGATGCTTAACTATATGATAGAGAATGCTTTTAATAGATCTTCTAAATCTGAAATAAGTAGTGGTTTTTTCAAAAGTCTGGCCACATGTAAACTAGCTTCAGCTCTTTGGATATCTCCGAAGTCAAGAGTAGAAGAAAGCATGGCCATTAAACAAACATCTGTTAATCTTTTTGGCAGCTGTTTATAGAGCTCTAAGAACTCAAAGCCATCCATGTCTGGCATTTGTATGTCCAGTAAAATTAAATCAGGTAATTTGCCCTGCTCATTAAGCGCCTTGTTCAAGAAAGCAAGGCCTTCTTCTCCCGATTGACAAGTGATGACCTCATCAAATAGCTTGGATAATTGTATAATTTTTGAATTGATTTTTAAATCAACAAGATTGTCATCTATTAATAAAACTGTTGTTGGTTTATTTAACATTAGGGATTGTTATTTTAAACGTTGTACCTTCAATAAGATCCGAACTTACAGCTATTCTTCCATTTATTTTGTTTAAAGCTTCCTTTACAATAAATAAACCTAATCCGCTCCCGTGATTCATATTGCTTTTGAAGAATTGAGTAAATATCTTTTCCAGATGTTCATTTAAGATTCCCACTCCATTATCTGCAATTGAGATTTCGGCAAACTCTTTACTTACTTCAATATTTATATTTACTTTTTTATTGATCTCACCCTCTTTCTGATATTTTATAGCATTAGAAATCAAGTTGCCAAGTATAACTTCTATACGGAAAGCATCACCATAAAAAACAGCACGTTGATTAATATTAACGGTAAAGTTCGTTTCTTTATTATCAAACGTATAAAGTTCTATTAAGTTTGGTATCAGTAACTCAAAGTCTACACATGTACGCTCAGAAACTATTTTATTATTTCTGTAATATTGAAGCGTTTTCTGGATATAATAATCAAGTCTGTTAGAACAGGTCTCTATCAATCCCCAATACTCTGCATAAGCGTCATAGACTTTCTCCATCTTTACCAGATTAATCACCCCCATCGTAGATACAAGAGGAGCCCTTAGTTCATGGGAAATACTATAAATAAACCTGTTTAGCTCATCATTAGTTTTTTCAAGTTCTGCAACTTTATTTCTAAGGTCAATCTTAGCTCTATAAGCATCATAAGCATTTTTAATGGAATTATGAAGCTCAAGATCATTCCAAGGTTTTGTAATGTAACGGTATATGTCACCATGGTTAATAGCATCGGCAAGTGCCTCAATATCTGTATAACCAGTAAGCAAAATTCTTATTGGATCTGGAAAAGTCTCGGTAATACTTTTAAAAAACTCCACACCAGTAGTACCGGGCATTTTCTGATCTGCCAGGATCACTTGTATAGAAATGTTTTGAAGTATCCTTAAACCCTCAGCAGCAGAAATAGCAGTGTATATCTCATATTGTCGTCTAAAACTAGCCTTAAATGCCTGCAGGTTGTTTTCCTCATCATCGATATATAGAATTCTTACATTCGGTGCAGTCATATTATACGATTTGCTTATTGTGGTGTGTTAAAAGGTAATGTAATGATGAATTCTGTCCCCTCACCTAACTCGGACAGAACTTCAATATGGCCTTTATGTTTATCAATAATACTAAAAACTATTGATAAACCTAAGCCTGTTCCCTCACCAATATCTTTTGTTGTAAAAAAAGGTTCAAATATTTTTTGTTTTACCTCTTCAGACATTCCACTTCCAGTATCTTTGATGCTAATTTTCACAAACTCATCTTCATCCCAGGTTTTAATAGTAATAAATTCCTTTTCGTTTTTTACAGGTTTAGCTTTGATAGCATAAACGGCATTTGTAATCAAGTTCATAAATACCTGGTTTATTTTACCTGCCATACATTCCACAAGTCTAGTTGATTTATAATCCTTAATGGTTTCTAAATTAGAATGAAATGAACTTTTGATTAATACAAGTGTGGAATCTAAACCTTCATTCAGATTTACAGGTTTGGTATCATTTTCATCGAGGCGACTAAAATTCTTCAGGCTCCGGATAATTTCTGCAGTTCTTCTTGCTCCATCTCCAATGCCCGAAAGCAATGAAGTAATCTCATTCCTAACAAAATTTATGTCAATCCGTTTCTTGAAAGTGTCAATGTCTTTAAGCTGTTCTTCTAAATTGGCATTTAAGTCAAGGTTTTCGTACATTCTAATTACTTCATCCAGCTCATTAATATCCAATTCTAATGGCTTGATGTTAGACGTTACAAAATTTATAGGATTGTTTATTTCGTGTGCTATTCCGGCAGTTAATTGGCCTAAGCCAGCCATTTTTTCAGCATCAACCAATTGGGATTGTGCTTCTTTCAAATTAATAAGTACTTGATTTAGGTTTTCGTTGGTTTGCTCGAGCGTTTCGGTACGCTCTTTTACCTTAGTTTCCAACATGATATTCTGTTCGCGTACTAGTTTTTCATTTTCGATCAGTATACGAAAGGCATTAGCCTGTGATTCCTCTTTTTCTTTACGATAAGCATTAATTTTATCCGCCAATGCAAATGAAAGGAGCATAATCTGTATTGCAGAACCTATTTCCAGTATATAGGATGTAAGTAAATTGTACTTAACGATATTAAAGTTGCGCAATACAAAGATCACTACACAAAACAAAAATATTGAATAGGCGATAAGGAAAAACAATGCAGGACGAGAGCCCATTCTTGTAATTACAGCAGCGATGTACAAGAAATAAATCGACCCTAATAAGGCCAATATTTGTAACATCTGAATGCTAAATAGCCTATAGCCAAGAAATGATATCAATAGCGCAATGACATACAACAGAATAAATAGATTTATTCCCTTATGCAGGTTTGGCGTTATGTTCTTGGTTTGCAGGAAACGTTTTAGAAATTCAGCTGTAGTAATCCCAGAGAGGAAAGGAATTAGAAATGAGCTGTTTATGGCCATCCATGGGGAGTTAGGCCATAAATATTTAAAAGCATATCCTTGAAAAGTAGCTTGCGTTAGGCCAACAAATAGGATGTAAATGATGTAATAAATATAGCTTGAATCCTTTACTGTAAAGGATATAAAAAGATTGTACAAGATCATAATCACAATGATTCCTGCATAAATACCAAAGAGAATGTCTTTATTGTTGTCCGTAATCAGCACGTTGTACAGCGTGCCTAATGTCATGGGTAACTGAATCTGGTCAGTAGAGCTTATGCTGATGTAAAAAGTCTTGAAGGAATTTGGTTGAATATCTATAGGGAATATGTAGGCGGGATCATTTATTGGCCTCTCTTTAAATTTTTTGTATTTCCCCAGATGAGTTTCTTTAAACTCACCCCTTGTTTCTTCTTGAAATAAACTTATACTGTCTATTGAGGGTTGGGCAACTTCAAGCATCAATTGGGAGCTTTTAGTCAGATTTTTTACGGTAAACCTGATCCAAATTTTATCAGAAGTAATGCCTAAATTAGGAATAGATTTTTTTAGTAGATGATATTTTTTTTTTACAACATCGTCAATCTTTAGAGATTTGGTTTGATCGTGGAAGATATATAGTCCTTGATCAACTCTTAAAATAACCTTGTCGTTATTGAAAATGAGTAAAGTATCTTTTGTTGAGCTGTACGCAGTAAATACACAGCCTAATAGGATAAAATAGAAACAAAAAAGCTTTTTATACATTATCAAACAGTTTTGGAATGTTTAGATTATATTCCAGATTATAAGTGCCTTTTGGCCCTCTTTCCTCTAAAGATTGATGCAAATTTTCCCGCAAAGAGAGCACTTTTATACGCTCATTTTCATCCGCATTACTTAGATCTTCAGGGTTTCTCAAACGCATAGCTGTAGCTACTAAATCATCTTTAGGATAGTAAAAAAGGCCGTTATTACCTAGGGATGTTTCTACAACGCAGCCTACACGTTTACCCATTCTTACTGTGGCTGGTGCACAGAGTACAAATAAACTAACTACCGGTAGTTTTGCTGCCAGAACAGACCCAACTCTTGCCAGTACATGGCTGCCTATACCCATACCTGCTATTTCTCTCGAATTCCATAGGCCACATAGTTCACATGTACCTCCACGCTGCTGGTCTTCATCAATCATTTTGTATATTTTTGGATCATACTTTCCTATTGCCGTTGCAATAGGAAGTTCATATTGATCAGACTTCATTTGTATCCTTGCACCACCATAAACCATTTTAGTTTCCTGGTCTTCTACAAGAATAACTACGGTGTTGGGATCATTTACCCAATCTTGTACGTTTGACGTAATTTGACTAATTCCATAAATTTCTAATAATCTTTTATGTCCTGCAATAAATTTTATACAAGCCTCTGGATCATCAGGTGCCAAAAACGTTCTTATGTGTATCATTGTTTATTACTAATATTTAATAGTGTTAAAATCTTTACTTAATAATTGATCAAAATCTATAAAATACCTGCCGGAATCGCGAAAATGATTTAGAAGAATTTTTCTGCATACATCAGTGATCATAGCACCACCCAGTGTAACTGCAGATGCAATTTGAGGCCAGCCTACAATACTTTTATTCATCTCTGCAACAGAGATTTTCATTGCATCAGATAGGTTCTCCATCCCAATAATGGAACCTAAATAACCAATTTTTTCTGCTATACTCAGGTTCGTTAGTTTAATTTCAATCTCTTCTTTACTTAAGCATTCAAGATCAGCAACCTTGCCATGAAAAATAGGTCTGTTTGGTTCTAAGTCAAATCGTTCAACGTCAAGCATTCCCTTATCGTTGGTGTCCATTACCACAGGTATGCAAAGTTCCTTTGCTTTTAAGCGGCTCAAAATTTTTATATCTATGCCATCGCATTCTTCTACCAGGATGTCTAATTTTCCATCTTTACTAAAAAAATCATTGATGTTATTTTTGGTGATTCCATCTGTGTAACAAACCACATTTATAAAGGGATCAAGTTCTGCAATTTGTCTGGCTGCTGTTATAGCTTTATTTCTCCCTAAATCATGAACATTTACTTTTATCCTGTTCATATTGCTAAGTTCTATGACATCAAAATCTGCCAAACGGATTTCTCCACAGGTACGCTCCATAGCAAGGGTCATAGCAATACTTTGACCTACTGAAAGTCCAATAACTCCAATCTTTTTACTTTTCAGCGTCTCGATTTCCTCCAGTGTGATTTTATATACATTTCTACTGGTTCTTACCCTGACAAACTCTTCTTCGTTTAATAAATGAACTAGTTTTTTTATCCATGGGTAATAGACCCAAACCCCATATCTTTCTAGATCACGATCCGTATGCTGAGCTATGAGATCATCATACTCTTGGGTAAGAAGACGCCTGTCTGGATGATTTATCTTTATAAGTTCTGCCAGTTGTTCCGCTATAGTATCGTAAATTAAAATATCTGGGTTTTCCGTAATTAATGATTTAAGTTTAAAGTAATCTTCATCATCCGATGGTTTAAAAAAAATAGGTCGGTATATTTGTAAACTGTTACTTAAAATTGAAGATTTTGAATTTAATATATTTATGTTTGTCATACTTTTCTCATGGTAAAAATAGACCTCCTGTTTTTAGGAATTATTTTTATTCGAAAATAGTTCTTTAGAATTTATAAAAGCAATATATTTAACAAAAAAATCTTATTAATAAGCTTATGCATAATGATCCTTTGATAAATGTTCTATATGTAGATGATGAAGCTAATAACTTAAACTCCTTTAGAGCAGGGTTTAGGAGACTGTTCAATGTTTTTACTGCGGAATCTGCTGAGGAGGGAAGGAAAATATTAGAGGTCGAGGATATCCATGTTATCATTACAGATCAGAGGATGCCTGTCACAACGGGAATTGAATTTCTAGAATCCATAATCTCTGATTTTCCTGATCCAATACGAATGTTACTAACTGGCTATGCTGACATTAATGCTGTCATCGACGCCATTAATAAAGGACAGGTTTATAAATACATTCAAAAACCCTGGATGGATGAGGATTTAAGGATCAATATAGAAAAAGCGTTTGAAATTTATACGCTTAGAAAAGAAAATCGAGATCTGACAGAAAAATTATTGACGGCCAATCAGCAACTTGAGTTTTTATTAAGACAGAATCTCTTATCTTAGTTATCCTAAAGGGATAACTATTTTCTATGTACAAATGGGTTTTAATGATATGGGCGCTTTCTTTTATCCCATATATTAATGTGAAAGCCCAAAATACTTCGAATAAGGGTAAGGAATTTTGGGTAGCTTATACTGGTCATATCGATGGCCTGCGATCAAATATGTATTTGTACATCACTTCAGATGTCAATACCATAGTAGAGGTTAAAATTGGTGGACAGCCTATTGTGGGTTCACCATTTTCCATTACTGCAAATAATGTCGAATCTGTTCCTATTGATCCAACTGCTGCTTATATAGGTACCTCTGATTTTACTGAGAGAGGGAAAGCTATAGAAGTAACTGCGGCACATCCTGTAGTTGTTTACTCACATATTTTTAGGGCAGCAAGATCAGGAGCCACATTGGTACTTCCTACAAAAGTATTAGGCAGAGAATATTATGTAACAGCTTATACACAAAATAAATATCCTAACATGGCGATTTCGCCAACGTATTCTCAATTTACTCTTGTGGCTGTGGAAGACAATACAGTCATTGAAATTACGCCTAAAGCTGAGGATATTGGTGGTCAGCATTTACCGGGTGTCACTTTTACAAAAGAATTAAATAAAGGTGAAATCTATCAATACCAATCAGAAATTGATCTTTCAGGTTCACATATTGTTTCTGTTGCAAGTGCTACAGGCATTTGTAAACCTATAGCCGTGTTCTCAGGAAGTAGTTGGGTAGGTTTTTGTGGTAATAATACTCCATCAGAAACTGGAGGAGATAATCTTTATCAGCAATTATATCCTATAACTGCTTGGGGAAAAGAATTTATTACCGCTCCCTTTATCAATAAACCACATGATGTTTTTAGGATTTACTTTAGTAAAGACAATACTCAGCTGACTATAAATGGCATAATTAATCCGATAATCTTTAATAAAGGGACATTTTATGAGTTTAATGCTGCCACAGCTAATAGTATAAAAGCCAATGAACCTATAAGTGTAGTACAATATCAGATCAGTCAAAACTGTGATCCACAAAACAGAGGTTTTAATAATAATAATTTGGTTCCACGTCCGGGGGATCCTGAAATGACGGTGCTAAATCCTGTTGAACAGACCTTATCTAAGATTACGGTTTATTCTGCATTGCGAAATCAAACCGATCCGCCGACCGATATTAAGCAACATTTTATCAACGTTATTATTAAAGATGAATTTATACCATCATTTACCATTAACAATCTACCTCCTGAGGGAGTTTTTAATTCGATCTTAGGTACCGGTTATTCCTATTTACAGGAAGATGTTACTACAAGGTCTATTATTAATCCGACTCATAATTTAATGGCAGATGGAGGTTTTTCGGCAATTGCATACGGCTATGGGGGAGTGGAATCATATGGTTACCTAGCAGGTGCCGATGCGAAAAATCTGTACGAAAATTTACAAATATATAATGTTAATACACTGGAGCCGAGGGCAGATGTTTGTGTCGGAGAAACTACGGTTTTTACTTTGGTTTTACCCTTTGAACCTGTTAAGTTAACCTGGACTGTAGATGGAGTTCCGGAAACAACAATAGATAATCCAGCTTATAGTGGCACTGAAGTCATCAATGGAGTTAGGGTATATAAATATAACTATAATAGGAATATTGAGTTTAATTTGCCAGGAGTACATCAAATTAAAGCTGTTGTAATTAATCCTAGCCCATCTGGTTGCGACCCAAATCAGGAAATTGTCACAGATTTTGAAGCTTTTGATCTGCCGGAAAGTAAGTTTTCAGTAAGCACAGTAACAAGTTGTGCAGGCTCAGCAATTAGATTTACAGATGAGAGCTTACCAAATGGAAAAAATATAAGCAAATGGCATTGGAATTTTGGTGATGGTAGCGAGATACAAGTGAAAAGATCTGCCGAGCCATTTGATTATGTTTATGTAAATCCGGGCGACTACAGGGTGACGCTTATGGTGGAAACTGAATCGGGTTGTTCATCTTCAGAAACAATTCCATTAGATATACATGTTGACAAATTGCCCGAAGCCAGATTTAAGTTTGCACTGCCAAGCTGCGAAACCGGTTCAATTACTTTTACAGATGAATCAATTGCCAATGAGGGGAATATCATAAAATGGCGTTGGGATTTTGGAGATAATGCTGACGGAAATGGACAAACTAATGTTTCTACAAATCAGCACCCTGTGCATATTTACTCTATTCCTGGAACTTATAAAGTTGTTTTAACTGTTGAAACAGATAAAGGGTGTAGTGCAGTTTTGGAACAAAATATAATTATTAACAAACTTCCTACAAGTGATTTTGAAATACCTGATGCCTGTTCAAGTGATGATGCTGTAAAATTTGAAAACATTTCAGTGAATACTATTGCAGGTTTACAGTATGAATGGGATTTTGGTGATCTGGGATCAGGAGCTAGTAATCGATCAATTGATGAGCATGGTATACATCAATATACTGTTGCTGGAGATTATACTGTAAAGCTATCGGTTACAACTCCGGAAGGTTGCACCATTAGCACTATTAAATCTATTAGAGTAAATGGGAGTACACCGGTTGCTGCTTTTGAGATTCTGAATACTGGTAATTTGTGTAGTAATCAGGAGATTATGGTAAAAGATATGTCTACCATAGCTAGTGTGGATCGCATTACCCGACTTGAATGGTATATTGATGGTGTACCAATAACTGAAAAACATCACCCAGCTCTGAATGACACTTATGCCTTAAATTACCCCGCTTTTTCTTTTCCTTTAACCAAGCAGGTTACTTTAAAATTAATCGCTTTTTCCGGAGATGTAGAGGGACTGTGCAATAGTATTGATGAGAAAACTATTACCCTCCATGCTGCTCCAGTATTACAGTTTGATGCTTTGTTTCCAGTGTGTCTCAATCAAGGGAAGGTCCAAATCGAAGCGCAGGAAAGTGGAAATGTTGGCGGACAGGCTGTATTTTCGGGCCCCGGTATAAATAGTACTGGACTCTTTGATCCGAAGAGCGCAGGGGTAGGTACCTGGGACATCACTTATACTTATATGGGCGACAATAATTGCGTGGCAATAAAACAACAGTCTATAGTCGTAAAGCCACCTCCTAAAGTTGATGTTACAACTGATCTATATGCATTTGTAGATGGAACGGTACAAATAAAAGCAAGTACAACGGAATCAGATTTACAGTTTAAGTGGTTCCCCTCAAAAGGCTTGAATCGGGATGATATCTTAAATCCCGTCGTCACTGCTGATGAAGACAGGGTCTATACCTTAAAGATTACTTCTGCTTTAAATTGTGAGGAGGAGGTGTTTGTAAGGCTACATGTATTAAAGACTGTAGTTCCACCAAATTCGTTTAGCCCGAATGGCGATGGTATAAATGATGTGTGGAAGTTAAACCATCTGGAGTCGTACCCCAACTCAACAGTAGAAATTTTTAACCGCTATGGCGAAAAAGTTTTTTTTAGTCAGGGATATTCTATACCTTTTGATGGCAATTATAATGGAAATCCGCTTCCAGTTGCCACTTATTACTATGTAATCAATCCGAGGAATGGTAAAAAATTAGTAACGGGTTCTTTAACTTTGATCAGATAAAAATGAAACGCTCAGTACAATTAATCGTTTTACAATTGATACTGTGTTTTTGCTGTGTTGCCCAACAGCGACCTCAGTATACTCAATATATTTTTAATAATTATCTTTTGAACCCTGCTATAAGTGGAATTGAGAATTACGCTGATATAAAAGTTGGTTATCGGAAACAATGGGCTGGGATTGATAATGCTCCACAAACTTCATTTGTTACAGCACATTGGAATCTTGGTTCCGACTACCTATGGAAGAACGCTTTGTCTTTACCTGATAAAGGTGATAACCCAATGAGTAGGAATTATATGCAAAATTATACTTCTTCACCAGCACACCATGGCATGGGTGTTACTGCTGTTTATGACGAGCTTGGGCCGCTTTCAAGACTAGATGCTAATTTGACTTATGCTTATCATTTAAAAGTTAACGATACCTATAACTTATCAGTAGGTGTAGCGGCAGGGGTAAGTAGAGTGGCTTTGGATATTAATGCGCTGACTTTTGAAGATCAGACACGTACAGATCCATCTATTTCGAATGGTATTGATAGTCAGCTGAAACCCGATCTTGGTTTTGGTATCTGGTTGTATAGCGGTCGCCTTTTTGTTGGGGCATCTGTACAACAGATTTTACAACAAAAGTTATCTTTTACTGGGGATCGGAACTATAATATAGGTAAAGACATACCTCATTATTTTGTTACTGCCGGCTATCGTTTATATGTTGATGATGAGATTTCGGCAACACCATCGATCATGTTAAAACAGGTAAGTCCAGCTCCCGCATCTATTGATGTAAATTTGAAAATGTCATTTAAAGACAGGTTTTGGGTGGGTGGTAGTTACCGTAAGGATGATTCATTTTCAGCATTGGCGGGTATAAATATCAATAAATTACTCAACCTTACCTATGCTTATGACTTTACTACATCTAATTTAAACCAGGTTAGCAATGGTAGTCATGAAATTGTATTAGGTATACAGTTGAATAACGTTTATGAAGCATTTAGTACCACAAAAATGTGGTAGAAAGCTGTTAAAGCTCTTTTCTTAAACGTGCTACAGGAATATTCATTTGCTCCCTGTATTTAGCTACCGTTCTTCTAGCAATATTATAACCTCTTTCTTTAAGGATGTCGGTTAATTTCTCATCTGCCAAAGGCTTACGTTTGTCTTCATTACCAATACAATCTTCCAGAATTTTTTTCACCTCTTTATTAGAGACTTCTTCACCACTTTCTGTTTGAATGGCTTCAGAGAAGAAAGATTTTAGCAGGAAAGTGCCAAATTCAGTTTGCACATATTTTGAGTTGGCTACCCTTGATACTGTAGAAATATCCATATCGATTTTATCGGCAATATCTTTCAAAATCATCGGACGCATTTTACGCTCATCACCAGTAAGTAAATACTCATATTGATATTGCATAATGGCATTCATCGTTTTTAATAAGGTTTGCTGTCTTTGTTTAATAGCGTCGATAAACCACTTGGCTGAGTCTAGTTTTTGTTTAACAAATTGTACAGCTTCTTTTAATTTTTTATCTTTCTGAGCGACCTTGTCGTAATGGTCAAACATATCAATGTACGAACGGCTAACGCGCAGTTCAGGGGCATTTTTTGAGTTTAAGGTAAGGATCAACACGCTATCATTATTTGATACGTGGAAATCGGGGATGATTTGCATTTGTTTAGTAGTTACCTGGTTAGAATCTCCTGGTTTAGGATTTAACCTTAGTATCTCTGCAATAATCTCTTTTAAGTCTTCACTGTTCAGATTTAGTGATTTCTCCAGTTTGTCGTAATGCTTTCTGGTAAATTCATCTAAGTAATTTTCAACGATTAATATCGCTTTCTGAATAATTTCATTATTAGGGTCTTTACGTTTTAATTGTAGCGTAAGACATTCCTGTAAATCTCTGGCAGCTATACCTGGGGGATCAAAATTTTGGATTACTTTAAGCATTTCCAATACATCTTCTTCCTCTACCATTACATTCTGAGAGAAAGCAAGGTCGTCGATCATAGAAGTAATTGGTCTTCTTAAATAACCATCGTCGTCTAAACTTCCGATAATTTGTTTTCCAATAATAAAATCCTGATCAGATAGTGGAACCAGATCTAGTTGTTCCTGTAAACTTTCAAAAAAGGTACTTTCAATAGCTATTGGAGTTTCCTTTTTTTCCTCATCATCATCATTATTGTTGTAGGAAGTACTGTAATCATTTTGATCATCATCTTGCAGGTAATCATCTACATTAAATTCGTCAGTGTTTTCTTCTTTTGTTGCACTGGCATCAAAATCATCTGGCGTATCATTCAAATCATCATACTCACTTTTAGGTTCCTCAGCAATCATTAAGCTTGGATCCTCTAATGCAGGATTTTCTTCCAATTCTTCTTTTATGCGGGTATCTAAAGCAACTGTCGGTACCTGCAACAGTTTTATAAACTGAATCTGCTGAGGTGATAATTTTTGAAGTAATTTTTGTTGTAAGTGTTGTTTAAGCATAAAATGATGATCTGGTATTTATGTACCCGCTTCAAAAATACACATTTAGTGCAGATAAAAGTAATTACGCGATGATAAATCCAATATAGACACTATCTCCTGCCAGTTTTCCATCTGCTGAAGCGAAGCTCATATAGCAATAGAGCGTATCGTCTTTAAATTCTATCAGGATTTTTACATTATATACTCTGTCATATCTTTCCGCGGCATCGATAAACAGCAAGCTTTGTTCTTTGTTTGGGCTATAAATCAGATGGTGATCATACAGGCGTTAGACCGATTTTTTGTTATAGACTCTATTTTTCTGGATAAACTTCTAAAATATTATAAATTATCACGTTTTTATATTAATTAGAATTTAAAATTAATTAGTTAGAAAATTTTGTTATTTATAGTTTTGTTGTTAAGTTTGTTTTAGTGATTATTAAATGTGTTGTAATGAAGGAATTAAATAATGAAACCGATAAAAAAGAAGCTATGACAGGTACACTAGAATTATTAGACGATGGGAATGATTTCTTTGAATCTATAAGAGGAATTCAACAAAGGGCAAAAGCAAAGGGGCTAACCGAAGCCATCTTAAATGAGATTTTAAATGAAAAGCCCTAAGCGGTTTATTATAGAAACAAATATTCTGGTCAGTGCTTGCATACTTGATGCATCCGTATCGAGCAAAGTTTTGGAATATTGTATCTCTAATGGGGAGTTGTTGTTTTCAACACAAACATTTGATGAATTAAGACATGTATTATCAAGGCCAAAATTTGATAAATACCTCTCAAATGTCGATAAGAGATTAATTCTTAATAAATGTATTAAGAATTCAAGATTTCTTACTGTTTTTTCTGATCATAAGCTATGTCGGGATGCTGAAGATGATATGTTTATCAATTTGTCAATAGATGGTAAAGCATCCTGTATTGTAACGGGTGATAAAGATTTGTTGACTGTCCATCCATTAGGGCATATGCCTATACTGAACTCGTCACAGTTTTTATGTTATTTCAGCTCATTTGGCGGGCCATTAATTCTTAATGAACCACAAGAGGTTTATGGTTAATAGGTTTTATGAATGATAATTGAATCATAAAAAATGGCAATGTATACACGGTGCGACGATATGATGTTGAATTAAGTTCAGTTTCTGTTTTGTGAAATGCTTAATTACGGAATGTAACGTATTGACAGTAAAGGGAAAAGTAAAATGATTTATAATGAATTATTTTAACTGGTATAAATTCTTTGAATTGGTATGATTTTTATAAATTAGAGTAGAATAAAAACAATTATTATGGGATTTGTAAAAGAATTTAAAGAGTTCGCTGTTAAAGGCAGTGTAATGGACCTTGCTGTCGGTGTGATCATCGGTGGAGCATTCGGTAAAATTATTGACAGTGTGGTTAAGGATTTAATTATGCCTTTAATCTCTGCTGTTATCGGATCGGTAGATTTTAGTAACCTTTATGTGGTGCTAAAAGGTGAGGTGGGCGCAAATCTGGCGCTGGAAAAGGCTCGCGAGGTACCTGATACAATTATTTTTGCTTATGGTAATTTTATCACTGTTGCAATTAACTTCTTATTACTGGCATTAGCTGTATTTATGCTCGTTAAAGGTATCAATGCCATGAAACGTAAACAAGAAGCAGAACCTGTTGCTCCAGCTGCACCGACAACTGAAGAAACACTACTTACTGAAATTAGAGATCTACTTAAAACAAAATAGATTCTATATAAATTTATATTATACCCGAACAGTTATATAACTGTTCGGGTATTTTGTTTTATAAGAATGTTTTACCGATATAATAATGCTGTTTACCGATGTTTTCTAGCTAAATAAACAGTATCTGTTTCTAATCGTGTAGAGAAACCTAATTTTGAGTACATCATAAATATAAAAAACGTTCAATTCATATAAGAAATGGAAAAGGTAAGAAATAATAATTCCAGCAGGATATACGGAGGGTTGATCATTATTGGAGTAGGGCTGGTTTTTCTATTGAGAAATTTCGGTTACTATGTTCCCGAATGGATATTTAGCTGGCATATATTGTTAATTATAATCGGACTGTTGATCGGCTATAAGCGCAATTTTAATGGAATAGGCTGGATCATCATGATCTTGATAGGGGTATTCTTTACAGTACGGGAAATTGTCGACTTCGATATCTCAAAGTATTACTTCCCACTCATATTTATTGTATTTGGACTAATGCTGTTGTTCAAGCCTAAAAAATCAGATATAGATCGTGGCAACAGATGTAAAGCCAGATGGAAGAACAAAATGAAAAGAAAATATCAGTATATGGGCGACTTAGATACTCCCGTTAGTGATACAGATAATCCAATAGAAAATGATAGGTACGCTTCTGTAGATAAAAATGATATTGTAGACTCGGTAAGTATTTTTGGAGGCAACCATCATCAGGTTTATTCGAAAAACTTTAAAGGCGGTGATGTAATTGCAGTTTTTGGAGGCTCGGATATTAATTTAACGCAGGCAGATTTTGATGGGGTGATTAAAATGGATATTGTAGCCATTTTTGGAGGCGTGAAAATAATTATTCCACCAGGTTGGGAAGTGAAGTCGGAGGTGACCGCAATATTTGGTGGTATTGATGATAGAAGAACTTTAGGTGTGCCCGCTGTAGAGCCACGTAAGGTATTAATAATTGAAGGGGTGGCTATGTTTGGAGGGGTTGATATTAGGAACTTTTAAAACAAAATACAATGAAATGGTTTATAGTAAGGTATGTTTATCAGATAATTACGGGTAAAGGAAATCATGCCTCACAATTTGATGAACAGTTAAGACTAACTGTTGCAGATAGCTCTGATGAAGCACTTTTAAAAGCAGAGAAACAGGCTGATGATTTTCATCAACCCTTTAGAAATCATAGTGGAGAAATGGTGACCTGGAACTTTATTTGTATAGCCGACCTTTATGAAATCCAGTCGCCCACAGATGGTGCGGAAATAGCTTCAACATTGCATGAGCCGGATGATGTAGATGATTTTTTGAATCAGGTTAATCAACGTAAAAGCTATTTGCAAGAATTATTGCCTTATTCAACACCCTCAATTAAATTGTTTTGACGACAAGACCGCTATCTGTCCCCAGAATTAAAAAGATCGCTACGCTGATTTTCCTCGGATGGGTATTGGTATTTGTATGCATTTTTTATTCTACACTAAATTTTAGCTTACCAATATCTATAGCCGATAGTCTTATTACAAATGGTCTGCTGGCACTTGCTTGTGTGATCCTGAGTAATATGCTCGGCTTTTATCAACCCAAAAATGAAACCATCGTTTTTGTACTGGCACTCACCTTTTTTAAGGCGCTTGTAATTACATTGGTCAGTAAGTTCCTGCTGATCTTTTTATTTAGTGATGAAAAGACTTACATCAATTTTGTTAACTTTTCGATCATGGTGCGCTTTCTGATCTTATTTGTATTCCTAGCCTGGTGCGCATTGGCTAATATTTTATGGTACCGACTGGAAGAGCAATCTGAAACTCAGGAACGCCTGTTGGATGCTCAAAATTTGTCTAAAGAAGCGGAATTAAATAAACTGCGCCATCAGTTACAACCACACTTTTTGTTTAACAGTTTAAACTCTGTTTATGCACTTACAATTGTAAATCCTAAGGAAGCAGGGACAATGATCACCCGTTTGGCAGCGTTTTTAAGGGGGACATTAAAAAGAGATGATGAGGTTTGGGTTAGTGTAGCTGAAGAGATGGAATATATTCAGCTTTATCTGGATATTGAAAAGGTGCGTTTTAGTCACCGACTAAACGTTGAGGTGGAAATAGCCGAAGAAACCTTAAATTTATGTCTGCCAGGAACGTTCTTACAACCCATAGTAGAAAATGCCATAAAATTTGGCTTGTATAATACTTCTGCAGCTATTACCATTTCACTGTTTGTTAAGCTGGAACATAGTCATTTGATCATTGTGGTACGAAACCCTTTTGATCCTGAAATGAAATCCACTGAAGGAACGGGCTTTGGTTTAACTGCTATCCGCAGGCGTTTATACCTTTTATTTGCAGATGAGCGTTTGCTGCAAACGAAAGTAATTGATGATAATGTGTTTGAAACCACGCTTAAAATACCACAACAACATGATAAGAACAATATTAATTGATGATGAGCCTTTAGCCCGGGATGTGGTAAAACATTACCTACAGAGTTTTCCAGATGTAGAGGTGGTTGCAGAATGTAGTGATGGTTTTGAGGGGATAAAGGCTATTGCGACACATCAGCCGGATCTTATTTTTCTGGATATACAGATGCCTAAAATCAGTGGTTTCGAAATGTTGGAGCTGGTAGAAAAGCATCCTGCAGTCATATTTACTACAGCTTTTGATGAATACGCGATTAAAGCATTTGAAGTAAATGCGGTCGACTATCTATTAAAACCTATTGAACAGGGGAGATTTGAGCAGGCTATGCAACGTTTGCCGGCCAGATTGAATAATGTTGCGGCTGTTAATCAGGAGTTGCTGAATGTAGCCGCCTTAAGCCCTGCACAGAGCAATAGGGTAGTGCTTAAGAAGAACGGGGTTATAAAGATTATTGCAGTGTCAGATATCCATTATCTGGAAGCAGATGATGATTATGTAAAACTAAGTACAGTTGATGGAGTTTTTCATAAGAATAAAACAATGAGCTTTTTTGAGCGGACATTAGATAGTAATCAGTTTATTAGGATACATCGTTCTTATATCATAAACCTGGCTCAGGTGAGCCGGATCGAATTAAAAGAAAAAGATAGCTACATTGTGCTTTTAAAATCAGATATTTGGCTACCCGTCAGTAAAACCGGGTACATAAAGTTAAAAGCAGCGTTAGGAATGTAGGCTGAATTTTAAGGAATTGTGAAGTATAGCTAAAATGTATTTGCAATTAAATAAAAATCGACCTATATTTGCACCTCTTATTTAAAAATAAATAGTCAAGATATAATACAGTTATGAAAAGAACATTCCAACCTTCGCAAAGAAAGAGAAGAAACAAACACGGCTTCCGCGAAAGAATGGCTACAGCAAACGGTAGAAGAGTATTAGCTTCACGTCGCGCAAAAGGAAGAAAAAGATTAACGGTTTCTAGCGAAGGCCGCCACAAATCATAATTCGCTGATTGCAACACTAATGTGTTAGCAGATCATTAATTCTGCAAATTTGCAATCAAAAGGATGAAAACATTTAAAAAAGAAGAACGGTTATGTAATAGGTTATATTTAGACCTGTTATTTACTCACGGTTCTTCTTTTTTGTTGTATCCGTATCGCGTATCTCACATGTTTGTACCTGCCGAGAACCCGTTTCCAGCACAGGTAGTAATTAATGTTTCTAAAAAAAGATACAAACGTGCGGTAGATAGAAATTTAATCAAGCGCCGTATGCGCGAGGCTTTCCGTTTACACAAGGAACAGGAACTATATGTACTGTTACCTGGAGGTAACGAATTACTTCTGCTTTCCTTACAGTTTGTTGGTAAAAAGATATACGACTATTCTTTTATAGAAAAGAAGCTGATCGGTGCCATTAAAAAACTGACTTCAATTATTGAAGATAATGAGGCAAAGAAATTAAATGGGCGTAATTAAACAAATTATCGGTTGGTTCTTTCTTGCGCTGATTAAGCTATATCAATGGCTTATATCGCCGTTATTAGGAGCGAATTGCAGATTTACACCTACCTGCTCACAATACGGAATTGAAGCCATAAAAAAACACGGACCATTTAAAGGTGGTTGGTTAACATTGAAACGTATTGGCCGTTGCCACCCATGGGGTGATCATGGTCATGACCCGGTTCCTTAATTCAATTTCATTAACTAAATTTTAATACCATGGCTACCATTCTTCAGCTTGAAACTGCTACACAAGTTTGTTCTGCAGCAATCTCTATAAACGGAGAAACTGTTGCACTAAAGGAACAAATGGCCAGCAATATTCATGCAAGCAGTTTAACACTGTTTATTAAGGAGGTTATGGATTGCGCAGGTTTGAAGTTTGCTGATCTGGATGCAATAGCTGTAAGTAAAGGCCCAGGATCTTATACTGGCTTAAGAATCGGTGTGTCGACCGCCAAAGGTTTATGCTTTGCATTAGATCTTCCACTGATTGGTATTGATACCTTACAAATGATGTCTGCCGGTTTTTTAGCTGTTCAGACAAACTATAAAGGGTCAACCTGTGCTATGATAGATGCCAGACGTATGGAGGTGTTTACCGCCTTATTTGATGGGGAGCTGAATTATATTGGCACTACTGAAGCCAAAATTATTGATGAACATAGTTTTACTGAAGAACTGAACGCAGGTACTGTTACTTTTATTGGCGACGGTGCCCCGAAATGTACAGCCGTCATACAGCATCCTAATGCGGTGTTTTCTGAGCAGAACTTTAACTCAGCTGCAAACATGAGTAAACTGGCCTATAAAGCTTTTATCAATGCTGATTTTGAGGATGTAGCGTATTTTGAGCCTTTCTATCTGAAAGACTTCGTATTTACTACTCCTAAAAAGAAAGTCTGAGTTGCTATAGATTAAGTTTAATTAACTATTTCCTCTTTTTGCCGCCAAAAATACGTTTAAAAAAGCTGCTCTCTTCATCGCCTATACCAGGCATATAGCTGCTGTTTTGAGGATGGTTAACGGTGTTTCCAAACTTTATTCCTATTCCCATATAAAACGATGCTCCATTATAACCGCTGCCAATGGTTTGATCTTGTTGGATGAGGCCATTAACTTGCGTAACAGTTTTAAATAGGTTATCTGATCCAAGAAACACTTCGAAGTTAGGGGTTTGATACATGCCTTGTAAGCCCATCAAAAATATACCGTTGAAATTGTAAGTAGGTATAGCGCTTAAGGATATGCCATTATACTTGAACTTGTTTACAAATGCAGCATCGCCACCTTTATAGAATAGGTTTTTAGAAACAATTAATCCGGGTGTATAGGAAAATGGATAGGTAATGCTGAAAGATTTTGAAACCATAAAATCTACTTTGGCATTGGTTGGCGTAAGGAAGCTCTTATGTTCTTCATTTTCTGTGGCAATATTGGAAATTTGTTTCTCAATAGAGGAGGCACTCGTTTGAGGATCTGTAATGAGTATTGGATCATCCATGTTATTGAACTTATTGTAATAAGCACTTTTTGCCCATTTGATGAAGCCTAAATCCTTCACATTGGCCATTAAAAATACACCACTTTTAGAGGTATAACTGGTTCCTAAACTAAACGATAATCCAGGGTTTTTAAAAGTCGGAATTGCATCTTTCCTTGATATATCCTCTTTTTCAAGGAAGCTTGCTTTATAGGTTCCGTTAAGTGATGCCTGGAGTGGATGTGAAGCAGAACCGGGATTGAAATAAGATTCAACAATGTTCAGCTTATTGTAAGTAATACCACTTAATAGGCTGACTTTAGCGCCAAAAGCTAACCTTTTGTTTAAGTTTTCGCGGTAAGTGAAACTAAATTGGTGGTATGACTGCGCATATCCTTTGTTGTTGAAAGCATTTGTGAAGTCTTCATCTTCATAAGGGGTGAATCTTTTGTAATTATCCAGAATCGCTAGTGTCTCATTGGTGTAATTTACATGTGCATCTGTACGTACCTGCCAGGCAAAGCCCATTTCCTTTTGGAATTTATAGGATTGAAATATCCTCAAGGTGAGCAGGTAAATATTTGTAGTCTGATAAGCTGCATTAATCTCGCTTCCTCTTAAAGGCAGGTCTTGCATATTAAAAGTCCCTTCATTTATCATCTTACGAACAAAATCTGAGTTCCCTTTATTTGCGACATTAAAGCCTAAATTAGGTAGAAAGAAGTTGGAGGCATACTTCCTTGAGGAATCTAAAACGAAAGTTTTCTGCGCAGGGTTTTCAAAACCATCAAAAATAGTCCTTGTATTAAATAATCCGTATTGCTGTGCCCATACCAATGGTGAAAAAGAACAGCATATTAATGTTAGGGTAAGATACTTTTTAATCATAGATGTGCTATAAAGCTAAAGAATCTTTTTGTAAAACGGGAGGCTGTTTGTTCAGTAAAATATTGGTTTGAAATTTACCTTTTTCGCCAATTAACTGATAGGTAAAGGAATCGTACTTTTTTAACCCTTTGTCGGATTGTAAGTGTTTAAAATAGGGTAAATAAACGTTTCTTCGAATCAGTTCTGCTGCATTGTTGTGATCTATATAAAAGCTGATACTGGTGTTTCCACTTAACTGATTGGCCGCACTAATGTAATTGGGTGTATTAATGAGTAGCTTATTGTTGTCGTAATTGTTTAAAAAGGCCTGTAATGTTGATGCATGATTTGCAAATACCATATAATTATCAAAAATCACATAATATGGTTTCTTGAAATTTTCAAAAGGAAGTCCGAAATAAGCGTAAAGTATGCCATCTTCTTTCAATTCTTTGATATCCTCATTATAAATGCTACTCAAGTCTATTAAAAGTTGTGACAGCTTATCGCCATTGCTTAAATTTATAGCGCCTATCTTTTCAGATGTACTTAATTGAAAAGTAACTAATTGGTTTTTAAAGTATTTTGGAAAAATTAAATCCAGATTGAGGTGGTATTTAGTATTGATATCCTGAATAAGTTTGGAAGACTCCTTGTCGTGCTTTTTACTATCCATCCAAGTATGAAGTTTTTTCTGCCAAGCGGAATAGTTGTCGATGGCGAAGATGGTATAAGAAGCAGTATTTTCTGGTAGCATATTCTGTACACTGATTTTTTGCGCTTCTACATCAGAAAAAAGATTGTAATAGTTATCTGGATCATTGGCAATTGTTGTTCCCGTAAGTAGCAGTTTATCTTTACTGTAATTGTAAGTAAGTACGGCAAAGGCATTATTTTTGTCCAGAACAGAAAGCTCACCATTCAACTTTCCCGCAACTATATTTTTCAATAAAACGGGTAGTTTGTTAAAGTTCACGTACAACTGTGCAAGGCTATTTTTGTTAATCTTATTATTGGTGTTGATATAGTCGGCAAATTCATTATCCTTATCTTTTGATTTGCTAAGGTAAGCCTCTACTTGCAGTGCCGAGCTGGAGAGTATAACAAGGTTTTCTTTGATAGCAAGGTAGCAAATTGTGCTATCGGCCAGTGTTAGTTTGTTTAAGTTTGTTAAAGGTTCAATTTGCGTTCCAGCAGCTTTAATGGCATCAATTAATGCTGTAGTATTGGCTGGATCGTTTAATTGTGTAAAACATATAAAATCTACTTCCTGTTTATTGCCGGGTACAAAGCCTATGTATATATATTGATGTTCTGTTTCAAGATTTACTTTTGGTATAGCCAGGAGTTGTTTTTTTATAGACGAAAGTTGTTTGTACTTTTCTTCGCCTAGAATCTCTTGAAACAGAGGTTGTTCTTTTAGTATTTCTGTAATTCCTTTTTCATTTTCAAAAGAGAAGATCAGGCCTGAGCTGGAGGTAGCAGCATGCAAACTGATATCGCTAGTATTACGATCTGCATTTAGTCGGGAAAAGTATAAATAGGCCATGGCTACAATAGCTATAAGCAGCAGGCTGATAATAATTGCAATCTTTTTCATGTGTTCCTTACAAATTTAACTGAATAGTTTGACTATTTAATTTAATCCTGTCGTTTACTGGAGAAATGCCTGTATTTTGTTAATTTTGTTATATTAAAGCCGATCAATTATGAGCAGACGTATTATTTTAACCGCTTCTTTGTGTGGTGTTATTGCCGTTATATTTGGTGCCTTTGGTGCCCATAGTTTAAAGAATGTATTGAGTCCTGGCTCAATAGAAATATGGGCTAAAGGAGTGGAGTACCAATTTTACCATACTTTTGCTTTACTTTTTCTTTCGCAGTTTGCTGATGGTAATGATAAGCTTGTAAAATGGTCTTATATTTTCTTTACTTTAGGAATTGTATTGTTCTCGGGTTCCTTGTATTTATTGGCAACAAGAGAGATATTAAATATTGGTTTCCTAAATTATATTGGTCCAATTACGCCTATTGGTGGATTGTGTTTTATTCTTGGATGGGCTTTGTTATTTGTAGCGGCCTCAAAACGTAAATAATAATGGGTTCGGGTTTGTTGGATTTTGGTGGAGAGGTTTCAGGAGAACATTCGGGATCACTATTTAAAGAGCGTGAAACACTTTTTGTAGAAGTGATTTTGCCATTGTCGCTCGCTAAAAACTATATGTATAGGGTGCCGTTCGAATTAAATGAACAAACGGCAGTCGGAAAACGGGTGGTAGTACAGTTTGGTAAGAATAAAATCTATACTGCACTCATTAAAAGCATCAGTCATGCTGCTCCTGAACATTATCAGGCTAAGTATATTATTGATGTGGTAGATGAGCATCCAATTATTACATCTCAGCAATTACAATTATGGGATTGGATGACAAACTATTACCTCTGTAATGAAGGGGATGTAATGTCGGCCGCCCTGCCTGCAGGTTTAAAGTTGGCTAGTGAAACCATTATTGTCCTTAAAGAAGATGCTGATTTAGAAGATGCAGAGTCGGTGGTTTTAACAGATAAGGAAAATACCCTAATCACCTCTTTACATAGCCAAAAGCGATTAACCATTGACGAGGTTTCAGTTTTACTCGGACAAAAAACAGTTTATCCGATTATCAATTCTCTAATTGAAAAAGGATTGATTTATATAGCTGAGGAGGTAGTAGAGAAATACAAACCTCTACTCAAATCTTTTATAGCGCTGAATACCTTTTATCAGGAGGAAGAAAACCTGAAAGAACTGTTCGCTATTTTAGAACGTGCGCCGAAGCAGTTGAATGCACTATTGACTTTCATTAAACTTTACAGGCAGCAGCATATTATTCCTAAACAGCAATTGTTGGAAGAGAGTGATTGTGGGCAAGCGGCTTTTAAAGCTTTACAGAATAAAGGTATTTTTACAGTAGAGAAACGTCCGGTAAGTCGACTAAGGGAGAACGAGGACGACTTTATCCTTAATTTCGAATTGAGTGAGGTTCAGAATAAGGCTTTAGCAGAAATTGAAGCCGGTTTTGATGAAAAAGATGTGATTTTACTACACGGGATTACCGCTTCGGGTAAAACACAGATTTACATTAAGCTTATTGAAAAGGCAATTGAAAAAGGCGGTCAGGTATTATTCCTGCTTCCTGAAATTGCTTTGACTACACAGATTGTACAACGTATACAGCGTTACTTTGGTGATGCTATTGGAGTTTACCATTCTAAATTTAATAATAATGAAAGGGTAGAGATCTGGAATAAGGTCTTGAACGGGAAATATAGAGTTGTTTTGGGTGCCAGATCAGCGGTGTTTCTGCCTTTTAAGGAATTGAAACTGATTGTGGTAGATGAAGAGCATGAGTCTTCGTACAAGCAACAGGAGCCCTCACCAAGGTATCAGGCGCGTGATGTAGCGGTTTACCTTGCTCATTTACATCAGGCTAAAGCCGTTTTAGGTTCTGCTACACCATCCATAGAAAGTTATTACAATGCAGTAAATAATAAGTATGGCTTGGTAACTTTAAACGAGCGCTTTGGTGGTGTGGAACTGCCGGTTCATGAGGTGGTAAGTATTTCTGAAGAGACAAAAAAGAAGAAAATGGTTTCTTACTTTTCCAGTAAGTTAGTGGATGAGATTACAGATACGATGGCACAAAAGGAGCAGGTGATTTTGTTTCAAAACCGTCGTGGTTATGCTACCATCCTGATTTGTGCCACCTGTGGTTTTGCACCGAAATGTGTGAGTTGCGATGTTTCCTTAACTTATCATAAAACAAGTGGTAAACTACATTGTCATTATTGTGGGTACCACCAATCCAGTATCAATGTTTGTCCGGCTTGTGGTTCCGTACATATTGAACAGAAAGGTTTTGGAACGGAGCGGGTAGAAGAGGAGTTGAGTCTTGTTTTTCCGGATGCTAAAATTGCCAGGCTGGATGTGGATAGTACACGTACCAAAAATGGTTTAATGCAGATTATTACCGACTTCCAGGAAAAGAAAACGGATATCCTGATCGGTACTCAAATGGTTGCGAAAGGATTAGATTTTGATAATGTTACTCTGATTGGGGTCATAAATGCAGATACTTTGTTCAATTATCCTGATTTTAGGGCTTTTGAGCGTAGTTATCAGTTGCTTGCTCAAGTTGCTGGCAGGGCTGGAAGAAGAAATAAACAAGGGAAAGTGATTATTCAGGCTTATGATGATCAGCATCGTATTATTAAGCAGGTGATTGATAATAAGTACCTGGAAATGTATAATGATGAGCTTACGGAACGCAGGACCTTTCATTATCCTCCTTTTACCAGGTTGATATTTATCAATATTAAACATAAGGATCAGGATCTTTTAAATGTGGCAGCACAGCGTTTTGCTACGGCTTTAAAAGTGCAATTAGGCCGTAGGGTATTAGGTCCCGAACAACCTATGGTTGGGCGGATCAGAAACTATTACATTAAACAGGTGATCATTAAATCTGATAAGGATACTTCTATCCAAAAAGTTAAATCGATTCTTAAGGAAACAATTTTGCAGTTTCAATCAGAAAAGGATTACCGTGCCGTAAACATTCAGGTAGACGTTGATCCATATTAGATTTTATTGGGATTGATCCTGTGTCGATTAGCCTTTAATACCTCATTTAGGCCGAGAAAGATTGAAATATTTATTTCAAAAGACGATATTTGTACTGAAATGGCATATAAGTTTGTTGACAATTACAGAGAGCAGGGGGCAAGAAAGCGTTTGGTGGTTCATCTTGAATCAAGAGGAATAGCCGATAAGAATGTACTGAAAGCAATAGGGAAGGTGCCGAGACATTTCTTTTTCGACGAAACTTTCTGGAACCAGGCTTATAAGGATATTGCTTTCCCAATTGGGGATGGGCAAACTATTTCTCAGCCTTATACGGTTGCGTATCAAAGTGAGTTATTACACATTAAAAAGGGCGACAAAGTTTTAGAAATCGGTACAGGTTCTGGCTATCAGACTTGTGTATTGATGGAACTAGGGGCGAATGTTTATACCATAGAACGTCAGGAAAGTATATATCGTCATACCATCAGGGTTTTGCCGGGTATGGGTTATAATGCACATTTCTTTTTCGGTGATGGATCTAAAGGGATTGCTGAACACGCGCCGTACGACAAAATCATTGTTACTGCTGGTGCACCGTTTGTTCCTGAAATCTTATTGAAACAACTTAAAGTTGGTGGGATATTGGTGATTCCGGTAGGTGATGAGCATTCTCAGAAAATGGTCACAGTTATCCGTGTTAGCGAAACCGATTATGATAGGATTGAATTGGATACTTTCAGGTTTGTACCACTTGTAGGGGACCAGGCCTGGTAGTTTAGCCCGTTATATTAATCAGAAGGCATTAAGGTTAAGGATTAGACACGAGGTTCAAGAAGCAAAGAGCAGGACCCTGCTAAACCTTCATAGCCCGGTCCATTTCTCTTTTTGACTCTCTGTCTTTAATACTATCTCTTTTATCGAATTCCTTTTTACCTTGCGCCAATGCGATTTCAATTTTCGCAAAGCCTCTTTCATTGGTAAATATGCGTAAGGGAACTATTGTATATCCTTTTTCTTCACTTTTTACTCTAAGCTTTTTCAGCTCTTTTTTATGAAGTAAGAGTACACGGTCACGCTTTATTTCATGATGATGAAAAGAACTGTGACTGTATTCTGAAATGTGTAGGTTACGTACATAAAGGGTATTGCCAATAAACATGCAGAAAGCATCCGTCATATTGGCTTTACCTTGTCTTATTGATTTAATTTCTGTTCCCAACAAAGCCAGTCCAGCATTGTATTTGTCAATGATGTGGAAGTCGAAATAAGCCCTTTTATTTTTTATTTGAATATCATTCTTCATAAGATTTGCTAATATCTCAATTTTATCTTACAATTAGTACAGGAATAGATACTTTATGACGTACAGAATTGACTGTAGTGCCCAGAATGAGGTCTTTTAAGCCTTTATGTCCGTGCGCACCCATTACCAGTAACTCAATGTCTGTTTCTTTACTAATTGCTACTATTGCTTTTACAGTGCCTCCAAAACCTATGTGCGGACTAGCAGTATAACCAAGTTCGGCAAGGTTGTCGCAGTATTTTTGTAGATTTTCTGTGTCACTTTGTGTTTCAAAATCTAATGCTGAATCACCATAATAATTTGCGGCGGCAGTTTCTACTACATGAATCAAATGATAATGTGCTTTTTTTCCTCCCTGAATTAACGCGTGTCGGATGGTGTTTCTATCATTTTTAGAGAAATCAACCGTAATACCTATACGTGTATAATCGATCTTTTCTACACTATCAATATCAAGCGCTTTGCCATGGGGTACATTATTGTTATCGCGTTTTAATCGGCTAATGAGTGGGTAGATAAAAACATACAGTAATAGCATGCCAATAAGTATTGCCAGAGGGACTATAATGGCATAGACATACCATTCTCCCTCAGCTCCCCAGATCTTAATTTCTTCTATTACAAGTTTAACGTTTAGTGTTACAATAATGACAGAGGCAGACCATGCCAATACTTTTACCCAGGTTTTAATGGCAAATCCTTTCATCGCTTTTTTATCAGATGTAAAGTGAATTAAAGGAATTACAGCAAAGCCGAGTTGTAAACTAAGTACAACCTGACTGAGGATTAATAATCCGCCCAATGCATTTTCACCATACCAAAGGATGGTGAAAAATGCGGGTATGATGGCTAGTAAACGTGTAATCAGTCGGCGTAACCAAGGTTGAATGCGTAGTTTCAGGTGTCCTTCCATTACAATTTGTCCGGCCAATGTACCAGTAATGGTAGAGCTTTGTCCAGCCGCAATTAATGCAATAGCGAATAGTGCTGGGGCAACTTTACCAAATATATTTTCAAGGAGTTTATGTGCGTCTTGTATCTCGGCTATTTCATGATGGCCATTGGTGTAAAATGCGGCTGCAGCTAGGATTAATATTGCAGCATTGACAAAAAACGCAAGGTTTAAAGCTACAGCAGTATCTATGAAATTGAATTTAATAGCTTCTTTAATACCTTTATTATCCCTGTTAAACTTTCGGGTCTGAACTAAGGATGAATGGAGATATAGATTATGAGGCATGACGGTTGCACCAATAATACCAATAGCAATATATAACGCTTCGCCTGATAGCATTGAGGGCTCAAATCCGGCAATAACATCTTTCAGAACAGGTTCTACAATAAACATTTCTGCAAGGAAAGAGAGGCCGACAATAAACACCATGGATACAATAAAGGCTTCCATTTTGCGCATGCCTTTGTTGAGTAAGAAAAGGAGTAGCACAGTATCAAAAATGGTAATACTGATGCCCCAGATCAGCGGTAGGCCAAATAAAAGGTTTAAACCGATGGCCATACCAATGATTTCTGCCAAATCGCAAGCTATAATAGCAGTTTGCGCGAGCACAAATAAAGGGATGTTTACCCATTTCGGATAGCCGTTTCTTGAAGCTTGTGCCAAATCCAAACCTCTTACGATCCCTAAACGTGCACTAAGTGATTGTAAGAGGAGAGCAATGAGGTTCGACATCAGGAGTACCCAAATCAGCTGGTAACCAAACTTACTTCCTCCGGCTAGGTCGGTCGCCCAGTTTCCAGGATCCATATAACCTACGCTAACTAAATAGGCAGGGCCTAAAAAGGAAAGTATACGGCGCCATCCCGTACGTTTGTTGGTATCTATACTTTGGTGAACTTCACTTAAGGATTCAGGAGCTTTATGGTCGGAGTTCATATTA
>JBEBUV010000012.1:0-82045 GCA_040393085.1 Pedobacter hiemivivus | reverse complement strand
AGAGCATTACACTTTTAATGTAGTGGTCCTGGGTTCGAATCCCAGCGGGATCACGAAAGGCGCAGTAAAATGCGCCTTTTTTGTTTTTTTATACTAAAAAGCATAGTATAGTAACTCAAGCTAAATCATCTTCAGATTAGCCTTAATTTTTAGGCGCCAATGTGGCATTTAAGAGCTGCCTTAAATCATCAAGTGTGTTGATCTCCGTGGCTTTCTTGTCTTTTCTCCAACGGGCAATTCTTGGGAACCTCAAGGCCAATCCGGCTTTGTGTCTTTTACTCTCTGCAATTCCTTCGAAAGCAATTTCAAATACCAGTTCGGGTTTTACTGTACGTACCGGGCCAAATTTTTCTATTGCATTTTTCAACACAAATGAGTTTACCTCTTTGATCTCCTGATCTGTTAATCCTGAATATGCTTTGGCTATAGTAATGAGTTGTTCACCATCCCTAACGGCAAATGTATAATCGGTATAGTAATTTGCACGACGGCCGCTTCCTTTTTGGGCATAAATCATTACTGTATCAACCGTATAAGGGTTAATTTTCCATTTCCACCAATCGCCCCGTTTTCTACCACTATGGTATAAGGAATCTAGCTTTTTTAACATCAAACCCTCACTGTTGTTTTCGCGTGCAGCTTCA
This sequence comes from Pedobacter hiemivivus, assembly GCA_040393085.1. Lineage (GTDB taxonomy): Bacteria > Bacteroidota > Bacteroidia > Sphingobacteriales > Sphingobacteriaceae > Pedobacter > Pedobacter hiemivivus_A. Next base: position 81,401 of record JBEBUV010000012.1, on the reverse strand, counting down.
CGTACTTTGGCAAGCTCATTCCATTCCTTAAATTCTAGAACTGGCGAGAGTAATACCGTATTTTGATGGCTCATTTCATCAATGATGCCAGCTAATAATTTACGCCTTAACTGTAATGGTTCTGTTCTTAAATCTTTTCCTTTATACTCTAAAAGATCGTAAACATAAAAACCAATAGGCGCATTATTCAATTGTGATTTGTTAATTGTTTTTCTATTTAATCTTAGCTGTAGAATACTAAATGGCTGTATATTTCCATCTTTGATAGACAGTATTTCACCGTCCAGAACAATTCCGTCTGGTAATTCCTCGGTTAAGAAATGGAGTTCCGGAAATTGTTCTGTCACCAATTCTTCGCCGCGAGACCAAATAAATAATTCTCCATTCCTTTTAATAATCTGACCACGAATTCCATCCCATTTCCATTCGGCCTGCCATTTAGAGGGCTCACCAAGCGATTCTGGATTAGTATCTAATGCATAAGCCAGGCAAAAAGGATAAGGCCAGGAATTATCTGTATTTACATGCTCGCCCTTAATTAATTCTTCATAACTGATTTCGTCCGGATTCCATTTACCCATAATGCTGTGCATGATTTTACTGGGTTCCTGGCTGCTTTGTTTAGCAAGTGCGTTGACCAACATTTTATTAGAAACACCAATTCTAAAATTGCCTGAAATTAGTTTATTGAAAATAAAGCGTTCCTGAACGTTTAAGCTGTCCCAGGCTTTTAGGATAAATTCTTTTTTAGTTTCATTATCTAATTTATTGATCGCCGCTAAGTCTAAAATCCAGTGGTGTAATTTACGTTCCACAGTATGTGTTGGTTGAGGCAATATTAATGCTATTGTTTCACTTAAATCACCTACGCTATGGTAGCTTTCTGCGAAAAGCCAATCAGGAATACTACTCTGTTCAATTGCCCAGGCCTTGATTAAGGCTGTTGTTACCGGCCGTTTAGGTCGTTTTCCGGTAAACATGGCGATTACGTAAGGTTTGTCCAAATCGTCTGCTTCGTTAAAATAATCGACTAATGCCGCGATTTTATCGTTTGTTTTATTGCTCATTTCGAGTGATGCAATCAGTGAGGTAAAGCGTTTCAAACTTCTTCCTCCTCTTCTTCATTGCCATATTGTGTTTTCACTTCTTCAGCTCCAATTCCAATTTCATTTAGGTATTTAGCAAAGGTTGCGGTAGAGCCATGTGTAACGAAAACCTTTTCCGCTTCAGTAGCTTTAATGGCAGATAATAATCCAGGCCAGTCGGCATGATCACTTAGCGCGAATCCGGCATCGGCACTTCTCCATCGCCTGCTAGCCCTCACCTGCATCCATCCAGAACACACGCCGGTTGCTGCATTTAATAAGGTCTTTATCCAACGACTATCAGAGAGGGCAGAAGGAACGATGACTATGCCTTGTTGTAATTGTTCCTTCTTAATCTCTGCGTTGATTCTAATGGTTTTAGGTAAGTCTACACCAGCTTTTATAAAAGCCTCATTTAGATTGGCAATAGATTGGTGGACATATATTGGAACTTCTCCGTGTAGGTTCTTGATCAACCTTTGTGCTTTCCCGAGACTGTAAGCGACTAAAACTGTAGTTTTGTTTTTGATAATGTTATCTGAAGCCCAGTTCTTGATCTCGTTGAAAATCTTTACTTGCGGTTGCCATTTATATATTGGTAGTCCAAAGGTGCTTTCTGTTACAAATGTATGGCATTTAACCGGCTCAAAGACAGTGCTAATCCCATCATATTCGGTTTTGTAATCTCCAGATACTACGCAAATTTCACCTTTATATTCTAACCTGATTTGCGCAGAGCCTATAACATGACCTGCCGGGAATAAGCTCAGTTTTACCCCATTGATGTTGATTTCTTTATTGTAAGGTAAGGTTTCAATGTTTAAATCACCTAATCGCTGGGTTAAAATAGGTTTGGTAAGTTCATGACACAAATAAGATTTATTGCCCCATTTTACATGGTCGGCATGCCCATGTGTAGTAACAGCCAAATTAACCGGTTTCCAGGGATCGATGTAAAAATCACCCTGCCTGCAATAAATTCCTTTGTTTGTAAAATTGATTAAAGCCATTGATCATAAACAGATCCAGCAGGCATAAAGTTTTTAAAATCCTTTACTAAAGCTTTAGCCGTTGAGATTACATAGCTGAAAATTTGTACATTTTTTTAATATCGTAAACTATCCGGTTTGACTAAATTAATTAGTTTTTTTGCTATATTTGTTAGTAATATATAAGGGCCTGTACGAATGGATTAGAGCAAAACTGAGTTTTTTGACTGATGCAGTAAAATTACCACATATGTTGTAAAGAGAGGAAATGTTTTGGAAAGAATAGAAGAGAAGTTAAAAATACTTGCTGATGCGGCAAAATACGATGTGAGCTGTAGTTCCAGTGGTAGTAAACGTAAAAACATAGGAGGAATCGGAGATGCTTCTGCATCAGGGATCTGTCATACTTATACTGAAGATGGTCGTTGTGTTTCTCTATTGAAAATTTTGCTGACAAATCATTGTATTTATGATTGTGCTTTTTGCGTGAGTAGAAAAAGCAATGAGGTTAAACGGGCTGCTTTTACTGTAGAAGAAGTGGTTGAGCTGACTATGAATTTTTATCGTAGAAATTATATTGAGGGCTTATTTCTGAGTTCAGGTATTTTCAAAAATGCAGATTTCACAATGGAACGAATGATGCGTATCGTAAAAAAATTACGTTTGGAGGAACGATATAATGGCTATATACACTTGAAAACTATTCCCGGGGCGAGCGAAGAACTGATCAAAGAGGCGGGGTTGTATGTGGATAGGATGAGTATTAATTTAGAATTACCCACAGAAGCTGGCTTGAAAATGGTCGCTCCCGAAAAAGATCATGAATCTGTTAAAAAGCCATTAGCATTTGTGCAAAATCAAATTCAGGAATATAAGGCAGAATCAAAATTGATTAAACATACACCTCAATTTGTTCCTGCGGGGCAAAGTACACAGATCGTTATTGGCGCTACGCCAGAAACAGATTGGGAAATAATGAGTGTCGCCAAAACTTTTTATAAAGACTATAAATTAAAAAGAGTTTACTATAGCGGATACATTCCTATTAATACTGAAAATTCTCTTTTGCCTATTTATGGCAGCGCTCCACCATTGGTTAGAGAAAATCGCTTGTACCAGACGGATTGGCTTTTGCGGTTTTATGACTTTAATTTAGAGGAAATTTTAAACCCGCAACATTCTCAACTAGATTTGGATATAGACCCTAAATTGAGCTGGGCTTTAAGAAATCCGCAGTTTTTTCCAGTAGATATCAATTTTGCTGATTACAAAGAAATCATTCGTATTCCAGGTATAGGTAGACAGTCTGCAATGAAGATTGTTCAGGCAAGAAAGTTTGGCAAATTGCATGAATACCAGATTCGTAAAATGGGAATCGCTTTCAATCGCGCCCGTCATTTCATGATATGTACAGATAGCCCAATAATTTTAGGTGCACCCTCTATGGAACACGTAAGGCAAAGTATTCAACATAAAAGTTTTAGTAAACATCAAGAAACTGAAAAAACTCAATTTAGCCTTTTTTAAATGATCTATATTTTTGACGGAACATATAATGGTTTTTTGAATTGCGTATTTGAACGCTTTGAAAATAGGGATACAGATGTACATCTTGTTGCGGAAGAGCAGAATCCCTTGCAGTCAGATATGTTTACCACAAGTAAAATGATTATTACTGATTTAGCTAAAGCAAAAAGAGTTCAGTTTGGTTTGCAACAGAAAGTTGGGAATTCTGTTGCGTTGGACTTTTTTAGGGTTTTTCTTTCTGAAGATGTTAAAGCCTATGCTGCAGCTTTTAATATTATTTGCAAATTGCTTTCAGGAGAAAAAAATATTCTTCAGAACTATGGAGATGATAAGGTGTTGTACTTTACTCAAACCTTAAAAAAAATAAGCCGTGAGCGTCATCGAATGAAAGCGTTTGTTCGATTCAGTAAAAGTAGTGATGACTTGTTTTATGCTGTAATTGAACCTGATTTTAATGTATTGCCTCTGATAGCTGATTTTTTCAGAAAACGATATGCTGATCAACAATGGTTGATTTATGATATGAAAAGGAAATATGGATTGCTATACGACAAATTAAATGTGTTAGAGGTAAAGCTTTCCCCAGAAGAAAAGAAGGCTTTAACAACAGATACGATCATTTCGCTGGACGAGCAAGACGAACACTTTCAAAGTTTATGGAAATGTTATTATCAAAGCACTAATATTGAAGCACGGAGAAATATGAAGTTGCATTTGCAGCATGTTCCAAAAAGATATTGGAAATATTTGGTGGAAAAACAGTGAAGATTTGCAATTTTTATAAATCTATTTAGTGTTTTTTTTAAAGTATTAGAAACCCAAATCAAAGATTTACTGTTATCAATGAATACAGTTCATTAAAAAACAATTATTGAAATTATGGGAACAGAAAATCTTCATAGTAATGAAGCTAAGGCAAAGCTTCAGGAACTTGTCAATAAAATTGACATCGGGATGTTGTGCACCTATCCAGAAAACGACACATACTGTCATGCAGTACCTATGAGTAGGCAGGAAGTAGATGAGGATGGCAGCATATGGTACTTGTTCTCCGCAGAGAGTGAGACTTATAAAAACTTGCAACTAAATAATAAGGTTAGTGTATTATTTTCTCACGTTGGCGATTATGAATTTTTGAGCGTAAACGGAATCTCAGAAATTTCTGAAGATAAAGAACGTATTGAAAAATACTGGAACAAATTTGTAGAAGCATGGTTTGAAAAAGGAAAGGAAGATCCAAATATTCGCATTTTGAAAGTGAGTATTGAGGACGCTTATTATTGGGACAACAAAACAAGTAAGTTAATCACTCTTATTAAGGTTGCCGCAAGTGCCGTTTCTGGACAGAAGTTAGATCTAGGACGGGAGGGAGAATTGAATATTTAAATTATTTATATACTCTTGTTTCTTGCAATTCTAAATCCGAGGTCATCTATTTAAAAGCTTGTTGGGTGAGTTCGACGTCATTTGATAGATTTATTTGTAAAAAAGTAATGAAATAATTAGTTTGGTCATACTATAAATAAGGAGGCCAAATATAATAACAAGAAACATCTCTAATCAAAAATAAATATGTTTAAGTATGCTGAACCGACAGGTGAACTTAGAAATTATATTGCTTTCTTTTGGGAAGCAGAGGTGAAACATGAACTTGGAGAGCCATATGCTTATAATTACATAGCGACATCTAAGCCAGTGTTTCTATTTCGATATTATGGAGACCACCTTGCAATTTCAGATACACATAGGTCATTTATACCGGAAGCCAGTATCATTGGACAAAGTGAAACTTATACAAATTATGAAGTACTTTCAGATAGAACTGTATTTTTTGGTGTCCGATTTTATCCTTGGGTTTTGCCCGAACTTTTTGGTATTCCCGCTACAGAACTCACCAATGACAGTCTTGATATCATGTCCTTGTTAGGTCGAGATGGGGATGCACTAAAGTCCGATATGTTGAACAGTTATCATTTCGACCATCGGATCAGGATAATTACCGCTTATTTAAACTCAAAAATTCAAAATCCAAGTAAAAGGTTTATGCAGATTCAACATAGTTTTGTATTAATCCGATCCAGTGAAGGAAACATTACGGTAGATGACCTTGTGCAACGCTCTCATATTTCAGAAAGACAATTTGAACGTAACTTCAAAATTCTTACCGGATTCTCTGCCAGAACCTATCTTAAAATTATCAAATTCGAGAACGCACTTCATCGTATAAAAATTCAATAGATAGCATGGAATCGCTAACAGCAATTTCCCTCGAAAACGGGTATTATGATCAAGCACATTTTAATCGCCATTTTAGACAATTTACTGGAAAAACACCATTGAGTCACCTGAAATCTCATCCCTACTGACGTAGAAGTAAAAATGTCGGTTCAGTACAATTTACATCCTTCCTATTTTATCAACTTTGCCAAAGTTATATCCAAGAGATACAGCGATTTAATCACTTTAAAAATTGGAAGAGTAAATGGAGCCTGAAATCACATTAGTTTTTGTTTTTGTTACAACACTTGTATTTTTTAAATTTTTCAAAAGGAAATTTTTATGGGAACAATCGGGACAGATTGCTATGTCGGCAATGTTGGTTGTTACTTCGATAGGTCATATCATATATTTCGATGGAATGGGGAAAATGATTCCTGAAATAATTCCATTTAAAGCAGAGATAGTCTGCTTGACAGGTTTTTTAGAATTTGCCTGTGCGGTAGCCTTGTTTTTTCCTTCATTAAGAAAAACGACCGGATTAATTTTAATGATTTTTTTTACCCTTATAACTCCAGCGAATATTTATGCAGCTTTAAATAATGTCAATATTGAAACCGGTGGTCATGATGGTTCTGGGCATGGGTATCTCTGGTACAGGATACCGTTACAAATATTCTTTATCGCTTGGGTCTATTTTTGCTCGGTTCATACAGATAACGACTGGAGCGAGTATTAAAGAAAATTAATATAAAAGAAGTTTAAAATATGGAATCCTACTTATTTACTAAGCAAGTACTTAGACAAAGGATAAACAACAAAGTAATGGAAACTGAATCTCAAATAACACAGATAAAAACTGTTAAAATTTTTAAAACAAATGTTCGAAATGATAACGATGTTGCTAACATAGTAACTTCTCTTTTAAAAATATATCCAGTTTATAAAATCAATTTTGACCTTGAAGATATAGACAATATTCTTAGAGTTGAAGCTGATCAAATAGAAATTGAAACTGACGATATTATAAACTATATGGTTGATTCTGGCTATAGTTGTGAAGAACTTGAATAGTTATAATCTCTGATTTTTCACCTCCTGATGCTCCAGATCATAGATTGAAAATATTTAGAGTAAAACTTTCTTATTATGACAACTTGATTCACGAAAATATTGCTAATTTTATAGATACACATAACGCAATACAAAGGATTGATATGAAACTTGCTTCAAAAGCAGAAAAGATCTTGGATCAAATCGATAATAAAACTAAACTAGGTGACTTACGGAATGTACCTCAATTATTTGCGAGAGTTCATTGCGACTGAAAGTAATAAAAGAAATTTACAATAAAGTTTGAGAATATATAGCTATATGTTAAGAAAAGAATTCATTAAATCTGCTGCATTATTAGTTGGCGGATCTGCAATAACTCCAATAAATAAGTTTTCTGAAATCCAGGAATCAACAAAGGGAATAAGTAGTATCAAGTTTAAAAAAGGGTTGGGATTTGGCATGATTAAAGAAGAAATCAGCTTGATAGATAAATTTAAACTAGTAAAAGATCTCGGTTTTAATGGGATAGAATTTAATAGCCCTGTTGAATTTTCGCTTAAAGATTTATTAGATGCAAAGAATAAAACAGGGATTGAAATCCCTAGCTTGGTCAATAGTGACCATTGGAAAAAACCTTTATCAGATCCAGACCCATCTGTCAGGAAATTTATAATTGATTCAGTGGGTAAATCCCTTCAGGAAATTAAAGAACTAGGAGGTGACACTGTACTCGTTGTACCTGGTATCGTTAGTGAAAATGTTTCTTATGAAGCTGCTTATAAGAATGCACTAGATTCTGTACGTAAACTTATTCCTTACGTCGAAAAAACTGGTATGAAAATCGGGCTGGAGAATGTATGGAATAACTTTCTTTTAAGTCCGCTTGAAGCCAAGCAATTTGTTGACACTATTGATCACCCTTTAATTGGTTGGTACTTTGATATTGGTAACGTTTTAAGGTACGGATGGCCGGAACATTGGATAAAAACGCTTGGTAAACGGATTGTGAAATTGCATGTGAAAGAGTTTAGCAGGGATGTAATGAGTAAAGAGGGCTTATGGAAAGGATTCAATGTTGAGCTTACAAAAGGAGATATTAATTGGCCTGCAGTTGTTAAGTCGTTAAATGATATTAATTATAAAGGTGAGTGGATGACTTTAGAATTGGCAGCAGGAGATAGGACATATCTGGCAAAACTATCGGAGAAATTTGATGAAATAATTAAATAAATTGGCAATTTTACTCAGGATGATGTGGATTACAACACAATCTGAGCAATAGTTGTAATGTGGATTTGTGTAAGCAAAAAATTACATGAAACAAAAATATTGATAATCAGTACTTTGTTTGTCTTTCTTAATACTATTGGCTCTTACACCATATGGTCATTATAGGGCATAAATATTGGATACACATCTCTACACACAAATCAATACACATGAAAAAAATAATATTAATTTTTTTGGCGGTAATTGCTTTAGGCTGCAAGAGCATGTCACATCAAGAAGCTTCAATTAAGATCGGTATGTTAGAAAGTGAATTTAAACGAGCCAACCGCTCTGCCGAATTGATGTCGGTCGATAAAAGAGGGACAAATATTTATCGTATTACGTCGCAGGCATTTATCCCGAAAGCTGAACCTTATTCATTCTTTTATTTCTACGAGGGCAAGTTGGCACGTTTTGTAAAATCAGATCGTCTAGATGATTATAAATATATTCGGTAACTAAATATCATCTAGACTCATTTATAAAAGAGTCCTTGAAAATAATCTTCCAACGTTGTAGGTAATTTGATTGTATTGGCAGGGTATTCCGGGACAGTTAAATTATCTATAACTGCTTGTGTCATATCTGAAAGGTTTGTGGCTGTGTTTTTTGTAAAGCCAACGGATAAAAGTGTTTCATTCCACTTGTCTTTCGGTATGGATTGAACGCTTACATTTTTATTAAGCAATTTTGAAAAGGAATTTGCCACATCAAGAGAACTGTATTTTTGTTGTCCTGTCAATTCATAAATTCTTTCCTTTTCCGAAGATGTATTGGCGGTCATTATTTTGGCAATAAATTTTGCCAGGTCAATAGGGGAGTGCATTTCAATTTTCAAATCTTCAGGGAAAAAGGTTGGTAAAACTCCATACTGTTTAACAGTTTCCAGATTGCCAAGCCAATTACTGAAATAATAGGATGGTCTGATAAATACTTTTTCTATTTGCAAATTGACTAACGATTGCTCTAAAATCTTCGACATTAAAACATTCCCTGTATTGTCGTTAATATGTGAACCTATGCAGGAAAGGGCGACAACTTTTTTAATTCCTGTTTGCTCGATAGCTTGTTTGTAATTTTCAACTATTCGTTTGGTGTCTTCAATTATATTGTTTGATGTTGGGTTTTCTGGCGTTAAAACAAAAACAGTAGTTCCGCCTTTAAATGCTTCTGTAAGTTGTTCCAGATTAAAGAAATCGGCAGTTCGGGTTTCAACGGTTTGATCGGAAAGTTTGTTGGGGTTTCTTACAACTGCTCTTACAGGATAACCATTAGCTTTGATTTCATTGATGAGGTTTGAGCCTACTTGCCCAGTTGCTCCTACGATAATATTCATATATTTTATTATTTAGTTTATTACAAAACTAAAATGAGGCTGTGACAACAGTATGTCAGTGGTAGCATTTGATTAGAAAGAAACGATTACACTATAAATAATCCGAGGGAAGCTTTCCCGTATAAGATTTAAAGTCTTTTATAAAATGAGATTGATCGTAATAACCAGCATCCAATGCTGTGTCTGTCAAGTTTCCATTTTCAAATGGTTTTTCGAAGAGATTTCTAAATCGAATAATACTTGCATATTTTTTAGGAGTGGTTCCCACTATATGTCTGAATCGTTTTTCAAAGGTGTCCCTACTAATTGGTAATTCATTAGTTAATTCTTTGATGGAAACAATTCCTTTCTGTTTCTTTATTTCTAAAATCGAATTGTAAATAATACTGTCCAAATCACTTGATGCTATTTTTTTTATTAGGAATCGCTCCATTACATCCACCATGCTTCTATACGATTTCTGTTCCTTAAGTTGCTGAATCATAGCTGAATTTGTATCGTGATTGAAAAATTCATCCATAGGGATGAACTTTTCAAAAAACTCGTTCAAAGGTTTATTGGTGATATTTGAAGCGAAACCTGGATTAAAAATAACAACGAACAAGAGGGCAAAATCAGAAAATGTAAAATGAAAGGATCTTTGGGTAATACCGAAAGAAACGGCTTTAGGTAAATCAATCTCTGATCCATCACTTTGGGAAAGATAAATACTTCCTTTCAAGATATAATTGAGCGAAAATGAAGTGCTTGGAAGCGTTTCTAAAATGATACTACTGGTACATTCCAGAATCATAAATTCTTTAATGGGTAGTTTCAAGGCATCACAAGGTTCAAACCTATATTCTACTCTTTTTTTCTGATAATTATCTTTTTCAAAAAAGATAATATTGTCTGTTATGGTTTCCATGTTGCTAACCCATCTTTATCATACATTTCAATGGAGGGGGTACCTAAACTATCAACTTTTAAAACAATTCTCGGTACTTCGTTTGCATCTTTCATAACCAAAGAAGCATTTCCATTTTCCGTAACAAGATTTATTCTGTTTTTGTTATAACCCGGTTTACCGGAAAGATCTTTATCATTGATGGTTATTCCTGCTTTGAAATAGTTAGTAATTAAATTGTCTTGAGCATACATTCCAACAGCATCAGCATTTTGATAATCGAAAGCGATAGCGTTTAAATTCATATTATCATGTTCAGATATGGCAATTCCACCTCGTTCATCGCCTTTTTTATCATAGAATATAATTCCTGCAGGGGTTATTCTACGCTCATATTCTTTTCCCAGAAGAATTGGCTTTGGTATGTTGTTTTCGTTTGAAATGACAACTCTATTTGCGCCATCCTTGTTCTTGATGTCTATTCTTTCTAGCTGCATTGTATTGTTTTGATTACCATATAACAGATAGGATATAATACCTAGAAGCACAAGGTTTAAAGCTATCAATGTAGTCAAAAATAATCTTAATTTTTTAGAAATTTCTTGCATGTTTTTATGAATTTAGTAAGCCGCAAACTAATTCATATACATTTCTTAAAATTGTAAAAAATCAGGAAAAGAATTCCTTAATAATTTTTACTCATGTTCTGGATCAATCCATACAAATTCCTAATGATGTCATTCAAGGTATCCAAAGCTGCGTTGGTACATAAAGCCGTAATGGGTAGCAAGAAATAGGATAAAATGCTGCCCATAAGGAAGTTTTATATAATATAGTTTTCTGATTATATCAGTAAACTAATATTCCTATAATTGCCGCAGCTGAAAGTATTAAAATTGGATGAAGCTTAAATTTGATTGAGCATATCAAAGCAATAAAAAATAAAGCTGGACTAAGGAAGTCAATAAAATTTTCATTATTTGTCAGTGACAAAGCAGCCAAAGCGATTAAGGATACACTAAGAGGTCTAATGCCCCACATCGCAGAGGAGAAATATTTATTAGATCTAAATTTCATGAAAAAATATGAAATAATGGAAATCATGATAAAAGATGGCAAGCATAAAGCAATTGTAGCCATAGCTGCTCCCAGTATAGAAATTCCTGACGAATACCCCATATGATCTAAAGCACTATAACCTGCATAAGTAGCGGTATTAATCCCAATTGGGCCGGGAGTCATTTGAGAAACTGCTACAAGATCTGTAAACTCTTGCCTGGACATCCATCCATTGTTCTCTACAACCTCTTCCTGTATTAATGAAAGCATAGCATAACCACCACCAAAACCAAAAGTTCCAATCTTAATAAATACCCAAAGCAGTTTTACGAATATCATGGTATTAGTTTTTATAAGATTTCATTTTCAGTTTTACTTCGTGATATAATATACCACCGATACAACCAGCTATTACAATCCATATAGGAGAAACATTAAATAGCCACATTAATATAAGTGCTAAGGCAGGGATAATAAGAGTTTTTGTTGACATTTTATTAGCTTTTATAGCGGTATAACATGGAGCGGCAATCAAGGCCACAACAACAGGTCTTAATGCTTTAAAAGCCTTAGAAACATAAAGATTTTCTTGAAACTTACTAAAGAACATTGCAATAAGAATTATAATGAGAAGGGGAGCTATTATGGTTCCCAAGGCAGCAATAATTCCTCCTTTAATACCAGCGATTTTATATCCGACTAAGGCAGCTATATTCGTTGCAAATACACCCGGTAGTGACTCTGTGATAGCTAGTAGCTCATAGAATTCATCATGTGTTAACCATTTTCTAGAGACAATGTCTTTTTCTATCAGGGGAATAACAGCATAGCCACCTCCAATTGTAAAAAGTCCTATTTTGGTAAATAGATAAAAGAGTTTAAATAGCATTAAAATAAATGGATTTATCTAAGAAACTTCAATGCATATTGCATAAGTTATATCTTCAAATATAGTCAAAAATGGCAGGAATGAAAAGCATTATCCTGTTTAATATGGAATGAGAAAAAGGATTTATTGGTAATAAAAGCCCCTCATATTGTCGCGAATACCCCTTAAGATACTTCTTGTTTCCTTTTAAATTTGGATATTGATTAAGCTAATAAAAAGAAAATGAGAAAGCTGCTTATGAATAAGATTTGTAGAATTGATTTACGTAAAAACCGTAAATTTATTAGATGAAAAATGTAATACTCATTTTAAAATCCAAAAAATATGAAACTTAAAAGTTTAGCAGTAGTTCTATGTTTAATCATAGGCACTCAATTGGCAATGGCGCAAGTAAAAGTGGCTGATCAGGTAAAGGAATGGGAGAGATCAAAGGCTTATACGAAGGAATATCTGGATGCTATGCCAGAAAGCGGATATGCTTTAAAGCCTACCCCAGAAATGCGATCTTTTGCAGAACAACTATTACATCTTGCAGATGCTAATTATGGGTTTATTTCGGCGGCTACAGGTACAAAAAGTCCATTTGGTCAGGGCGAATTAGAAAAAACTGAGGATAAATCAAAATCTAATGTGACCAAATTAGTGTTGGCTAGTTATGATTTTGTGATTGATAGCATAAATAAAATGACTGAAGCACAACTAGATGAATCCATTAAATTGTTTGGACAGTTTGATATGTCTAAAAGAATGGCTTTGGTTAAAGCATTTGAACATCAGGTTCATCACAGGGGACAAACAACAGTATATCTTCGATTAGCAGGAGTGAAGCCTCCACAAGAAAAGCTATTCTAGATAATTAATAAATCGATACAGTTTTGTTTTTAAACGTATTCAGAAGGGTATACAAAGCCTCACTAAATGTGGGGCTTTGTTGTGATAATAAATAACTTTCTTATTTATTTTTTGTGATTATAATCTAAAATCATAATTTTTACTTTCCTAAAATCAACAGGCTGTCCCTCACTTTGTAGGGCTATGAAACCCTCTTTTAATGCTTTGCCATCAATTTTAATTACCGGGTCATAATTATTGACTACACCACCTCCAATTTGGGGTTTGGAATATTGGAGAACGGTATCGCCATTAACCAAATGTGTAATAAGAGAGTCACCCAGCACGATTATTTCGGCAGTTACCCATTCTTCTTTTCTATAGGTTTTTGATTTTGAATCTATACAATGTCTACTGTCAATTTTACCATTATATATTACATCCGTTCCAGGAGAACACATATTACCTGTTGGTCTGGGTTTTCCATCATCTAAGCCTGCTAGTAATTGGTATTCAATTGATATGGGCCAGTCTTGATTTTTAGGCATTGTTTTTGGATCTTGGGAATGAAACATGATGCCACTATTACTTACAGTATATTCTGGAGCATCCTTTTTCCAATCCCCTGTTATTCTGTATTCTACTAATAGACGATAATGAGAAAATGGTTTTTTATAGTATAAATGACCAAATTGTTCATTGTAAGCACCATATTGATCGTATCGTATTTTAATCATCCCATCTTCCACTCTAAAGGTATTTGCAAAATTTTCGCCATAATCATGATGATTGATTTTAACATTCCAATCGTTAATGTTTTTACCGTTAAATAGATCTACCCATTGGGGATCATGTTTAGGTTTAATTGTTGAACAACTAATGGAAATCATTAAAATGAATGCCATAAAAGTTCTAAAAAATATTTTTAAATGTTGACTAGTTTTCATAGGTTACATATGATTATGCAAGATATTAATATGTTGTTAAAAATCAATCAGTAGTGCACACGCTAATGAATGCTAATATATGATTAAATGAATAGAAGAAAATTTGTACTTAACTCAACTACGTTATTGGCTTGTTTATCTTTTTCTGGGGATATTTTGGCCTCAGGTAAAAAATATAAACCAATGCGATTCGGTATACTAACCGATATTCACTATGCTGAACTTACTCCTAGAGCCAATCGTTATTACCACGAAGCATTGGGCAAAACCAAGGAATGTGTCAGGTTTATGAATCAGGAAAAGGTAGAGTTTCTTCTGGAAAATGGCGACCTTAAAGATGCAGGTAGAACAGCAGAACAAAGTTTGGAGTTTCTAGATACAATTGAATCTGTACTTCAGAAATTCAATGGGCCACTATATCATGTATTGGGTAATCACGATGCAGATAACATATCAAAGGAACAGTTTTTAAGTAGAATAAAAAATACAGGTTTTTCTAAGCCATTAGCATATTATTCGTTCGATAAAGGGTCTTGGCATTTCGTTGTCCTTGATGCCAATTATACTTCGAAAGGGCTAAGCTACGATAGTGGTAATTTTGATTGGAAAGACTGCCATGTGCCAGCTGAACAATTAGAATGGCTTAAAAAAGACCTGAAGAAAAACAATAAACCTACAATTGTATTTATTCATCAACAATTGGACGATATTTCCTATCCAGTTAGTCATAGAATACATTGTCCTAATAATTCTGGAGCAGTTAGAGCAATTTTAGAAGCTTCAGGTAATGTACCACTTGTTTTTCAAGGACATTATCACAATGGAGGCTTTAATACCATCAATGGAATAAATTATTATACCTTGAGCAGTATAATTGAAGGTACCGGTCCTCAAGCCAATAGTTTTGCAATCGTAGAAATAGACGAACAATTAAACATACAAATTAAAGGTTATCAAAAAGCAGTTTCTAAATACTTACCTAAAAAATAATCATATTTGATTATGGTGTAGCATTGGATTAATCAGATTCTTACAACTTATTATAGATGTATTTGTAAATTTAACTTATAAGAACAACTAAACGTGGCCATAAATACGCTTAACACCGATAGCAAATTACTAGGTAGAATGGGAGTGGGCGATCAGGATGCTTTTAAAATTATTTATAATAGCTTCCATGAACGGGTCTATACTTTTTCATTATGGTATCTAAAGTCCGAAGTTGAAGCGGAGGAGGTGGTGCAGGAAATTTTTTTGAAACTATGGCAACTTGGTACAGACGCTGCAAAAATCAATAATTTGGAGAGTTTTCTTAGAACACTTACTCGTAATCACTCTCTTGATATGCTTCGTAAAAGGGCTAGTGAAGCAAAAGCAGATACTGCATTAGCAGTTAATTGGCAGGAAAATCACAATGATACAGAAGAACAAATCCTACTCAACGATACTAAAAAAGTATTACAAGAGGCCATTGATCTCTTGCCAAAACAGCAAAGGCTTGTTTATGAACTTTGTGGACAGCAAGGATTAAAGAATGATGAGGTTGCTGAACAACTTAATTTATCGCCGCTAACAGTTCGTACGCACATGAAACTGGCTTTAAAATTTCTACGGACCTATATGGTTAGAAATACAGATGTAGCAGTTGCATTCATTATTTTTAAATTATTGTAATTTCTCATTACCCACTTATTCTTTCTGGAGCGTCTATGTATAAAAGAGGCTATAGCTAAATGGAAAAGGAAAGAATAGCATATTTACATCATCAGTATTTAACGGGGAATTTTTCTAAGGAAGAACTTCAAGAGTGGGATGTACTTTTAAGGGATGCTAAAAGTTTAGACTATTTATCTGAATTGATGGATGGCAATTGGGATAAAATGACTAATAATGATAAAATTCAATTAAGAGAAAGTCGATCCGAAGAAATTTTGGCGTTTATCAGCACTCAACCGTACCAGAAGAATGTAAAGATAAATTGGGCTTTACGGTTGACTGCCGTTGCTGCTATCTTATTTATTGCTGTTGGCATATATTTTTATTCAGCTAATTATCATCCTGCCCAAAAACAAAAAAATCAATATGCTCAAAATATTAAGCCTGGGAAACAAGGGGCTACATTGACATTGGCAAATGGTAAAAAGATCAAATTGTCTGATGTCGCTAATGGAGAAATTGCGAACGAAGCAGGGATAAGTGTTAGTAAAACTGCAGATGGGGAAATAATCTATGAGATCAAAGCAAACAGTAAAGACCTTAATAAAACCAATACATTAAGTACCGCTAAAGGTGAAACCTATATTTTAACTCTGCCAGATAAATCCCGGGTTTGGATGAATGCAGCTTCAAGCTTAACCTACTCAGCCAACTTAAAGAAAGATGGACAGAGAAAGGTGAAGCTTGCAGGTGAGGCTTATTTTGAAATTGTTAAAGATGCCCGACATCCTTTTATAGTAGAAACCAAGGGACAGCAGATTATAGTGCTGGGAACACATTTTAATGTCAATTGCTATCAAGAGGAACCTATCACTAAAACTACTTTAATGGAGGGCAGTGTTAAGGTTGGCCCAATAGGCACAAAGCAAACGGTATTGCTTAAACCTGGACAACAGTCTTTATTGAGTAACGGACATATTCAAATTCAGGAAGTAGATACTGATGAAGCCATTGCATGGAAAAATGGCTATTTCCAATTTGATGGCAAAAATCTGGAAACTGCTTTGCTGGAACTCAGCAGATGGTATAATGTTGATATTGAATATAAAGATAATTCACTACGTAAACAGGCTCTTGCAGGATCTATATCTAAGTATGAAAATGTAAACAATGTTTTAATGATAATGGAGTTGACAGGGGTACTCAACTTTAGTATGTCGGGCCGAACAATTATTGTAGAAAGGCATTGACCGCGCATAGTTATCGTATCTCATTTTAACCAAATCAAAAACCTAACCAAATAAACCATGAACAAAAAAGAAAATGATCCTTAGCAGGAAGGTTATTTCAGGAAAATAACCGGAAGTGCTTCGAACCACTCCCGGTTTAAATCTGATCTGAACAAAATTAGTCTAGTCAACCATTTTTGAATTTAAACCAGAATTTCAAATGTACAATTTTTACGCTAAAATTTTATGTTGGCCGAAGTGCGGCATATCAAGAAAACAGCTCATGCGAATTAATCTCACAACGGTTTTATTAGTCACAACCATGATGCAGGTAAGTGCAGGAGGATTTGCACAAAAACTTACCCTAAATCAGTCTAAGATAACCATTAAGCAAATCTTTAAAGAGATAAAAAAACAGACGGGCTATGATGTCTTTTACTTGCCGGAAATTATAAAGGAAAAGAAGAGTTTGAGTGTGAATTTTTCCAATACACCGCTTGAAGAAGTGATGAAACAAAGTCTGGAAGGACAAGCATTGGTTTTTACCATATTTGAAAGGAGTATTGTGGTAAAAGTTAAGGAAGAAACCTTGCTTAACCAGTTATTGTCACAGTTCAAAAAAATTAATATCAATGGAAAAGTTCTGGATGAAAAAAATAACCCTTTACCAGGTGCATCTATAAAAATTAAAGGCACTCAAAAGAATGCCACCTCCAATCTGAATGGAGAATTTTCGCTACAAAATGTGAATGAGGATGCTGTTTTAGTGGTTTCCTATTTAGGATTTAAAACCCAGGAAGTTTCTGTAGGATCAAGATCTTCATTTAATATTATTTTGGTAGAAGAAAAAACTGACCTCAATGAATTGGTTGTTGTAGGTTATGGAAGCCAGAAGAAAATAGCTACAACAGGAGCTATTGCATCAGTAAAAGCAGAAGAATTGATGAAGACACCTGCTGTTAATGTGGCTCAGGGCTTACAGGGGAGGGTGTCTGGTGTTCAGGTTACTCAAAACTCTGCTGCACCTGGGGGAAATATCAGTGTGCGTATTCGTGGTGCCAACTCTATCAATGGTAGTTCAGAACCCTTATATGTGGTAGATGGTATTCCATTGTCCAATTCGGGTGGTATTAATGAAATCAGCTCGCTTTCTGCAATCAACCCGAATGATATTGAGTCTGTCGAAATTCTTAAAGATGCATCTTCTACTGCTATTTATGGTGCAAGGGGGGCAAATGGTGTGATGCTTATTACCACCAAGAGAGGTAAAGAGGGAATTTCGCGTGTGAATTACGAGGGGTATTATGGATCACAGAAAGTTAGTAAAACATTAGACGTGATGAATGCTGCTGAATTTGCGGCTCTGGAAAATGAAATATATAAAAGCAATATATATGCTGACCCTGCTTCTTTAGGAGAGGGCGTAAATTGGCAGGATTTGATGTTTAGAACTGCTCCTATGCAAAGCCATCAGGTTTCGGTATCCGGAGGAAATGAAAAGACCCAGATGATGCTCTCTTTAAACTATTTTGATCAGAAAGGAGTGATACTGAATACTGATTTTAAAAGATATTCACTCAGGCTAAATCTGGACCACCAAATCAGCGATCGATTTAAAACAGGGGTTAGTATTTTAGGGAGCTATAACGTCAACAATAATCCAGCAGCTTCTTCGAGTGACATAAATGGAATTGTAAGCAGCGTTTTAGGGGCAGCTATTGGTGCACCGCCTACACTTAAGCCTTATCGTGAAGATGGTAGTTTTTACCCTTTTCTAGATCAGATGAACGGCCGTTATAAAGAAGTAATGAATCCTTTGGGTTTAACCATGATCTTGAATAGACAAAAGCTAAACAGAACACTAACCAATCTGTACGGAGAGGCAAAAATTGTCCCTGGATTAAAGTATAAAGCTTCCTTTAATATTATCTTGTCCAGTGGATTGAATGATTTTTATTCTCCACTTTCCAGGTTGTCTGTTTCCGAGATCAATTCAAAATCGGGTATTGCCAGAAAACAAAATAGCAATGCAACTGTATTACTTCACGAAAGTTTGTTAACTTACGACAAGCAATTTGGAGAAAATCACACCTTAAATGTTACGGGGCTTTTTTCCAGTCAAACAAATTTTAACGACGCAAATTCAATCAGTTCAACTGGATTCCCAAATGACGCAACCTCAAATGAAGCTTTACAACTAGCTTTAACCTCAACTGTTAATAGTTCACGTTCCAGTGAGGGTTTAGATTCCTATATGGCAAGGATCCATTATGGCTTTAAGAACAAATACTTTGTGGATGTTACCGCAAGGGCAGATGGGGCTACAAAATTTGGGAAAAACAACAAATATGGCTATTTCCCTTCGGTAGCAGGGGCATGGAGAATAAAAGAAGAAAACTTCATGAAAAATCTGAACTTTATTAGCGATTTAAAGCTGAGGGTTAGTTATGGCGTAACCGGGAATGCTGCTTCTATAGATCCTTATAAATCGTTGCCATTGGTAGGTGCAGGAGGTGGATATGAATTTAATCATATTTATTTAACCAGTATTAGTCCTGCCGCAATTGCAAACAGTGATCTGCGCTGGGAAAAATCAGCACAAGCAGATATAGGTTTAGATATAGGTTTGTTTGCTAACCGTATTAATTTAACGGTAGATGTATACGACAAAAATACTAAAGACCTGCTTTATGTTAAAAGTCTTCCCTTATCTTCTGGATATCCAGATATAACCGGAAACTTTGCAGGGCTAGACAATAAAGGTATAGAGTTTTCTGCTAATGCCAGGATATTGAATTCTGAGTTAAAATGGAATTTAGGTGGAAATATTAGTATTAACCGAAATAAACTAACAGATATAGATGGGGGATTGACCGACGAATTGTTTGTCAATAGTTATACAATTCTTAAACTAGGTTCACCACTAGGTATGTTTAAAACTTATGTTTTTGATGGTATTTATCAAACCGGTGAAACCATTCTTCCAGGTTCAGATAGCCGGGTTGGAGGTTCTAAAATTAAAGACCTGAATAATGATGGACAAATAACAGCATTAGACCAAACGATGACTGGTGATCCTAATCCTAAATATATATTCGGAATTTCTACAGATCTGAGTTACAAAAAGTTTGATTTTAGCATGTTCATATCTGGTAATCAAGGTAACGACATCTACAATATCAGTCGCTATACTTACGAAAATCCATTGGGACAAAGAAATACACTGGAGGGAGTAAGTAATCGTTGGAGTCCTACCAATCCATCTAATGATTTTGTGAGTGGTTTTCAGGGTGGCAGACTGCCTATTACCAATCGTTTTATAGAAGATGGTTCCTTTATTCGATTCAAGAACATTACGTTGGGCTATACGCTGCCAGTAAAGAAAGTGTTTTCGAATTTAAGGGTCTATGTGAGTGCAAACAATTTATTTACGATTACAAATTATAGTGGCTATGACCCGGAAGTGAATTCGTTTGGGAACAGCAATACACAGATAGGGATAGACAACCTAGTTTATCCGGCAGCTAAATCATTTATTGCAGGTATCCAGGTTGGTTTATAAAAGGTGGCTATGAAAATATTTAAATTTAAAAAACAAGGTAACATGAACAGGATATTATATATAAGCTTATGTAGCATCATGATACTAGGCTTGCTTTCCGGATGTCGGAAGCTTGATGAAACACCTTATTCGTCCATTTTTATGGATCAGTTTTACAAAACACCTGCAGATGCAGAAGCTGCTATAAATGGGGTTTACAGAGAATTGGCTGGGCTATATGCTGGTCCCTCTGCATTATTGGTTCCCGATTTTAGTGACGACCAGACCTATCCACGCCCTGTTGTAGGCAGGAATACTTTTACTTTATTTATTTATGATCCGGAATATTCAGTTCAAAGTAGCTTCGACAGAGTTGCCGAGTCGCCCTTAAACATTTGGCAAAAATGTTACGCAGGTATAGAAAAAGCAAACTGGGTGCTCGAAAAAATTCCTGGTATAGAAATGATTCAATCAAGGAAAAAGGAGATCCTTGGTGAAGCTTATTTTTTAAGAGCCTTTTATCATTGGATGCTGGCTAAAAATTTTGGAGAAATACCAGTTAAAATTAACGCCAGTAAATCTCTGGAAGATGCTTATGTAGGTAAAAGCACCAAATTGGAGATTTATAAACAGATTTATGCTGATCTGGACAAGGCTGAAGAAAACCTGAATTCATATTCGCCGGCTGGTACAGTGAAAGGACGACCAAGTAAAGAAGCTGCAATGGCTTTGTATGCAAAAGCGGCATTATATAATGAAGATTGGCCCATAGCATTGCAAAAAGCAAAATTGGTTTTAGACGCACAGAAATATACTTTAATGACCAATGTATATGATCTTTATGATGTAATTAAAGAGGATGTAGCCAGACAGGAAAATATTTGGGCATTTGAAGCCGAAACTACAACTCCAGGAAATTCGAGTAGCATCATGTCTTTGTATGGCCCACCTAATGGCAGTGGTCCGGCGTATGGGAAAGCTACATATGGCTCTGCATTTGCTTATCTGGCTTTTTATAATTCCTTTATGGCCAACGATCAGCGTAAGGAGCAATTGATGGCGACTAGCTATGTCAATACAAATGGTATAGTCGTTCCACAAGATAAAATTACACCGATTACACCAAATGCTGTACTGGTTAAAAAGTATATGGATATTAATTCTATTGGGTCAGGAACCAGTGGTAACATACCAATTTTAAGACTTGCCGATGTTTACTTAATTGCTGCAGAGGCAGAAAACAGGTTAAATGGCCCTACTAATGCCTATCAATATCTGAATAAAGTACATAAAAGAGCTACAGGCATTGATGTGGCTGCAGGTTTAAGTCAGCCTGATTTCACGGATGCAGTATTGCAGGAAAGAGCCTGGGAGTTTTTCGCAGAAGGAGACAGATGGTATGACCTTACCCGAACCGGGAAATTCTTAACGGTTATACCTACTGCAGTAAATGATGTATTTCCTGTAAGGACAGTTAAGGCAAAGCATAAATATTTTCCAATACCACAGCTGGAGGTTAATGCCAATCCAAAGTTGGATCAAAATCCTGACTGGAGATGATTAAAGGGGTAACTACTTTTGGACTGCTGTGCCAGATCGTTTTATTTTTTACTATTCCTACGATGGCTCAGGAGAAGGAAAGTTATGCCAAAACGCAGGCCTTTGAATTTTTAACCGACAAAGGCCTGCTTATAAATGTTGAGCTTTTATCCGATCAGTCAAGAAATCCGGCGTTTTATTCGGCGCATATAGCTACAGAGGTATGCTCGGATAGCTTATGTAAACCCATTGACTTAATTGTTTATTGGGATTTGTTGGGGCGTTTTTCTGATTATAAAACCCGTGGAAATGAGCCTCTTACTAAGTTTGATCACATTGAGTTTACAGCAGCTGATTATCAAAAGTTGCGGGAAATATTAGTTGATGATCGGTCTATGCTAAAAGATTATGAAGCTGAAGACATGATTGATCGTAGTGTTAAAGTTTATTCCAATAAAGTTGATGCCGTAACAGGAGCTACCAGTAAATCTTTTGAGGATATAATTGTTTCAGGAGCAGTTTATACAGTACATACCTTATGGCATATTGTTAACGGTGGGGTTTCTGCTAAAATATTAGCACATACCAAAGGTTTATTAAATCATGCATTAATCAGATCAATGCTGTTATCGGGAAATAATAACTATCAGCATTATATTTTAACAGAATTGTCAACGGATCAGCTTAAGCCTTTTGCTGCCGATATGATTAGCCTGATTAGCAGTAAAAATGAGTTTATACCTCATTTTGCGATGGATAAAATACCTGTAGTATTATGGAAAGATACTGCTGTTCAACAACAAATACTGACCAAATTTTATGGTGTACACCTGGAAGTTCAAAACGCATTGTTGCTAAGGTTTAAAGATCAGAAACTTAGTACAGTCGGATTAAAGCTATTGGTTCAACACCTGGATCAGTTAAATACGAATCAGATTGATAAGGTTATAAAGATAATGTCAAACAATACTGAATTTATAGACAAGGACCTGAAGAAAGGATTGTCTGCATTATTAACACATTCAAAGCCTCAGATCGCTCAGGGGGTTGAACAAATTTTAAAGAGCATAAAGAAATAAGTAAAACTAATTTTTAAAGTTATGAATGACAACAGAAGAGATTTTTTAAAAATGTTTGGTTTGGGTTCAGGCGCACTATTGATTGACCCTGCAATAGCATTAAGCGAGGTAAAGAAAAAAGATGGGTCGGTTTTTGATCCCCAAAAAGATGTATTTATAACTAGGAAACTCAATACAGATGTACTGATTGCAGGGGGTGGTATGGCGGGCGTATGTGCTGCAATTGCAGCTGCCAGAAACGGTTCAAAGGTCGTTTTAATTCAAAATCGTTCAAGACTAGGAGGTAATGCAAGTAGCGAAATCAGGATGCATATTTGTGGTGCAACACAGCTTAAACAGGTGTGGAGAGAAACAGGAATTTTAGAAGAAATAATGTTGACGGAATCGGTAACGAATCCGCAAAAATCATATGAAGTTTTTGATTATGTAATGTATGACAAAATCATTTCAGAAAAGAACATTACTTTACTATTTGATACGATGCTTTTTGACGTTCAAACGAAAGCTAACCGTATTACAATGGCTAAAGCTTTCTGTTCGGCAACGGAAGAGTTATATGAGGTAGATGCTAAGTATTATATGGACTGTACTGGTGATGGTACGCTTGCAGCACTTGCTGGTGCTGAATACATGACAGGGCGGGAGGATAAATCCCAATGGGGTGAATCATTAGGTTTAGAAAAAGCTGATAAGATTACTATGGGAAACAGTATACTTTTTATGGCAGAAGAACAGGATAAGCCTGCACCTTATATTCCGCCGGTATGGGCAAGGAAATATACGTATAAGGATTTTGCTTACCGCAAGATCAACTCCTGGGAATATGGTTATTGGTGGTTGGAGCTAGGTGGTACAGTTGATATCATTAAAGATGGACAGGCTTTACGTCATGAATTATTAAGTGTTTTGTTTGGTGTTTGGGATTATATTAAAAATTCAGGTAATCATCCCAAATCCGAAAACTGGGCGCTATCCTGGATCGGTGCTATACAGGGCAAAAGGGAAAGCAGGAGAGTTACTGGAGATTATGTGATGATTCAAAAAGATGCACAATCTCCACAATTATTTGAAGACAGGGTAGCTTATGGTGGATGGCCGTTAGACGACCATTTGCCGGCTGGTATGGACGACACCTCTTTAAATCCGTTCAGGTCAATTCAATTAAAGGGGCCATATTCTATTCCTATGCGTTCGTTGTACAGTAAAAGTTTTGATAATTTATTAATGGCAGGTAGAAACATCAGTGTTTCTCATGTCGCCTTATCTACTACTAGGGTAATGGCCACCTGTGCGGCAATAGGTCAGGCTGCTGGTACTGCAGCAGCTTATTGTATTCAAAAGAATATTACACCTAAGGCCTTATGTGCCAATTCAACGCAAATTGCTGATTTACAACAGTTGCTTCTAAGACAAGATCAGTCTTTATTAGGAGTTAGCAATGCGGATCCTAACGATTTAGCCAGAACTGCACAAGTAAAGGCTTCTGCTGAAACTGCAGATGGAAAAGCAATGAATGTGATTGATGGGATAAACAGAAATATTGCAGATGGCAACTCACACCAATGGCGTGCAGATATGAGTGCTGGAGAGGTATGGATTGAACTGGAATGGAAAAAACCTGTTGATTTAGCAACTATAGAATGTACATTTGATACTGGTTTAAATCGTTTTTTACGTATTTCTGGCGAAAAATCGGTTATGAAAAATCAGGTGAGAGGTGCTCAGCCTGAAACAGTTTCTGATTATAAAATAGAAAGCCGACTGGGTGATAAAATTGTACATGAAGCTCATGTTAAAAATAACTTTCTGAGAAAGGTAGTGCATCAAATGCCAAAAATAAAAGTAAATTCAGTACGTATCCTTGTACAAAAAACACATGGTGATAAACTGGCCAAAATTTTTGAAATCAGGTGTTATCAATAATTTAAAATCCTTTTAATTATAAATTGTAGTGCCCCCATTAAGTGTCTAACTTTATGGGGGCATTTTTATTTTATTAAATTATCTTTCTTTTCCTAGCTTTATAAGCTGTTTAAATTGCTTTAAAAATTAATTTATATATGATAAATAATATACCTCTCCAGTACAAGATGACACGTTCAGTGGGGTTATTTGGTGCTTTTATAGGATGGATAACAATAATTTTGCAGTTCATTTTAATGTTGCAAAACTCTGAAAACAGTGTTTCCGAAACTATTATTCGGTTTTTTAGCTATTACACTATTCTTACCAATATATTGGTTGCCTGCTGTTTTACTGCCGCTGCATTAAAAGGAGAGGGAGATAAGCAATCATTTTTCACTAAACCGGGTGTCCTGGCTGCAACTTTAGTTTATATCACTATCGTTGGAGCCGTTTATAACCTTGTTTTACGTAAGTTGTGGACTCCCACAGGTCTTCAGTATCTGGTAGATGAATCGCTTCATACAGTTATTCCTTTATTATATATTGCTTTCTGGCTTATCGTCGCTGTTAAGGATGGCCTTAATTGGCGTAGTATATTCGCTTGGTTAATTTATCCATTAGGTTATTTTTTATTTATATTGATTAGAGGAACAATATCTGGCTTTTATCCATATCCATTTATCGATGTGGTGGAATTGGGATGGAATAAGGTGATTGCAAATAGTCTTTTTATTACGGGGGCTTTTATAATATTGTCTTTATTTATAATCATGATTTCTAAGATGAAATCTTTTAGAAAAGAGTCTTAATGGCTGATATAATTAGATAGAACTCATTATGAGTGAAGTATAATGATGTGGTTGAAAAAAAATAACAATCATTTAATTCTAACAATAGGACAAAGATTTAAAAAAGCATTACTTTTATTGTTTAAATAAACTGGACTTGAACGTAGAAACAAATGCTCTTATTGAAATAGATACCCTGATAAAGTTGCAAGAGGGGAATGTTCAAGCATTTGATCTGCTTTATGATAAGTATTCTAAACTAATTCATTTTAAACTATTGAAATTAGTTCATGATAAAGATATTGCTCAAGAACTTCATCAAGACGTTTTTCTGCGTGTTTGGGAGCATCGAACGCGTATTGATGAAACACAGTTTTTTAAAGGTTGGCTATTAACGATCACCAAAAATATTGTTATAGATTTTTATAGAAAAGTAAGCTTAAATGTAAAACTACAAGAGCATATCATTCAAACAGCAACAGAACTATACGACCCCGTTAGTGACCATATTAATCTTCTGGAGACCAGTGAATGGTTAAATGAAATTATCGATAAACTACCAGAGCAAAGAAAGAAAGTTTTTATTCAGTGTAAATTGAATGGCAGATCTTATGAAGAAGTAGCCAAGGAATTCGGTATAGGAATTGGTACCGTGAAAGACCATATGGCTAAGGCAATGCGTTTACTAAAACAAGATCTTGCCAATCAGGATCGCTCCGCTTTCCTTGCGGCGATTATCTCCTACATTTTGTTCGATCAGAAAATACTTTAATTTTTTTGTAGCCTGAGCATAGATTTATATAGACTTCTTCGTATAGGTTAATAAAAGGCAGTAAGAATGTATGATTTAAAGCAGTTATATTCCCAATATTTACGCAAGCAATGTAGCCCTGCAGAAGCTCGTAAGTTTATTGATTTATTTAATGAAAAGGAGTCCGCAGCAAAACTTGATGCGTTAATTACCGCTACTCTTGAAGAAAGTGATGAGCAATCATATTTGGTGGATCAGGGAACTCAATTGCTACTACAAAAAAACAAAGAAGCTATTCATGAGTATATAAATCAGGAACGATCTGTTAATAAACAGAAATCAATTAGAATGATCCGTAGAATGGTTGCTTCTGTTGCAGCAGTTCTGATGCTAGGATTTTGTATATTCTTATTTACACCTTCTGGCTTGAAAATTAACAATACTGAAGTATTGCTCACTGATATTTCTCCGGGTTATAATCAAGCCATACTAACATTGGAAAATGGTGAACAGGTGAATCTGAATAAGAACAAAAAGAGTATTTTAATGCATTCTGGTCAAATTAGTTACGACGATGGTAGTCTAATTTCTTCAATAACTTCTTCCAACCCTTTATCAATTTCTCCTAAACAAGGTAAGCTTAAACTTCATACACCTAAAGGAGGGATGTACCTGATTCAACTTGCTGATGGAACAAAAGTATGGCTTAATTCCTTTTCAACTTTAATCTATCCAAATACTTTTACGGATGGAGAAAGAATTGTAGAGTTAATCGGCGAGGGCTATTTTGAAGTAACAAAGAATCCGGTAAAACCATTTAAAGTAATTAGTGGGGGACAGGTAGTAGAAGTTCTTGGAACTAGTTTTAATATTTCAGCATATCCCGATGATCAACAATCTATTACTACTTTAGTATCAGGAAAAGTTAATATTTCTTCATCTAATACGTTACTTTCTAAGCAATCTAAAATGCTTTTGCCAGGCATAGAAGCAGTAATTGACCAACGTGGCATTCAGCTTCGGACGGCCGATCTTGATACTAATCTGGGTTGGAAAAATGGTGTGTTTGCTTTTTATGAGTCGGACATAAAGGAAGTATTGAAAAAGCTTAGTCGCTGGTACGACTTTGAGTTGGAAATTAAAGGTACGATGCCACGATATTTTATCTCTGGTGAAATAGAACGAAATAAGAAATTATCAGAAGTCCTGGATCTATTAAAGGAAAGTGGACTGAAGTTTAAAATGTTAAAAGCCGGTAATCAGCAAAAATTGATCATTATATCCTAAATATTTATTCTAACCAAACCAAACAAGCAAAAGTATGAAGAAAAGAAACCCGCCCTAAGGTCTCTAAAACTGTTAGATCGAAAAAACCGGATAGTGATGCGAACACTACCCGGAAATTAGGTTGAGCAGTTCAATCAGACATCGCAATAGGCGAATTAAAAGACAATTAAACTTAATCTCAATCATGCAAAAATATGAATTATAACATACATGTTAAAGGAATAATTTCTACTCCTTTAACTGATAAAATTTTTAGAAGAATGAAGTTAACTATTGTTTTGACTTTATTAACTCTGCTACAGGTGTCGGCAGCGAGCTTGGCACAACGAATTACTATTGTTGCTAAGAATATGCCTTTAAGCAAAGTAATGAAAGACGTACAAAAGCAAAGTGGTTATCGATATTTATTAAATCGTTCGGAGTATCAGCAGGCACTTATTAATGTAGATATAAGTGATGCTGATATTCAACAAACTATGTCGGCCTTGTTAAAAGATCTACCTTATGAATGGACCATTAAAGACAATATGATTGTCATTAAACCAGGCATACAAAAAGTAAAACAGCAACAGGTAGAAGTAACAGGAATGGTTACAGACACTACAGGTAGGCCAATTCCAGGAGCTACGGTTATTGTAAAAAATCAATCAAGAATAGGTACCTCTACAGATAATAATGGTAGATATATCCTGGAGGTTCCTGCAAATGGTACATTAGTATTTGCTTATGTAGGCTTCTTAACTACTGAGGAAGCTGTGGCTGGCCGTTCTAAAATCAATGTGCAACTGAAAGCTGATGACACTGGTTTGGAAGAAGTTGTGGTAGTAGGGTTTGGCACGCAGAAAAAACAAAGTGTTGTTGGGGCCGTAGAATCAATTAAACCATCTTCATTAAAAACATCATCGAGCTCGTTTACCACTGCTTTTGCAGGGAAAATTGCTGGAATGGTTTCTGTTCAGAAATCAGGAGAACCTGGGTCTGATGGTGCAAACTTTTGGATACGTGGTATTTCATCCTTTGCAGGTAATATTAATCCATTAATTATTCTGGATGGAGTAGAAGTCAATCAGTATGTGCTTAACTCACTTCCTCCGGAGGTAATTGATCAGTTCTCAATTTTGAAAGATGCTACAGCAACAGCATTATATGGTACCAGAGGTGCTAATGGGGTACTCATCATAAATACAAAAACTGGGAGTAACAGGGAAAGGATGAATATCAATGCCAGGGTAGAAACAGGATTTTCATCACATACCAAAGAACAGCGAATGGCTGATGGAGTAACTTATATGACCCTATATAATGAGGCCATTAAATCGAGAATTGGAAGTGGAAATTATATTCCAAAATTTACCGACGAAAAAATTGATGGTACCCGGCTTGGATTAGACCCATTTGTTTACCCTAATGTAAATTGGAACGACATTCTTTTTAAACCTTATACTACTAACCAGAATGCAAACATTAATGTTTCTGGTGGAGGTAGCAATACTACTTATTTTATTAATGCTTCTGTTTTTAATGAGAATGGCTTGTTTAAAAATTACAATGACCGTTATTCTAGTAATATTGTCAACAGAAAATATAATTTGCAAAGTAATGTTTCAGCGAATATAACTCCATCTACAACATTAGGGATTAAAGTGAATGCTATTTTTCAAGATAGGGATGGACCATCAGTTAGTACAGCAAATGTTTATAGTAGTACATTAACTGCTCCGCCAACTGCAGCACCTGTGTTATTCCCTTCAAAAAATGGAGAGGATCATTTATTATTTGGTACCGCTGCAGGGCCGTATGCACAGGGCTATTTTCCTAATCCTTATGCAGACCTTGTGCGTGGCCACAGAAACCTTTTTGCAAGTACTACTTTGGGGGTAATTGATTTAACACAAAAGTTAGACTTTCTATTGAAAGGTTTAGAGGTTAAAGCATTAGCTTCTTTTAACAACTATTCTACCACTTCTGTAGATCGTACTTTTAAACCACACTATTTTGCAATTAATCAGCTAACTGATTTAAATCCTGATGGCACCTATAATTATACATTAATGACTATGGGAGAGCCAGGTAAAACAGCATTGGCTACAAGTACAGGATCAGGTGGCGACAGAAGAACTAATCTACAAGCTTCTATTGGTTATACACAGACTTTTGCAGCTAAACATGAAGTAAATGCAATGGTTTTGTATCATCAGAAACAATACAATAACAATCAACCTGGTGGCACTTTGTTAGCGGTTTTGCCACAGCGACAACAAGGTTTGGCTGGTAGATTAACCTACAATTATGATCAGCGTTATTTTACAGAGTTTAACTTTGGATATAATGGATCAGAGAATTTTAAAAAAGGTAATCGTTTTGGTTTTTTTCCCTCAATTGCAGCCGGTTATGTGATTAGCAATGAACCATTTTTTAAAGATCTAAATACGCCCTTTGATTTGTTGAAATTAAGAGGATCATATGGCTTAGTGGGAAATGATCAGATAAATACCCGTTTCCCTTATATCACTAATGTTGACCTCGACAAGAATTTTTATTATTTCGGATATGACTTTAACAATGGACTAGGTGGGCCTAATGTGACCTTATTAGGGAATGAAGATGCGCAGTGGGAGATTGGTGAAAAGTTAAACCTGGGTTTGGAGATTGGTCTTTATAAGCACTTTAGCTTAATAGCTGATGTTTTTAGAGAACGTAGAAGCGACATCTTTATGCAAAGAAGGACTATTCCTGCACACTTAGGAATGGGGGCGACACTTCCTTTCGCAAATATTGGAAAAGTTCAAAATCAGGGTGTGGATTTAACACTTGAATATAATAAGGCAATTCGCCCCGATTTTATCATATCGGCAAGAGGAACATTTACTTATGCAGCTAATAAGTTGCTGGATCGTGATGAACCAAAACAACAAGAACCATACTTAAGTGAAATTGGTCAGCCCTTATATATGTACAAAGGTTTAGTAGCTGAAGGGTTGTTCTCGTCAGTCGAGGAAATAGCCAATAGCCCTGTCCAAACTTATGAGCCTGTAGTTTTACCGGGTGATATTAAGTACAAAGACTTAAACAACGATGGGAAGATTGACAATAATGATATGACCTATATTGGTAATCCTAGCATTCCACAAGTGATTTATGGATTTGGGACTTCCTTACAATACAAGAATTTTGGATTTTCAATCTCGTTTCAAGGTACAGGAAAGGTATCACTTATGATGTCGGGCATACATCCTTTTGATAAAAATGAGTTTAATGTGTTGCAGTATATTGTTGATGATTATTGGAGCGAAGCTAATCCTAATCAAAATGCAAGGTATCCCCGTTTGGATAACGAAGCAAACAATAACAACTCCCAATACTCTACCTACTGGCTAAAAGATGCTTCATTTTTACGATTAAAAGATGTTGAATTTAGCTACACTTTTAAAAAAGTAAGAGCCTATTTATCTGGCAATAATTTAATACAATTCTCTTCATTTAAAGCGTGGGACCCAGAATTGGGAAGTGGCTCTGGCCTTTCTTATCCGCTTCAGAAAACGTTTAGAATTGGTTTGCAGTTTAATTTTAACTAAAACAGTTATGAAGAATAAAATACTTTCTTTCTTTGGCGCTTTAGCGCTTATATGTACTTCATTTTCATGTAATTATCTTGAAGTTGTGCCGGACGATAAATCGACTTTGAATGATGCTTTTAAAAGTGAATCTGAGGCACAAAAAACACTATATGGATTATATAGTTCTATACACGATTTTTTTGGCTTTCAAGATTCTCCGACTTTTGTAGGTACAGATGAATCTATTACTTCACAAAAAGGTGCTACCTATTGGTATCCGTATAAGGCCATTATTTATGAAGAATATAGTATTAATGATCCGTATTTTAATTATTGGTCAAATCAACCATCAAGATTAAAGAAAGACTTATATGAGGCCATCCGGAAATGTCATCAATTTATCAACAGACTTCCTGAAGTACCTAATTTATCAGAACAGAATAAAAAGGTATGGACTGGTGAGGCAGAATTTTTAATTGCTTATTATCATTTCACATTGATGCAGTTTTATGGTCCAATAATTATTGCCGATCAGGAGTTTGCTAATGATTTAGCAGGAGAGAAGTTGTTTAAATCACGGGCTACTTATGACCAGTCGGTAGCTTATGTAGTAAGTATGTTAGATAAAGCTGCTGAGAAACTTCCTGCTATTGTTTTAACTGAAGATTTAGGTAAAGCCTCTGCAGTAATTGCTAAGTCGCTCAAATCTAGAGTTTTGTTATATTCAGCAAGTCCTCTTTATAATGGCAATACTGAGCTATATAGCAACTTCAAAAATCCCGATGGAATAAATCTGATTAATCAAACCTATCAAGCTCAGAAATGGGAGGTAGCCAGGGTAGCTGCGAAAGATGCCATAACTGCAGCGCTACAGGCCAACATTTTCTTGTACGAAACAAAGGTGAAGCAATCGGCTGATCCATTTCAACAAGCTGTTTATAATTACAGGTATTTGTTTGTTGACAAGTGGAATTCTGAAACCATTTGGGGAATTACACGTACCGGAGGATCAGAGACTAACTCACGTTATATTATTCCTAAAATAGCAGCTTCAGGAAGTCAACGGCCATTGGGTAATATAGTCCCAACATTTACCTCCGTAGCTCAATTTTACAGTAAAAATGGTTTACCCTTGGATGTTGACCCTTCAACTAAGAACATGAATCTATGGGTGTATTCTGATCCTGATAAAACAGCACTCATCAACCTCAATCGTGAACCAAGGTTTTACGCCTCTATAGCTTATGATGGAGGTTCTTATGAATTCGGTGGGTCAAGTTTTACTATCGATGCACGTGCAGGACAAACGCAAGGTTATGCATCTAATGTTGAATATAATACATCAACAGGATATTTCTTTAAAAAATGGGCACATCCAGATAATAGTTATAATGCAGTAAGTAATAAGTATAACAGTATAAAGTATCCATTTCCTGAATTGCGACTGGCTGAGTTGTACTTAAATTATATTGAAGCTGATGTAGAATTTGATGGAACCTTAAGTAGCGAAGGATTAAAATACTTAAATGATATTCGTAAACGTTCGGGAATTCCATCTTTTGAGCAATCTTGGCAAATCGTTGGTGGGATGCCTCAGGGTACTCAACTCCGTGATGCCATCAGACAAGAAAGAAGTATAGAGTTTATGCTTGAAAATAAACGATTCTTTGACCTTAGAAGATGGAAAATAGCACATGTTGAGTTGAATAAGCAGCAAAATGCATGGAATATCTATGGAACTACAAAGCAAGATTTTTATAAAGTAGTGAAAATGGATGAAAGTGGACAGCGTAAGTTCAGTTCTCCTAAAAGCTACTTTTTACCTATTCATATTCAGGATATCAATATGAATGAAAATCTGGTTCAAAACCCAGGATGGTAATTTACATAAATAATGAAATGCTGCTTTCGGGTAGTTTAAAATAGATAAAGATGTTAAAATATATAATTCCAGCCATTTGTGGCATTCTTACCTTCGGTATGACGGCTTGCAGTAAAACTCAAAAGCCAGAAGATCCGGAAAAAGATACTAATAAAATAATCACCAGAATACTAAGCTATAATACCTTTTATTGTAAAGGAAATAATCCTGCAACAACAGGTATAAAAGCTGAAAATGTTAAACAATTTGCAGAAGCAATGAATGCCTTAAATGCAGATATTATTGCGCTGCAAGAATTAGATAGTGGATTTAAGTCCAGAGAGAATGGAAGATTCCTATTGGCAGATATTAATCGTTATACTGGTGATCTGTATCAGAAATATTATGGATCGGCACAAGAATTTCCATCTGAAAAGGGTTCAGTAGGTGTGGGAGTACTCTTAAAAAAAAGTGTTAAGGTGTTAAATGTGAAGAAGGTAGCCCTGCCGGGAGATGAAAAAAGAGTTCTGCTGATGATTGAACTTGAGAAATTTTGGTTTATTGCTACTCATTTTGATTTAGTAGCTCAAAACAGGAGTAAAAGTGTAGAAATTCTTACAGAAGAGCTTAAAAAATTGAATAAGCCTGTTATTCTGGCGGGTGATCTGAATGATGTAATGAGCAGTGGCCCAATTAAATCTATACAATTGAATTTTGATTTATTAAGTATGGCTAAGCCTAGCTTTGTTGGTTCTACAAGTACAATTGATTATATCTTTAGCACTAAGAATTTTAGTCGGAAATTAAAAATAGTGAATAAAGAAATTCCCCAAACACTTAATATTTCAGGTAAAACTATCGATCTGACGAAAGTATCAGACCATCTGCCTGTTTGGGTTGATGTTTACCTGCCTGATTAATAAAATACACACAAACGCAATCGAAAAAACCGTTCTCTAAGTGAAATTAGAGACGGTTTTTTATTTCTAATCATCTAAACTTATTTAGTATTCAATTACAAATCTTATTCCAGCGTTACCTAAGTAATAAAATATATTCTATATTTAGGAAATAAAATATCAACTCTAATCTTTACTATTAAAAGGGCATGCTCACTGACAGTGAAATTTATGAGAATAAAGTTCTGTTGCTATTAAAGAATAGCGATAAAAGTGCATTCGAGTATATATATAATAAATATTCAAAAAAAATAGCCGTTAAATTATTGCAGCTACTTAAATCTGAAGAGCTTGTTCAAGATGTTTTACAAGACGTTTTTCTTAAAATTTGGGAAAATCGAGAAATGATAAACCCCGACTTGTCATTCAATGCCTATATATTTAAAATCGCTAGAAATCTTTCTTTAAATAGTTTTAGAAGAGCGTTGCTAGATCAAAGTTATTTATCTAAATTGGAAACAGACGAAGAATATAATCCAATAGAAGAAGCCTTATATAAGAAAGAATATAATGCAATTTTACAAGATGCACTTAATGTTTTAACACCAAGACAACGAGAGATATTCGTTCTGCATAAAATAGAAGGTAAAAGTTATAAAGAGATCAGTGATCATTTAAAGATTAGTTCTTCAGCAATTAATCACCATTTACAATCTGCAAATAAGCACCTTAGGGTAGTATTAAAGCCTTATTTAATCTTTATTGCATTCTCATTTTTATGTTGATGGAAATCCAATGAAATCATCATAAAGCATACAACTTACAAATAGTAATGAATAGGCTTATGACAGCTTCATAACCATTAAAAAATTAATAATACTCCAATGAAAAATAAAATCAATTATTTTTCATTTAGAGGTGCTAGTTTTTGATTCTTAAGTGTATTACATATATAGAACAAGAACCAAGTAGCTAAATTAATGGAAGAACCATCAAAAATTAATATCCTCTTTGAAAAGTATCTTGCTGGAAATGCAAGTCAGGAGGATATTGAAAAATTATACAAGCACTTTAAATTAGAAAGCGGAGAAGAAGAGCTAAAATTACTTATTCAAAACCATTTTCATAAGGAAGAGGAAATATCTCAGGAAATTCAATTGCATGCTGATAAAATTGCAAAAAATGTTTGGCCCCTATTAAACAAGGGGTTGGAAACAGATATCCCAAAATACAATCCTATAAAAATATTTAAAGTTTGGACAAAATATGCGGCTGTAGGTGTTTTAATTGTTGCAATAGGATATGGAGCCTTGACTCTAAATAAAACAGATATGCATGAACTTAATGCAAAGAAATCAAAAATTGAAGATATCCATCCTGGATTTAATCATGCAATCTTAAAAGTAGGAAATGGAAAGGAGTTAGAGTTAAAAGGAGATAATTCAAGTTTGGTTAATCAAAGTAATCGTATTCTTTATGCCGATGGAACGGAGATTGAAGAATTGGAGAAGAAACAAAATATTACACTCAGAACTCCTAATGGGGGTATGTATTCTGCCATACTAAATGATGGAACAAAAGTATGGTTAAATGCTGGTTCTGAAATTGTATACCCATCTGTATTTGAGAATAATGTTAGAGAAGTATATGTGAAAGGCGAAGTCTATTTTGAAGTTGTTAAAGATAAAGCAAGACCATTTATTGTTCACTCATCATCTCAAAAAATTGAAGTGTTAGGTACCATCTTTAATGTGAATGCTTATGAAAATGAGCAGAGTACCAAAACGACTTTACTAACCGGATCCGTAAGGATATCCAATTTAAAAGGATCATTAAAGGAAAGTCTGATATTATCACCTAATGAGCAAAGTATCGTGGGAAAAAGTCCTGATATCATGGTTCAAACTGTAAATCCAAAAGCCGTAACATCCTGGAAGAATGGCTATTTTAATTTTCATGGAATGAGTTTAGATGAATCGCTTAAGCAAATAGAGCGATGGTATGATATAAAAATAGTTTATAAAGGGAAAAAAATGAATGGATATTTAGGTGGTAAAATGAGTAGAGGAGTAAAACTTTCCAGTTTCGTGACCTTTATAGAACAGGAGTTTAGTTTGAAAGCTGAATCTAAAGCAGATAAAACCCTAATACTGTACGACAATCCTAAAAAGAACAAATTAAAATAGCCAAATAAACAACCGAATCAATAACCAAATATAAGCAATGAAAGCAGCACCAAGTTAAAGTATTGCTGTATCCAAAAAAAAGCTGGGAGTGTTGACAGCACCTACCCAGCAATAAGCCTCGGATACCAGATTATGTTAAACGTATTAAAATAAAAAGTAAAACCTAAGCACCACAAAATTATGAAAAAAAAGCGAGGTAAGGAAAGCTTATTCCTACCGCTAAGGATATTGCCAACATCATCACTTTTAAGGAAAACCATTATGGTCATTAAAGTAGTTTATGCCTTGGTATTTGTCTTCTGCCTGAATGTTCAGGCAAAGACATATTCTCAGGTTATTTCAATTCATGTTAAAAGTGCGCCATTAGACAAAGTATTTCAAATTATTGAAAGTCAGAGTGAATATGTCGTATTGTATAGTTTGAATGAACTTAAAGATGCCAGGCCCGTTACAATAACGGCCAAATCAATAGAAGTTGATAAATTGCTAAAAATCCTATTTGAAAAAATTCCATTTAATTATAAAATAGACGATAAGACTATTTTAGTAAATAAAAAGCCTGTAAAAGCAAGTATTAGCAATGAATTGACTGAACTTAAAGAAGTTAATGATCAGAAAGAACAGGTCGTAACTGGAATAGTTAGAGATGAAAATGGGCAAGTAGTGGAAGATGTTACTGTAAATATTAAAGGTACAGCTATCCATTCTAAAACAAATGCGGCAGGTCAATTCAGCATTACTGTTCCTGATAAAAGCAATATTTTAGTTCTTAGTAAAATAGGCTTTGAATCAATTGAACAAGCCATTAATAAAAGAAGTAATCTTTTCATACAGATGAAAAGATCTATTGAAGACCTCAGTGAAATTGTTGTTGTTGGTTACGGAACTCAAAAAAAAGTAAACCTTACAGGTGCAGTTAGTCAGATTAGTAACAAGGAAATTCAGACTTCTACTCACTCAAGTTTGGCCCAGAGTTTACAAGGTAAAATACCTGGATTACAAATTCGTCAGAATACAGGTGAGCCAGGCGATTTTAACACTTCGATTAACATTAGAGGTTTTGGAAGTCCTTTATACGTTATTGATGGTATTCCTCAGAATGATAGTGGACAGAGTTTCCAACGTTTGAGTCCCAATGACATTGAATCAATATCCTTTGTTAAAGATGCCTCTGCAGCTGTGTATGGTTTGCGTGCAGGTAATGGTGTAGTTATCGTTACTACTAAAAAGGGTATTATAGGAGAGCCTAACTTTGATTTTAGTACGGTTTACGGGTTTCAACGTCCCACAGAAATGCCTGAAATGGCAAACAGAGCTCAATGGGCAGCTTTAAGAAATGAAGCTGATATTAATGCTGGTGGTGTTCCTTATTTCACTAAGGAACAATTACAGGAACATATAAATGGGTCAAGTACAGATTGGTATGGGTTGACTATGAAAAATATTTCACCACAAAAGCAACATAATATTTCTGTTAGAGGAGCCACAGATAAGGTATCCTATTTTACAAGTGTTGGATATGTAGACGAGGGTGGATTACTAAAATCTGACGATCTGAATTATAAGAAATACACATTCCGAACAAATCTTGGCATCACTCTACACAAAAACTGGAAAGCAGAAATGAGTATTTCTGGAAGATATGATAAGAAAGAAGCTCCAAGTGCAGGGTTTTATAATATATTTAATGGGACAAGAACTGCGTTGCCATATGCAGAGCCTTACGCCAATGCTAATGAAGAATACTTAGCATTACAACAATATATAAATCCCATTTCATCTTCAAGAAGTGATATTAGTGGTTATGTGGAAGATGTAGGAAGAGAATTCAATGCCTATGGAACTTTGATTTTTAAAGTTCCATATGTGGAGGGCTTATCCCTAAAAGGAAAAGCAGCGTATATGTATAATAATGGTGCAAATAAATTACTTTCAAAGAGTTATCGATTGTATACATACGACCCGGTTTTGGCAGATCCTTATGTAGCACACATACAAAACAATCCATCTAAAATTTCTAATGCCAACTTATTTTCAGATGCCATTGTTCTGCAAGGTATTGCCTCATACGAAAAGTCTTATAAAAATCACAACATTGCAAGTACCTTAATTTTCGAACAAAATACATTCTTTAGCAGGTCCTCATCCTTAAGCAGAGAATATGATTTTTATACAAATGACCAGATCAATCAAGCTGGTTTAAACAATCAGGTTAATTCAGGAATTGAAGAACAGCGTGCAAGTCAGTCATTTATCGGCCGTTTTAATTATGATTTTAAATCAAAATACTTACTTGAATACGCTTTCCGTTACGATGGTTCCTACAGATATCATCCGGATAGAAGATGGGGCTTTTTCCCTGTACTATCTGCAGGATGGAGGGTGTCTGAAGAGGGTTTTATGAAAAATCTGAGTCTTTTATCCAACTTAAAACTGAAAGCTTCATATGGTAAAGTAGGTCAGGATGCCGGTGATCCGTTTCAATATGTTCAAGGTTATAGTCTCTCTGGTGGAGGCGGATACGAGTTTGTAGATGGAACATGGTTAAATGGCGCATCCTCCCCATCTATTGTTAACGAAAAGCTAACCTGGTTTACCTCAACTATAGCAAATTTAGGTGTGGAGATGGGTTTATTTAATAATAAAATTAATATTGAAGCAGACATTTACCAAAGAGATAGAGAAGGTTTGCTGGCGAGAAGATTAGTCAGTTTACCCAATACATTTGGAGGTACCTTGCCTGATGAAAATTTAAACAGTGATCGGGTAAGAGGTATTGAATTGGGTATATCTTATAAAAATACTTCAGGCAAATTTAAATATGATATAGGTGCAAATTTCAATTTTGCACGTACCATGAATAAATATGTGGAGAGAGGACCATTTGTAAACAATAATGATAAATGGAGATCAGGAAGTGAATATAGATGGAATGATGTGATCTGGGGATTTGTTTATGATGGTCAATTTCAAAATCAAGAAGAAATTGCCAATGCTGCTATACAGGGTGGGAATTTTGGTAATAGTCAGCTGATGCCTGGCGACTTCCGCTATAAAGACATAAACGAAGATGGAGTTATAGACGGTAATGACATGCAACCTTTATTTTATAACGGTACTCCAAAAATGCATTATGGCTTGACCTTTAATGCTACATATAAAGGATTTGATTTCAATATGCTAATACAAGGATCTGCAAAATATACTATCCGCTTTAAAGAAGTATATGCTGAAGTATTTGCTTTTGGATTGAATACACCAGCTTATTTCTATGATAGATGGCATCAGGCAGATCCATACGACAAGAATAGTGAATGGATTCCGGGAACTTGGCCTGCTACACGCTTTGTATCAAATGCCGGAACTAATTATATGGAAAGCGAAGTTTGGAGAAAAGATGCTTCCTATGTACGGATAAAGAGTGTTCAAATTGGTTACACAATTCCCGATTTCGCTTTGGAAAAATTTGGTGTAAAGAAAGTACGATTATATGTGAATGGACATAACCTATACACACTTGCGGATAAATTCGTAAAGCCTTTTGACCCAGAAAAAATAGAAGGAGCTTATAGTGCTGGATTTTCATATCCATTAACTAGAAGCTACAATTTTGGGATAAACTTGAATTTTTAAAATATAAAAAATGAAGTTGTTAAATAAAATATTCATGGTACTGTTTATAACAGTTACTATGGGGGCATGTAAAAAAGTTCTCGATTTATCTCCTTTAGATAAATTAGATGGTAATGCCATGTTCTCTGACCCTGAAGGTGTGAAGCTATATATGGCAAACCTATATTATCAATTGCCTGTAGAAGACTTTAATTTTATGAGAGGAGGCTTTAATGATTGGATAGGTGAAAATATGGTTACCGCCCATTTCACTGAAGAAGCTGCGCACTCCAATTACTTAGATTTCCTGAGTACAAATAATTTCCATTGGTGGAATCAGGGATATAAATTAATTCGTGATGTAAACATCTTTTCTGATGCTATTGGCAGCTTGAAAGTGTCTGATACAGAGAAGTCTAAAATGATAGGTGAAGCCGCTTTTATTAAGGCATATACTTATTTCGCCTTGGCAAAACGTTATGGGGGTGTTAGTATTATCGATAGTGTTCAGAAGTTTGATGGCGATGTAAATCAACTTAAAGTAGCTAGAAGTACTGAAAAAGCGACCTGGGATTTTGTAATGACCCAATGCGATATAGCCATTTCAAATCTTCCGGTAAGTTGGCCAGGAAATGAAAGAAGAGCAACCCGGTGGACTGCCGCTGCTTTAAAAAGTAGGGCTGCATTACATGCCGCATCCATTGCGAAATATGGAGATCAGGCAGTTATATCTGGTGATGCAGTTTCTAAGAAACTGGTTGGTATAGATGCGATGTATGCAAAGGATTATTATCGACAGGCTATTGATGCCTCTGCTTTAATTATGGATAATGGGCCTTTTTCTTTGTTTAAAGCCAACCCATCGAATCCGGAAGAGGCGGCAGAAAATTATAGGAAGATGTTTGAAGATCCATCAATCGCAGCAGAGGAATGTATCTTTATTAAAGGTTTTACAAAAGTTGATCTGGGGCATAATTACGATATTTATTATAACCCAGCCCAAACAGCAAATGGATGGCCCCATCCAGGACGTATTAACCCAACATTGGAGCTTATAGATTTATATGAATCCTATGATGCTCCTGGTCAGGAAAGTCCTATTAAAACCTCTGCATTAGTAAACGATATGACTGATTATTCTGGTTTTAAAGCTGCTAAGAACTACTATAGGTTTACAAATCCATATGATATTTTTAAAGGTAAAGACGCCAGATTATGGGGGACAGTAATTTTACCGGGTACAGATTGGAAAGACACAAAAATAGTACTTCAGGCAGGTTTTATTAAACCAGATGGTACACCTCAAATATTAGAAGGTAATCCATACATACACTCAGATGGTAAAACTTATCATGTTTTTGGTTCATCAGACCGCACACAATATTCAGGTTTTGATAGTTATGGCGGTAATTATTCTCGTACTGGTTTTGCATTTAAAAAGTTTCTGGATCAGCGTATACCTGTCGTATCGGGCTATTCTAAAGGAACAACAGATTATATTGATTTTAGGTATGCCGAAGTTTTATTGAATTACGCAGAAGCAGTTGTAGAAAGTGGTATCAATGACAATAATGCAGTTAGCAAAGCCACTGACGCTTTAAACGCTACAAGACGCAGGGCTGGTCATACCAATAATATTCAATTAACAATTGGCAATGTACAAAGGGAAAGACGTGTAGAGTTTGCATTTGAAAATAAGAGGTTTTGGGATTTAATGCGCAGAAGAGAGTACCATACATTATTTAAAAATACAATTGTACATGCTTTACTTCCATTGGTAGATTTAAGAGTAAGTCCTGCTCAATATATATTCGTACGTACAGAAGTTCCCAGAGGCTGGAGGTATACGTTCGATTTAAGGCAGTACTATAGATACATACCTGATATCGGTTCAAATGGTTTAATTCAAAACCCACAATACTAAAAAAGAAGGAAATGAATATAATTAAAGTTGTGTTATACTGTTGTATAACCATTTTTATGGTATCCTGTAAATTAGATAATTACGATAAACCACAATCTCAACTTTCCGGATCTATTGTAGATAAAGAAACGGGAGAATTAGTGGAGCAAGATATCATTAGAGGAACCCAGATTGAATATAAAGAGGGGCGGTTTACCGCTATACAATACTTAAGTGTTAAAGCTAATGGGACATTTCAAAACAATCAGGTTTTTAGCGGTACCTACAGTATGGTTCCAGTTCGTGGAAATTTTGAACCGATAGATGCAGAAACTGTAGATATCAATGGCCACACCCAAAAGGTATTTCAGGTAACGCCATTTTTAAGGATCAAAAATGTCAGCATTTTTAAAAATGGGAATAAAGTGAAAGCACTTTTTAAAGTACAGCAAACAGGGTTTGATAATGTTCTCAAGGTTGGATTATATGCAGGTGTAGATAAGGCAGTAGGTGCAAATGTAAATACTGCTTATATAGAACTTCCTATAGGTACAAAACTGACTGATGATAATTACATGTCTATAGAATTGAATTTAGGAAGCAATCCGAAATTAACGACTGGCAAAACCTATTTCTTTAGGGTAGGCGCAGTTATAGATGCTCCTGAAGCTAAATTCAATTATGCACCTGCATTACAGTTGACCTTATAATTGAAATCAACTAAAAAAGAATGAAATGAAAATCAACAATAAACTAACGATACTATTAGGTTTCCTAATGTGCTTTTTTATCAGTTGTGATAAGTATAAGTCGATCATGGATAATTCAATATTACCAGAAAAGGAAGTAGAAATAGATAAACAATTTGAACGCTCATACTGGGTTGAGATAGATGTGCGCCATAATAACAATAGGGGCTACTGGTATAATGTAGAGACTCAGGCAGAGGATGTGGTACCAACTGAACAAGAGATTGAAAACTCTTGTCAGGGCTTGGCAGAGGTATATAAAGGCGATAAACTCTATGTGATTTACCATCGACAGTTCGAAATTGAGAAAGCAAAGCAAGTATTTTTGCATTGGAAAAAATATGGAGCAGAATATGGTTTAGAAATTGTTCCTACCATTGTATTAGAGTCGTATGCTACACCATCTAAACTTAATTTCTCTAACAGTGAAATTGCTTCATTGGCACAATGGTGTGAAGAAAACATAAATAAATCTGAATTTGGTATTTATGATGTTTACGTACGCCAATCCATAGGAAGTGTTCAGGATCTGCAACTCACTGAAATAAAGTCGCAAACTAAATTAAATCTCGTTCGTGTAGGTATTCAACCAGGAGAAAAATTGAATAGTTATTATCATAGTGCTGTTCAGGATACCTGGTCGGCCGAGTGTCAGGGTTTAACTAATGAGCTATGGGAACATCCCAGATATTTTAGTGGAACAAATAAGTATGGCCGGAGACTGCTTAATGAATGGGTAAACGAAAGAATTAATGGTGAATCAAGAAAAATTATCTGGAACTTAATCCCTGTAGCATGGGATTATGATTCACCTTTAGATCCATTTAGTTACGTATTTCCTGGCGATGATGCGCTTATAAATGATCCTCCTATTCCTGGTAGATTAGTTTTATCAAAGAAATATATCTTATCATGGTATACTGAGGGGAGCTCAAATCGACTATTTGGTGGTTTCTCCTGTGATCTCCACATATTAGAAGCAAATAGTTTTGGTAAACCTGAACGACCATCTTTTT
Source organism: Pedobacter hiemivivus (assembly GCA_040393085.1). Lineage (GTDB taxonomy): Bacteria > Bacteroidota > Bacteroidia > Sphingobacteriales > Sphingobacteriaceae > Pedobacter > Pedobacter hiemivivus_A. Next base: position 37,752 of record JBEBUV010000012.1, on the reverse strand, counting down.
ATGAACAGTTAAGAAAGGGCTTGCCTTATACTGGTTATTTCTCAGGTGCTATGAATGAAGTTGCAGAAGTTTACGACAGTTTAAAAACGGATAAAAAATAAACAGCTATGAAGATCAATAAATTGTTGGTTTGCCTAGGCTTCTTGGCAATGCCTTTATTGCTATGTGCAAATAAAGTGGCAAATGTTTTTGAACGTTCATATTGGATTGATATTGATTTGAGACATAATAATGGACGGGGGTATTGGAAAAACTATACCCAATTAAATGAAGATCAAATCCCTACATCCACTGAAATACAAAATGCTTGTAAAATTCTAAGCAAGGAACTTAATGGCAATAAACTGTATGTGACTTACCATAGGCAATTCGAGCTCTCTAAAGCTAAATCAGTATTAAGCCTCTGGAAAAAACATGGTGCCAAATATGGGTTAACTATTGTTCCTACTATTGTATTGGAAGATTATTCGGATAAACCTAAAATGAATTTTAATGATAATGAATTGTTGGATTTAGGAAAATGGAGTATGAAAAATATAAATGCCAATGAGTTTGGTATTTATGATGTTTATATACGTCAGGCAGAAGGTTCAAAGCAGGATATACAAATGAAAACATTACGTAATACAATAGGTGACAAGTTGGTAAGAGTTGGATTACAGCCTGGTGAGCAACTGAATAAACATATGGTAGCTGGAGTAGAAGATACCTGGACTGCAGAATGCCAAGGCCTCACTAATCAGTTATGGGAGTTCCCAAAGGAAGTAAATGGCAATAAAAAATTTGGCAGACTCTTATTAGAAGACTGGGTTATGGAACGTATTTCTGGTGAGGAAAAACGGATTGTTTGGAATAAGATACCCGTAGCCTGGGATTATGACAAGCCTGTTGACCCTCTTGGATATGTTTGTCCGGGCGACGATGCTTTAATCAATGATCCTCCTATAAAAGGAAGGCTGGATTTATGTGATCAATACATCTCCAATATGTATAAAAAACATAATGTTCCTTATAAATTCTATGGTTATTCCTGCGATTTACATATTCTGGAAGCTAATAGTTATGGGAAGCCTGAAGAACCCAGCTTTTATGAAACACTCAGAAAGGGTGAAACCTATAAGGGTTACTTTTCCAATGCAATGAAAGAAGTCTCCGCAATCTATCAACGTTATAAAAAATAACGTTATCTAAATTATTATAAGATGCAAATACAATTAAATTCAATCATAAAGTCACAATTTCTCCTTAAATGCTCTTTCATTATAGGTTTCATTTTTTCATCAGTAAATATTACCTATGCACAACAAGTATACTTTTTAGGTTCTGAAAAAAATGATCTTTATAAACAACTAGTAGCTTCTGGAATATCTGTGCAGCGCTTTGATCAAATTGATGTAGCCATAAATCAGGTTCCTAAAGGAAAGCATTTGGTTGTGGTAGCCACAGACTATCCCCAAAAACGTGTGCAGATATCTCAGACAAACTATAATAAAGCAAAAAGTAAAAAACTTCGCCTTTATATAGAATATCCATCTCATATTCCCGGGTATAAATTACCAGATACAACCCATTATGATAAATTTGAAAGGGGAGTAGTGGTCGATAATTTCTTTGGAACTAAGTTGGCTTCTATGAGTATTCTTGGTATAAATGGAGCACATTTGATAGATATTCCAGTAGCAAAACCAACATTAGTTATGGCTAAAGTTGCTGGTTTTGACCATGCCCAGTTTGGATTAAAGAATACCCCATCTAAAACTGTATTGTTTAAGCAGGATAATTTTATGATTGCTACAACAGCACTATCTAATTATAAAACAGCTCGCTTTGGCCCATCTGATTCTTGGAAGATCTTTTGGGAGGAAATGATTAGCTGGTTAGACGGTAAACATAAAGTGAATCTAAAAGACTTTTCTGTAGATCCTATTCCAATGTATAGCAAAACGGAAACATTGCCTAAAGATGCTGAGAATATTGCCATAAATAAAGGTGCCGAATGGTTATGGAAAGCCAGATTGTTTATCCATCCCTCATGGGAAAAAGAAATGATGGCAAAATATCAGCCTAAAAATGGTGATCCTAATCTTTTCTTTGGGCAACCTATCACCAATAAGTTTTTACAAGGTGATGGAAGTCGAGGAATAATGGAAGGACATGGATCTACTATTCATAACGATGGTAGTCAGGATTATAGATACTTCATACGTGCAGATGTACAAGGTGAATCAGCATTTCTTCTGGCTTCTGCAGGTAATAGGCTAAATAACAAAACTTATACTGAGTCGGCAGAAAAGCTACTCGATTACCTGTTTTATACTTCAGGATTTAGAGGGGATGCACGTAATGATAAAGACAGTTCTTCGTATGGATTAATTAGTTGGGCAAATACCCACAGGGGAACTTTTTTTAATGATGACAATGCACGATGTATTTTAGGGGCCATAGGTGCATCTTCCTTTATGGAAAATCAAAGATGGAATAAGTTTATTGTTGAAAATATACTGGGTAATTTTAGGACTGCAAGTAAGCAAGGGTTTCAGGGAAATGCTTTAAACCAAGCAGATATTGAAAAAAATGGCTGGAAGTACTATCACGAACGAGATTTTGTGAATTTGCATCCCCATTTTGAATCATGGATGTGGGCCTGCTATCTATGGTTATATTCTAAAACAGGACATCAGCCACTCTTAGATAAAGCAAAATCAGGAATCAGTCTGATTATGGATGCTTATCCCGAAAAATGGAAAACGCAAAATGGTCTTCAGCAAGAACGGGCCCGGATGGTATTGCCTTTAGCCTGGTTGGTTCGTGTAGAAAATACGCCAAAGCATGTACAATGGTTAGATCAGATTGTGACTGGTTTGTTAAAATATCAGGAACCTAATGGTGCTATACGTGAAGAGTTAGGTAATGAGGGGTCTGATGCGCATAAGATTTTGGTGACTTCAAACGATGCTTATGGCAAAAATGAAGCATCATTAATTGCTAAAAATGGTGATCCGGTAGCTGATATGCTATACACCTGTAACTTTTTATATTTCGGACTGAACGAGGCGGCACATGCCACAAATAATCCAAACTATTTTAAAGCACTGAATAAACTGTCGGATTTTCTAATCCGTATACAATCAAAAAGCAATATTCACCAGGATCTTGATGGCGCTTGGTTTAGGGCTTTCGATTATAACCGTTGGGATTATTGGGCCTCAAATGCAGATAACGGATGGGGTGCATGGTCTACTCTTACAGGCTGGATCCAAACATGGATTGTTGGAACAGAAGTACTGAATCAAAATCAAAAAAGTTATTGGGAAGTCACCAAAAATATGAAGATGGACCAGGCTTTTAAAGAATCACTTTGGATGTTGGAAAATTAAAATACTTAATTATGAAAACTTTAAAATATTTATTGATACTACTTGTATGTTTTTCTTGTAAAAAAAGTGAGCAAACCAATCTACAAAAGGAGAAAGATACCGATGTGAGCATAAAAGGTATTGTTGCTTTTGTAAATAATGCACCCTTAAAGAATGATACACTTGATGTATCTTTTAGTGACAATAGAGATACGATCTACCTAACTACAGTGCCATTACCTAGCAATGTAAAACCTATTGATTTATCGAGCGTAACCATTGAACTGGAAGCAAAAAGAGGGGCAACAGTAGAACCTGCTTCTCCGATTAAGCTAGATTTGAACAGCATCGGTAAGATTCTGATTAAGTCAGAAGAAGGTACATCAAAGACATATCAAGTAAAAGCTATTGTTTCTAAACCATTTGATGTTTATCCTCAATTTACCAGTAATGTTGAAAAAATTTGGAGCAAAAGTGGTCAGGAACTGGGTTTAAACTTTCCAGGTAGTGGAAAAGGACTCGCAGTATCAGGGGATTATCTGTTAGTGTTGGACAATGCTGTTGATAAACAATCATCGGCCGCTATACGTCTGTATGATAAAATGACAGGAGTTTATGTGAAAAATATTAAATTCTATGAAGGAGGTTGGACAGACCCACGTTCATATTCCTGGAATTTGGATACAGATGATGCAGGACATTTGGTAATGGGCCGACTTAACTCTGGTGGTGCTGGTTTTATGTTAGATTATTATAATGCAATTGATGGTGTACCTTATATCATGTTAAATAGTACTGCCGGATCAGATTTACCAGACAATACCGGTAAACGATTCAATGTAGTAGGAGATTTATCGGCAGGAAAAGCATATGTGTATGCCAGTGCAGCCCATTTCTTTGGTGCAGCCAAGCAAAACCCTATGTATTCGGTATGGGAGTTTAATGATGGTAAACCGGTCAATGTCAGACCATCAGCGTTTTCTTATCCGGCAGCAACTTCAGGCTGGTACAATGCAGTGGTTCAGCGTGAAAGTGTAGATCAAAATACCTTATACATATCCTGGTGTAATGAAGATGGTTATCCGAATGATAATCTTGATACCTGGACTTCCCTACACCCCATCAACTTCCATATATTCCAACCTGGAAGTGGGAAATCTGCCTTAAGTATAAATTCTAAAAACTTTGGATACCGGATGTTAGATACAAAAGTTTTCCCAATGTTAAATGGAAAGTTTATGGCCATGTTAGAGCAAAGCTACTCTACAGGTGGAAGTATGAAAATGAACATATTCAATTTGTCTGATCCTACTTTGTATTCCCTTAATCCTGGAGATGCAAATCATGAATCATTAAGAATATTTACTTCGGCTGAATCCGGGCCGACTTCTAATGATGGCAGATATGGTCATTTAGCAATTGGAAATATAAGTGATAGTGAAAGTGTGATTTATGTTTATTTCCCTAATCCTAATGCTACACTAGCTAAAATAGAAGCCTACAAAATTAAAGTAACACCTAAGAATTAAATGCTATTAAAAATGAAATACGAAGAATATTTATCCCTTTATAAAAATAACCTGTTTAACGATGTTATTCCATTTTGGTTGAATAACTCTGTAGATAGGGAAGATGGTGGCTTTTACACTTGTTTAGATCGTAGTGGTCAAGTTTTTGATACTGATAAGTTTATGTGGCTTCAAGGAAGACAGATCTGGACATTTTCAATGCTTTGCGATAAAATAGGCTTTAAGGAGGAATGGAAGAACACAGCAGTTCATGGTGCCGATTTTATCTTAAAAAATGGAAGAGATTCTAGTGGGAATTGGTACTTCTCTTTAGACAAAACAGGGAGGCCACTGGTGCAGCCTTACAATATATTTTCCGATTGTTTTGCTTCCATGGGATTAGGTGCTTTATATAAAGTTGAACCTAATCCGATTTATGCAGAGGTGGCAAAGGAAACATTTCAACACATTTTGGAAAGGCAACATCAACCTAAAGGGATTTATGATAAAAGTTATCCTGGTACACGGTCATTGAAAAACTTTGCTCTTCCAATGATCCTTAGTAATCTATCCTTAGAGCTGGAACATATTATTGATGAGTCTGTAATAGAGAGTCTTTTAGATAAAGTGATTCATGAGGTGATGGATGTTTTTTACGATCCTTCAACAGGTTTGATTTTGGAACATGTTACACTGAAAGGTGCTTTCAGTGACAGTTTTGAGGGCAGATTATTGAATCCCGGGCATGTATTGGAAGCGATGTGGTTTATTATGGATTTGGCTGTTCGTAGGAATGATAATAAGTTGGTAGATCGCTGTGTTGAAATCGCTTTGCATACCCTCAATTATGGCTGGGACAAGCAGCATAACGGTATTCTTTATTTTATGGATGTTAAAGGAAATCCACCACAACAATTGGAATGGGATCAAAAACTATGGTGGGTTCATATCGAGGCAATGATAGTGATGTTAAAAGGTTATTTACATACCGATAATGAACAATGCTGGGAATGGTTTGAGCGCTTACATCAATATACTTTCAAGCATTTTGTAGACGATAGTTATGGGGAATGGTTTGGTTATCTGAACAGGCAAGGTGAAGCCCTTTTAACCTTAAAAGGGGGAAAATGGAAAGGCTGTTTTCATGTGCCAAGAGGACTTTACCAACTCATTAATACTATGGAGAAAATCATCACTAAAAAACAAGAAAATCTAAAATATCATGGCAGTACACTCATCAAATAGTGCTATGGTGATACAAGACGATCATGCAAGGAAAAACAACCTTGCATTGATCGTGTTAGCCATATTATATTTTCTAATGGGATTTGTGACCGTCTTGAATGACACTTTGGTGCCATTTTTTAAAGAAGGATTTACCCTAACTTATGCTCAATCGTCTCTTGTACAATTTTATTTTTTTCTAACCTATGGTTTGATATCTATTCCAGCAGGAAAGGTGGTGGAGAAATTAGGGTACAATAATAGTATGGTGATTGGGTTTGTAATTGCAGGAATTGGAGCTGTTTTTTTTTACCCAGCTTCTATATTCCATGAATACACACTTTTTTTAATGGCATTATTTATCATTGCAATTGGTATTGTCATTCTGCAGGTCGCGGCTAATCCTTACATTACGGTATTGGGGAAACCAGAGACTGCGGCTTCCAGACTAACATTGATACAAGGAGTAGGCTCAATTGGTACAACTGTAGCCCCTCTGTTTGGGGCACATTTCATCTTATCAAGATTAAGTGAATCAAAAAATTCTAGTGCTGCACTTGTAATTCCATATCTTTTTATAGGATTGTCGGTATTGATAGTTGGAATGATCGTGTATTTCATGAAATTGCCAAGAATATCACAGGATAATACTAATGTAGCAGCCCGAGAAACTGACTTGCCACAACTAACAATTAGGTCAATTGCAAGGTATAGAAACCTGAAGTATGGTATTGTTGCATTATTCTTATATGTAGGAGCAGAGGTAGCGATAGGGACTTTTTTAACAAACTATATCTCCGATAAATTGTCTATAGCAGAAGATAAAGCAAATCTATACCTATCATTTTATTGGGGAGGCATGCTGGTCGGTCGATTTATAGGCTCTTATTTCTTAAAATTCTTTCCAGCTCCAAAAGTATTATCGATAGTTTCCGTATTAGCCAGTTTATTGATTGCTGGCTCATTATTAAGTGCCGGGAGTATTTCTGTTTGGTGTATGGTTAGTGTCGGTTTGTGTAATTCAATTATGTTTGCAATTATCTTCTCCCTTGCAGTGAATGGCCTTGGTTCTATGACGACCAGAGCATCAGGATATTTATCTACCGCGATTGTAGGTGGAGCTATTGTATCATATTCACTGGGTTTATTAAAGGATCATTTCACATGGGTAATCGCATTTATAATACCCATATTGTGTTATTTATTCTTATTTTTTTATGGAAAGAATGGCTATAAAGTAAAGGAATACAACCTGAAAGTAGATAATTAATAAAGCCATTTGACCATTGTCTTGGCTTTTTTAACGCAAATAGGTTTTCTATATTTGCAGTTCAATTAGTGAATCATAAAATGTCGACAAAGCAAACAAAGATTGAAAATTTCGATCCATCACAACCTGGTTTACCAGATTCAAATATTTATGGGTTACCGTTTACAGCTGAAGAAAGTGATATTATTATTATCCCAGCACCCTGGGAAGTAACCGTAAGTTATGGTAGTGGTGCTAGTAATGGCCCTGAGGCTATTTTAAATGCTTCCTTTCAGGTTGATTTATTACATCAGGAATTTCCAGATCTATGGAAATTAGGAATTTTTATGGAAGAAGCTCCTGAACACTGGGCACAGAACAGTGAAAAATATAAAAACTTAGCATTACCCATTATTGAAGCATTGGAGAATGGTGAAGACATTAATACTATACCTGCATTACAAAGAGATTTAGATGAAATAAATAAGGCTTCAGCACAATTCAATTCTGAAGTAAAGGAACGTGCTTTATATTGGATGAATCAGGGTAAAAAAGTAATTCTATTAGGTGGAGATCATTCAACGCCATTAGGATTTTATCAAGCTTTAGCAGAAAAACATTCTTCATTCGGAATTTTGCATTTTGATGCACATATGGATTTACGTAATGCTTATGAAGGCTTTATTTATTCTCACGCATCAATTATGTACAATGCCATTAAACTACAACAAATCGAGAAAGTTATACAAGTAGGTATTCGTGATTTCAGTGAGGGAGAGTTAGAGGCTGTTCAAAGCTCAAATAAAGTTAAGGTATTTACTGATACAGATTTAAAAGTTAAGCAGTTTGAAGGAATGAGCTGGAAAACGCAATGTGATGAAATAATAGATCAATTGCCTGAAAATGTAGCGGTTAGCTTTGATATTGATGCTTTGCAACGCTGGTATTGCCCAAATACTGGAACTCCGGTTCCTGGTGGATTATCTTTTGAGCAAGCCACATACCTGTTGAGTAAACTGGCGAATAGCGATAAGAATATTATTGGTATTGACTTAGTTGAAGTAGCTCCTGGTGAGGATGACTGGGATGGTAATGTTGGTGCTAGACTCTTATTTCACTTATGTGGCATCTTTGCAAACAACAACAAACTTGCTACAGGAACTAAGATTGTTTTTTAGTAAAGCATAATATTGCTTTTAATCTTAAATTTTTAGGATTGATTATTAAAGCATTTGGGCTCCTGAAGCCCAAATGCTTTATTACCAAAATGAAAGCTGAAAACTAAGCTAATTCCACCAATCAAGATTATTTTCTATTAAATTAGTAACATGGTATAAATTTAAGCCGCTGCTTACCTGATCCTAGGGGATGGTTTTAGATGTGTGATGATTACCATTTATGATTATTTGCTTTTTAAAAGCTTATAATGGAATTATAATTATATTCGTTTAGTTTAACCAAGTATGCCGGATCATAAAACACTTTCAGACGCACAACTTTTTTCATTGCTATGTAATGGCGATCATCAAGCGTATACTGAAATTTATGACCGATATAGTGGTCTGCTTTATATACATGCTTACAAGCGGATAAGAAATAGGGAGGAAGCCAGAGATTTGATCCATGAACTTTTTACGGTACTTTGGATTAAACGTGATCAGATTCTTTTAAAAACAGAACTTTCTTCCTATTTATATAGATCTGTTAGGAATAGGGTGATTGATTTGGTAAACCATAGCAAAATTCAAACAAAATACATCAGTTTTTTAGAGGGGGGACTACATAATGGGTCTGATATAACTGATCATACTGTGCGAATGAAAGAATTAAGTCAGCTGATTGAAAAGGAAGTTGCAGCTTTACCAGAAAAGATGAAGCAAGTTTTTATTTTGAGCAGGAATCAACAGCTGAGTCACAAAGAAATTTCTGAAGAACTCGATATTTCGGAAGTGACTGTGCGTAAGCAAATTAATAATGCTTTAAAAGTCTTAAGACCAAAACTAAGCAAATTGCAATCGTGGTTATTATTGTAATTTTAAATTATTTTCATTTTCATCTACTCCATCCCTCAATGTTGTTCGTCTATGTGTTTAATGGAAGACAAAAAAGTCTTTCGATTATATGCAAAAACAAAATATAAAGGATTTATTACTCCGGTATAAAAGTGGTGACTGTACGGAAGAAGAACGTGCCCTAGTAGAAAACTGGTATTTGAATTGGGAAGAGGGATCCTTCGATCTTTCTGAACATGAATTTCTGGACGACCTTGCACTTATCAAAAAGGATTTGCCCAAACCAAAGAAATGGAATATATTTTATTATCGCGTTGCTGCAGCTGCAGTAGCTATGATTACTTTAAGTGTTGCATTTCATTTCATTTTTAATCCTAATAGTGGATCAGATAAAAATGATATGGTGGCCAGGCAGCAGCCTGCTAAAATTATACCGGGAAGTGATAAAGCTATTTTAACCTTAGCAGATGGTTCAACTGTAGTCCTGGATGGATATGCCCAAGTGGATTCGATAAATCAATTTGGGGTTAAAATCTCAAAATCAGCTGATGGTAAGCTGTCTTATTCAAAAGGTAAGGGTAGTAAAGTCTCGGATGTTTATAATACATTAACTGTACCTAGAGGTGGACAATATAATGTGATCTTACCCGATGGAACTAAAGTGTGGTTAAATGCAGCTTCAAAACTTCGTTTTCCAATTGCTTTTAATGGTAGGGAGCGTAAGGTAGAGTTAAGCGGAGAAGCTTACTTCGAAGTGTTTAAAAACAAAGCTAAACCGTTTAAGGTGGTATGTGATTATCAGGAAATTACGGTTTTGGGAACTCATTTCAATGTTAATGCTTATAAAGATGAATCTTTTATCAAAACCACCTTGCTTGAGGGTAAGGTAAGGATAACAAAAGATAGTGAACATGCCGTTCTCGCTCCGGGTGAACAATCAGTCACTAGTGAAAGCTCGTCGAGTATCAGACTGCTTAAGGATATTGATGTACAGGAGTCAATAGCCTGGAAAAATGGTTTATTCGTGTTCGAAAAAGAGAATATTTATTCTATTATGAATAAAATATCCAGATGGTATGATATAGAGGTAGAGTACCGTGGAAACCTGAAAGGGAAAGAATATAGTGGTAACATTTCAAAATTTGAAGAAGTGAAAGAAGTGATAAAAACAATGGAACTAACCGGAACGATTCAATTTAAATTTGAAGGAAGGAGGGTCATTGTTATGCCGTAATTTTACTTCTCATTCGTAATAAAAAAGACCCGGATGCGTTGCACCGCACCGGATCAGTTAAGGCATTTTTTGAAGCCTTGCAAGAAAACCAAACCGTTTAAAAGTTTTAATTTTACTTACTAACCAAATGTACAAAATTTTTTACGACCTAACATCGTGGCTACGACCTCGCGTAGGATCAATATTTCTATTCAGAATGAAATTTACGATCATCATATTTCTTACAGCGATTATTCAAGTTAATGCAGCTTCTTACGCGCAAAACATAAGCCTGAAAGTTAAAGACGCTTCTATACGGACAGTTTTTAAGTCGCTGAGCAAACAAAGCAAATACAATTTTTACTATGAAAGTGATATGATTAGTCATGCTAATAATATCACAATGTCTTTTGTAAACGAACCATTTTTATCAGTATTGGAAAAATGCTTTAAAAATCAGCCTTTTACTTATGTAATTAACCATAATACAGTAGTGATAAGGAAGAAGGATGTAGTTGAATCAGCTGAACGCCGTGCCGACATAATAGTGGTGGGTAGAGTTTTTGACGAAATCAACCGACCAATTCCAGGTGTTTCTGTAAAACTTAAAGGAACCAAAATTTCTGTAGCGACTTCCCCTCAAGGTGAATTTACACTTAAAACACCTGAGGATGGAATATTGGTATTCACCTACGTAGGTTATGACCTTCAGGAAGTGCCTGTGCAAGGCAGAAAAAATATACAAGTGAATATGAAGCCAACTGAAAAAATACTCGACGATGTAGTGGTAATTGGGTATGGTTCAGTAAAGAAAGCAGACCTTACCGCTTCAGTAAGTCAGGTTAATGTGAAAGAGATGGCTATGGCACCTGTGAGTTCATTTGCTGAGGCATTAAGCGGTCGTGTTGCAGGTGTAACTGCGGCCATCAATGACGGGCAACCAGGTAGTAACGTAAACATTGTAGTGCGAGGAGGAAGTTCATTCTCCTATAGCAATGCACCTTTGTATGTTATAGATGGATTTCCTGTCGAGAGTTTTAATCCTGCCAGTATTAATCCAGAAGATATTGAGACATTTACGATACTTAAAGATGCAGCCTCTACAGCAATATATGGTTCCAGAGGGTCTAATGGTGTTATTGTAATCCAAACCAAGCGAGGTATGGTCAGCGAGCCAGAAGTAACATTTGGTACTTCTTATGGTTTACAGGTCGACAAAAAAAGAATGGAAATGATGAGTCCTTATGAGTTTGTAAAATATGTAAATGAGCTTCATCCCACTCAGGCTTATTCTCTTGCTTATTTAAAAGACCGGACATTGGATTCTTATAAAAATGAAACTGGGATCGATTGGCAGGATCAGATTTTTCGTAATGGAGCTGTTTTTTCAAACAACATAGCCTTAAGAGGAGGGACAGAGAAAACTAAATATTCCTTGTCAGGTTCTTTGTTTGATCAAAAAGGGGTAATCCTAAATACAGGTTTAAAACGTTATTCTGGAAGGATCACCATCGATCAAAAGATCAGTAAAAAATTTAGTGTCGGTATGACCACAAATTATAGTGTGATAAAGCAGTTCGGTCAAACAGTTTCTTCATCTACCGCAGGCAGTGAAGTATCCAGTTTTTTATTTTTCAGAACCTGGGCCTACCGACCTATTGCAGCCGATGATTTTAATCTGCTCGAATCAGATGCGGATGTGAGTGCGGTAAATTCTAACGATTATAGAATTAACCCGGTTACTGATCTTGAAAACCAGTATACCATTAACAACACCGGTACCTTAGAAGCAAATGGCTATTTAAGTTATAACATCACTAATGACTTAGTTTTAAGAGTAGCAGGTGGTGCCCGTATGAATCGGGATAATAATGACCGGTTTTACAATTCTAAAACTGGACAGGGCTCACCAAATAATCCAGCAAATGTAAGTGCTAATACTGGAATGTGGGGTTCCATAGCGAGCGTAAAAGGTGACATGTGGTCCAATTCCAATACTCTTTCTTATAATAAAACTTTTAATAAGGACCATAACCTAAGTGCACTGGCACTTTTTGAAGTAACTAATTACGAATATTCAAGACAAGGATATAATTCTAAACTTGTGCCAAATGAAAGCTTAGGTATATATGGATTATCACAGGGAACAATTGAACAGGCATCAAGAGGCTACGACAAGAGTACCTTAGCTTCCTATGGTGCCAGAGTAAATTATAGTTATAAATCTAAGTATTTACTTTCTGCAAGTATGCGGAGAGATGGCTCTTCTAAGTTCGCTGAACCCTGGGGGAATTTTCCCGCAGCTTCCTTAGCCTGGAATATGAATAAAGAAAGTTTCTTTGCTAACGCTTTACCATTTGTTTCTACCTCTAAATTAAGAGCCAGCTTCGGAACTACGGGTAACAACAGAATGGGTGCTTATGAAAGGTTTGCAGAATTAAGACAAACAAAGGAGGGGTATTCTTATGGCAATGCGGTGCCAGTCAATGCAGTATTTGTTAGCCGCATGGAAAACAGGGATTTACAATGGGAGAAAACGGAGCAGATTGATTTAGGTTATGAGCTAGGGTTATTTAATGATAGAATCAGTCTGGAAGTTGATGTGTATAAGAAAAATACCAATAACATGTTGCTTGATGCAAGACTGGCACCTAGTACCGGTTTCGGTTCTGCTACACAAAACATTGGTAAGCTACAAAATAAGGGTATAGAGTTTACATTAAATACGATTAATGTTTCCAATTCAAACTTTAGGTGGACCAGTAATTTTAACATTTCATTTAATCAAAATAAGATTATTGAGCTAGTTGATGGAGCCACTTTTTTAGCCAATAACGCTACTTTTGAAAGTCATTTTGGTGAACCACTTTATCTTCACCAATTAAACAGACCGATTGGGATGATGTTTGGCTACATCTGGGACGGAAATTATCAGTATGCTGATTTTGATAACCCTTCACCAGGTATTTATTTATTGAAACCATCTGTAGTCTATAGCGGAACGAACGGCGGACGTCAGGTGATCCAACCTGGAGATATCAAATACAGAGATATAAATGGAGATGGGGTGATTACAGCTGATGATAAAACCATAATCGGAAGAGGGCTGCCTATCCATACTGGTGGTTTTGTAAACGATTTTGCTTATAAAGGCTTTAGTTTGAATGTTTTCTTCCAATGGTCTTATGGTGCTAATATTTACAATGCCAATAGACTTTCGCTAGAGGGAAATAGTAACGGCAGGACAAATATGAACCAATTCGCCAGCTATGTAAACCGTTGGACTCCAGATAACCAAACCAATGAAAATTACCGGGCTGGAGGAGCAGCTGCTGGGGTAGTTGGTAGATATTCTTCCAAACAGGTAGAAAACGGTTCTTATCTTCGTTTAAAAACTCTGGCGTTTAATTATTCTATTCCAAAACGCTTAATTAATTACTTGTCACTGAAAGCATTAAATGTAAATGTCGCAGCCCAGAATTTATTAACTTTTACTAAGTATTCAGGCCTTGATCCAGAAGTATCAGTAAGAGACCAAACTAAAACTCCGAATTTCGATTTTTCTTCATACCCCCAGGGTAGAACATTAGTTTTTGGTGTTAATGCAACGTTTTAATGATGATTTAAATTAAAGGACATGAAAAAAATATATTATATATTAAGCCTATTGATCTTGATGAGTTTAAACTCATGTAAGAAGTTTTTAACGACAGGACCTACAGATTATTTAAGCCCTACTAATTATTACGATACTAAAGAACAACTTACTATAGCTAAAACTGGGGTCTACAATTACCTGGGAACTTTCGCTTTGTGGAGAAGTTCAGCCAATTACCTTTTAGGATTTAACGGTGATGAGGCCTATATGAACCGGTTTAGTCTTAATGCCGGACCATGGAATTATAATATGCCTACTGATGAGACATATACCAAAAATTATTGGGGCGAGTTGTATAGCGCCATTAACCGCGCCAATGTGGTTCTAGAAAATGTAGATAAAAATCCATCCATCCCTTTGGAATTTAGGGATCAGATCAGAGGTGAAGTATTGTTTTTAAGAGGATTCTTTTACTTTATGCTGGTTCAGTATTTTGGTGATGTACCATTAAGGATTACAGCTACAGCTTCTGTAAAAGGTAATGACCTGGCCAGATCTCCAGTTAAAGAGGTTTATGATCAGATTCTTTCCGATATGACTACCGCAGAGCCTTTAGTTGCTAACATTACAGATGTTGTTAGTCCGGGTGTAATTAGTAAATCAGCTGTTCGTGGTTTATTGGCGCGTGTTTGCCTAACCATGGGTGGTTACCCGCTCAATGATATTTCAAAATTTGCCGAAGCAAAAAAATGGGCACAGAAAATAATGAGCAACACTGATGCACCACACTCACTAAACCCTAGCTTTTCAGACATATTTATCAATTATGCAGCAGATTTATATGATAAGAAAGAGAGCATTTGGGAGGTTGAGTTCTGGGGAAATAACAGTGTTGGGGGATATGATGAGGGAACCAATAATGGTGTAATTAATGGAGTAGCATGTGGTAACGCTTTAACAGGGAAATGCACAAATTATATGAGTATTACGGCAAAATACTACAATATATTTGAGGTTGGAGATGCCAGAAAATGGTGGAGTATCGGACATTATACGAATAATACAACTGGACCAAGCGGATCTAAAACATTAACTGATGAAAGGGTTGCTGAGAATCAAAAATGGTTAGCATTCCCTGCTAAATGGAGACGTGAATATGAAACCTATTTACCCAAAGCAGATGGTGTAACTCCACAAAATGTGCCGCTTTTGCGTTATGCAGATGTGATGTTGATGTTTGCTGAGGCAGATAACGAAATAAATGGAACCCCTTCTTCAGATGCTATTGAGGCTGTTAATCAAGTAAGATGGAGAGGCTGGACTAAAGGAATCAAAACTATTAAAGTTGATAATGGAGGCTCAGGTTACACTTCGGAGCCAACAGTGGTCATTTCAAATGGAAATGGTACGGGTGCTCAAGCAACTGCTATCATTACAGGTGGTGTTATTACAGATGTAATTTTAAAACGTGATCCATCTGGGAAATTATATTATTTAACCGGTAATTATACTTCTGCCCCGACCATTACATTTACAGGTGGTGGCGGTACTGGTGCAACTGCAACAGCTACAGTTTACACTAAAAATGATTCAGATTTATCTGGTACCATAACAGGTTCTAAAGAGAACTTTAGAAAGATGATCCAAGACGAAAGAATGCGTGAGCTTGGTATGGAGAGCTTGCGTAAAGCGGATCTAACCAGATGGAATATATTTTTACCAGTTATGCAGGCCATGGCCGTTACCGCAACCCAAGATGCACCGACTGGTGTGGCCAATATATCGGCTTGGTATGGCAATGCCAAAGAAAAGAACTTAGTTTGGCCAATACCTGTAATTGAAATAAGCAATAATAAAAAAGCTATCCAAAACCTGGGTTGGTAACCATAAATTTAGAATTATGAAATTAAAATATAACATTTTATTGGGGGCTGTACTTTTATTTGCCGCCTCATGTAGTAAGGAAATGGGAGCTACAAAAATGCCTGATTTTGATGTAAAAACAGAAACTTCTACTTATAAAGCAGGGCAGGCTATTACTTTTAACATTTCAGGTGGGGATACCGACTACATTACTTTTTATCCTGGCACAAATCTAAATCAGTACATTTATCGAGATGGACATATGGTGGAAGCAAATGGTGCCCTGCTGAGCTTTTCTAGCATTGTTAACCTAGGTACACAAACCAATCAGCTGGCCGTAATGGCTTCTGCAAATTTTGATGGTGTTTATACCTACGATAAGGTTAAGGCAGCTTCATGGACAGACATTACTTCTAGATTTGTATTGGGAGCAACTACAACTGCGACGACTTCTACTGAACAGGATATTTCAGATTTGCTAGTATCTGGTAAGCCAATTTATATTGCGTTTAAATACCTGGTTAAACCGCAAGCCACCAATGGTCTGGCACGAAGTTGGACTATAACTAATCTGGTAGTAAATAGTAAACAAAAACTAGGGGCGACTGTTTTAAGAATCACTGATCAGGCTTTTGCTGCATTCAGACTGGTGGATCAGGATCCTATTAATACACCTACAAGATCTAGCATTGGTACGGGCGTTAACCTGTATGGAAATGTTTATAAGCAAGCTACTGATCCAATATTTGATCCTAATAACCCAATATTTGATCCCAATAATCCAATTTATAATCCAAAAAGACCAGAATATCTGCCGCTTGCAGTTAGACCAACATACGTGCCTTTTGACCCAACAAGTCCGTATAATGATCCGACAAGAGAGACATGGGCCGTTAGTAAGGGAATAATTACAGATAAAGTGGATTTAGGAATTGATAAAGGTGTATCTATTAAAACAGTAACTAATCCAGTTTTAAAAACTTATCGTTATACTTTTGGAACTCCTGGGACCTATACAGTAACTTTTGTAGGGAAAAATATGACTATCGATGATAGCAAAGAGATAGTTAAACAAATTACGTTAACTATTACTCCCTAACGAGATTAAAAGTCAAGGCGGTCAAGTAAGGATACTTTTACTTGGCCGCTTTTATATAAACATGTTGATTATTAATTTGATATATGTTTCTTTCTTTCAAAATAATTCATATCTTAGATTAACCGGGTACGTACACTATAAACCATCAATAACACCTTTAATACGTTCAAACCAAATTTAATATCATAATAAAAGTTTAAGAAACAGAGGCCGATTATATCTTTTAACATAAACATAATAGATGAACCAGAGTATTAAATATTTTAGTTTATTGTTTTGCATACTGTCTTTATATTGCTTTTTGACTAATGCAAATGCCGTTACGATTGATCCTTTAAAGTCGAAGAATGGTCAACTTAGTTTAAGCACTTTTGATGTAGATGCTACACCACCAGTAGGTAGTGAGCTGACCTATGATCTAATGAACAACTCCTGGGATTTAGGCCTTAGAGCTAAAGGATATGTCTTAATTGGGGCAGGTAAACCGATTGTAGTATGTTCCCTGGATTGGATAGGTATTGCAAATGACAGTCAGGACGAATTTAAGCGGGCTATTGCCAAAGCCGCTGGTACAACCCCAGACCGGGTAGCAGTACATGCAACCCATGTTCATGATGCGCCGACTTCCGATTTTGGAGCCGAAAGAATCCTCCTTGATGCAGGCCTTAAGCCAATATGTTTTGAAAGCAGCTTTGCACGTGAAGTGATCCAACGTTTGGCACTTGCTGTAAAAAATTCATTAAACAAAGCACAACCCATCACTCATCTGGGCTTGGGTAGTGCCACAGTATATAAAGTATCTTCTAACCGCCGAATCATCGGAGCTAATGGACTTGTACGCGCAAGCCGCTATTCAGCTACTAAAGATTCTGCTATACGTGCCGAGCCGGAAGGATTAATTGACCCCATTGTTTCGCTCATCAGTTTCTGGAATAAGGACCAGCCAGTAGCTGTACTTAGTTATTATGCAACTCATCCGCAGAGCTATTATCGTACAGGTATAGCTAATCCTGATTTTCCGGGAGTGGCCCGTTTCATGCGCCAGCTGGCAGTACCTGATGCGCTGCACATTCATTTTAATGGAGCAGGGGGCAATATTACAGCTGGTAAATACAATGACGGTGCCCATATCAACAGGCTTATTTTGGCCGAAAGATTAGCCGATGGGATGAAAAGAGCCTGGGATGCTACTAAAAAAGAACCGATTGATGCCTCACAAGTGTCATGGACTATTGAACCGATCAAGATTCCTTTAAAAGAGGATGTGATCACTATGGAACAGAAGATGCTGACAGAAACGCCAGCTTTCCTGGCCAATAATATGTCTAAACTGGTTTTACTACGTAGAGAACAGGCCGGAAAAATGATAGACATGACCTGTCTTAAACTAGGTAAAGCTCGAATTATACATTTACCAGGTGAACCATTTATTGAATATCAGTTGGCAGCCAAAGCTTACCGCAAAGATCTTTTTGTAGCAGTAGCAGGTTACGGCGATTACTCGCCTGGCTATATGTGTGACGAAAAAGGTTATGAACAGGGAGGTTATGAAGCTGGTCAGGCATCAGCTGCAGATCCTCATATAGAAAAAGTCCTAATCACAGCTATACATAAATTGTTAAAGAAATAATTAACCTAACCAAAATTCTGATGAAATCAAACACACAAAAATCAAACTCAGAAACCAGAAGGAAGTTTATCAAATCAACAGGTATTTTTACCGCAGGTTTAGCCTTAATACCATCCCTGACCTTTGCTTCTGAAAAGGAAAATGGAATGTGGAGCTTTCTCACAGGAAAACAGGACAACAAGCCAGCCATCTTGGGCGGTAAGCCACTTAGGACCAAGGCCTGGCAAAAATGGCCAATTTGGAATCCTGAAACCGATGAAAAAAGAGTAGTGGATTCCATACGCAGTGGCGTTTGGTCACGCGCCGGAATAGCCAATGAATTTGAAGTGGAATGGGCCAAAACTTTAGGTGTTAAACGTAGTTTAACAGTAGTTAATGGTACAAATGCCTTAATTGTAGCACTTAATCAAATGAATATTGGTGCTGGCGACGAAGTATTGGTACCACCATATACTTTTATTGCCACTATCTCTGCTGTACTCTTAAATGGGGCTATGCCTGTTTTTGTTGATGTAGATCTCGAAACATTCCAAATGGACCCCGATAAAATTGAAGCAAAGATCACCCCTAATACAAAAGCGATATTACCTGTGCATATTTTAGGCTTGCCTTGCGATATGGACAGGATCATGGCAATCGCTAAAAAACATAATCTTTTGGTATTGGAAGATGCCTGTCAGGCACATATGGCAGAATACGACCATAAGAAAGTAGGTACCATAGGTGATGCTGGTTGCTTTAGCTTCCAGAACTCTAAAAACCTGGCAATTGGTGAAGGTGGTGCAATTGTAAGTAACGATGATAAATTTATCGACAGTTGTTTTTCTTACACCAATTACGGTAATCCTTATGGTACTGCCTCAGGTACATTAGGTACTGGAAGCTCTATGTTAGGAACTAAGGTTCGTATAACCGAATATGCATCGGCTATTGGTCTTTCCTTAATAAAGCGTTTAGAGGCTGAAACTACCACGAGGAACGAAAATGCAGATTACTTAAAATTGCAAATTGCCAAAATTCCAGGTATTGTACCTTATAGACTGTACGACAAAGTTACTAGAGCAGCTTATCATCTTTTTCCTTTTCGCTTCCAGAAGAAAGATTTTAAAGGATTAAGCAGAGATAAGTTCATAAAAGCATTAAGAGCAGAAGGAGTGCCTTGTTCAACTGGCTATACTCCATTAACCGAAATGGATTTTATTAAAGAAGCTTTTGAATCGAAGAACTTTAAACGCATGTATTCCAAAGAAGAATTGGATTATGACAAGTATTTAAAGAATAATAAATGTCCTAATAACGATATCCTGTGTCATGAAGAAGCGGTTTGGTTATACCAAAATATGCTACTGGGACCTAGATCAGATATGGATGATATTGCTGCTGCAATTAATAAGATTTACAAAAATGCGGATGAATTAAATAAAATGGGATAATGATGAAGAAAACAATTTTATTTTCCACCTTTTCCTGTATTGTATTTTTAAGTACCACTGTATTTGCACAAAAAAATAGCCTTGCTGAAACGGCTGACTGGAAAGCTGGTCTTTCCAAAGTTGTAATAACACCAAAACAACCCATGGCAATGGCAGGCTTTGCCAGTCGGAATCATCCCTCCGAAGGGACTCTACACGATTTATGGGCCAAAGCATTGGCATTAGAAGATGCCAATGGAAAAAGAGCAATATTGATTACAACAGATCTTTTAGGGTTTCCAAAAGATCTATCTAATAAAATTAGAGATAAGCTTAAAATCAAGTATGGCCTGAGTAGAGATCAGATCCTGTTGAATAGCTCACATACTCATTCAGGACCTGTTTTACAAGATGCCTTAACGGATATTTACCTGCTTGATGAGGTACAACTGGAGAAAATCAAGCAATATTCACTGTTACTGGAAGATCAGATCGTAAAACTTGTAGGCGAAGCATTTGGTAAAATGGAACCGGCTTCACTTTATGCACAAAATGGAGTAACCAGATTTCAAGTTAACCGTCGCAATAATCCAGTAAACACCTTAACTAAAGTTACTGAGTTGAATGGCCCAAGTGACCATGCCGTTCCAGTAATAAAAGTGCTGAATAAAAAAGGTGAACTGAAAGCTATTGCATTTGGTTATGCCTGTCACAATACTGTTTTGGAACGCTACGAGTGGTCAGGAGATTATGCGGGATTTGCACAATTGGAAATTGAAAAGTATCACCCGGGAGTTACGGCTTTGTTTTTTCAAGGTGCCGGAGCTGATCAGAATCCTCTGCCACGTGGCACTGTACCGCTAGCTAAACAATATGGTAGGGAACTTGCTGCTGCGGTCGACCGTGTAATTGAAGAAAACATGCGGAAATTACCTGCAAAACTAACTACAGCTTATTCAGAAATAGATTTGGCTTTGGGCGCGATCCCGGATAAGGAAGAGCTGACTAACATTGTCAAAACAACAACAGTAGCTTATCAAAAACGGTGGGCTGAGCGTATGCTCGGGAAAATTGACAAAGGGGAGCAACTGATCAGAACTTATCCATTTCCTGTACAGGTGTGGTCTCTGGGTGGTCAGGCCCTGATCGCATTGGGTGGCGAACTCACTGTAGAATATGCAATCATGGCTAAAAGAATGTTTGGTCAGGACGCTTTTGTGCTAGGATACTCGAACGACGTTATGACCTATATTCCATCCTGCTCTATTTTACAAGAGGGTGGTTATGAGGGTGATGCTGCCAGAATGGTTTATGGAATGCCTGCAAAATGGGACGTAACCGTAGAAAATAGAATTTTAAGTGAAATAATTACTCAGGCCGAAAAAGCTGGGGTACCTAAAATGGAGAGATAATATTTCAGATAAATCCTAATTAAAAGATCAATCAGGATTTATCGCCAGGCAAAAGAAAGAATAATTTAAAGCACACAATAACTGGAACCAATTAAAAAATATATAATGAGCAATACCTTAATCGCAAAGCAATACTATTCCGGATTTGAACTAGCACACGACACTTATAATGCGATATCAGCAGCCAGCGATGGCAGAATCTATTATGTACTTTCTTCTGAATCTTATGATATAGGCGGAAAAATCTATGTGTATGATCCTAAAACAGATCAAACAGCATTGTTGGCCGATATGACCGAAATATGTGGTGAAAAAGACACTAAAACTATACCGCAAGGCAAAAGCCATGTGCGCTTTTATGAAAGCAATGGCAAATTGTATTTTGTAACCCATCTGGGAGTTTACGATATGATAAACGAAATGGAAAACCTACATGTTGTAGCTCCGGAGGGGTATAAGCTGTATCCGGGTGGACATATCCTTTCGTACGACCTGGCAAGCGGAAAATTTGAAGATCTGGCCCTTGCTCCGGAAGGAGAAGGTTTACTTACCATGACCATTGATAAAGAAAGAGGACATATTTATGCATTAACCTGGCCCCTAGGTTATCTGGTTCATTATGATATGAATACAGGTAAATTAAGAAATCTTGGACTTCCATGTGGAAGAGGTGAAGGGGGAATGGTTGGAGAAGACTATAGAGTGATTTGTCGCTCCATGTTTGTTGATCCTGCCGATGGTACCTTATACTTATCTACTGCAGAGGGTGATATTATTACTTTTAGAGCAGGAGAAGCCAGCTTCGAAAAACTGGAAGATATTGACTTAAAACTAGATTATTTTGGAACTTACGATGTAACAAGACCTGGCAGTATGGGCTATAACTGGCGTAAAATCTTTTGGTATGCACCAGAAGAAGTAGCATATGGTGTTCATGGAAATTCGGGTTATTTATTCCGTTTCGATCCAAGAAAACGCAGTATCGAAATTGTTGACCGTATTGCTTCAGAACCGTCGCAAAAAAGTGGCATGTTTGATCAGTTTAGTTATGGTTATCTGGGCTTCCAGTTAGGCCCCGATGGTAAAACCATTTACTATCTCACTGGTGGACCAATTTATATAGATGGCAAACGTCTTAAAGGGAAAGAAAGTATTTCCAGAGGTGCTGCTAAAGGATTAGAGAACCTACATCTGATTACTTATGATCTTTCTAATGGAAAATATATTGATCATGGTGCTATTTTTTATGAAGATGGTTCCAGACCAACTTACGTCAACTCGATCACTATTGATGAAGCCGGGGATGTGTATACCCTTGCAAGGTTTATGCACAATGGAAATGAAATACAAGATCTGATCAAGATTTCAAATCCTTTTAAATAAAAGACTTTTAAACAGACACACAAACCAAATATAATACAAATCAAATTTATACTGATGAACACCCTGAACCTTAAAAGAAACCTAATATGGATTGCCTTGGTAGCATTCGTATTTACCTCCTGTTCAAAAAAGAAAAAGTACGAAGACTCTCAGACAGCTGAGGAATCCATGAGAACATTTACTTTGCCAAATGGCTTTAAAGCTGAAGTATATGCAACGGAACCCAATGTTACAGACCCCGTGGAGCTAACATTTGATGAAGATGGAAATGCTTATGTTATTGAAATGGGAGATTATCCATATAAGGCTATAAAAGGACAAGGGAAAGGACAAATCCGTAAGCTGATTGACAAAGATGGCGATGGAAAGATTGATACTTCCGTTGTTTTTGCCACTAAGCTGGAAAGTGGCACCAGTATATTACCTTGGGAAGGTGGGTTACTGGTTACCGCTGCGCCAAACATATTTTTCATGAAAGATACCACTGGTGATCACATTGCTGATATTAAGGAAGTATTGTTTACTGGCTTCTTTGAAGATAACTCAGAAGCCCAGATCACTAGTTTAAGGTATGGTATAGACAATTGGATCTATGCCAATAACGGTGGTATTGCCGGTGAGATCACCTTTACTCGTAAGCCAAATGTTCCTGCCTTGCAAATTAAAGGTGGTGATTTTAGGTTCCGTTTAGATAAGGGTTTATTTGAAGTAGAATCGGGCGCTGGACAGTACGGAATGGACATGGATGATCTTGGACACCGTTTTTACACCAACAATTCCAGACACATTTCTAATTCTCCAATTGCGGCCAGGTACTTAAAACGTCATGATCACCTAAGCTTTAAATCTGTAGTAAATATTTATGCAGCAGAACCAATCATGTATCAGGTAACTCCTGCACCATGGTGGCGCGTAGAGCGTACAAAAGCACGTAACGCGAACTTTGAAAAAGAGAAACTCGATCGAAAAGAATATCAGGAAGGACGCTTTACTGCAGCTTCAGGTGGTACTATATACGCCGGTGATGCTTATCCTAAGTCCTATTATGGTACCCATTTTATTGGTGAGGTTGCCGGTAATCTGGTACATCGTGATGTTATCGAGATCAGTAATGATGGACCATTCTTTGCCGCCAAACGTAGCCCTGAAGAAGAAAAAAGTGAGTTTATATCGTCTTCAGACCCTTGGTTCAGGCCATGTAATTTCACATTGGGTTATGATGGTAATCTGTATATGATTGACATGTATCGTCAACACATTGAAACACCAGTATCTATCCCTGATTCCTTGAAAATGGATATGGATTTCATGCGTGGCAATAACTTTGGCCGTATTTATCGTATTGTTTCTACAGAGGGAAAAGCTCAGAAATCGTTACCACCACACATGAGGAATCAATTCACTCAAGAACTGGTGCCTTATTTAAATCACCCAAACCGGTGGTGGCGTTTAAATGCGCAACGTGTAATTATAGAGCGTAAGGATAAAACAGCTATTCCGGCATTAACGAGGATGTTTAATGATGATAAAAACCCAATTACAAGATTACATGCGCTGTATACTTTAGAAGGTCTGGATGCCCTGAATGAAGAGTTGGTAGGCAAAGCATTAACTGATGCCAATGCCGGTTTAAGAGAGCATGGCGCTATATTAGCAGAACGCTTTCCGCAATTATCGGATCAATTGGTGAAAACCATTGAAGATCAGAATGGGCTGGTTTCATTTCAAGCTACTTTAAGTGCCGGACAATTGGGAGCTAGCCAGGTCATACCTGCTTTTGCCCGTCTTATTGAAAATAAATACAAAGATATGTGGTTTAGCAACGCAGTATTGAGTTCAAACCCTGGTTCTTCTTTTGAATTAGTTGATCAGCTTGCTAAAAACGGCACTTTCTTTAAAGCTACTGATTCTGCTAAATTGGCTTTCGTGAAAAATATAGCTACAGCTATCGGTTCTAGAAAATCTGCTGCTGAGGTTTCTAAACTACTCAGCTTCCTGGCTTCGCCAACAGTGGCTGCAGACAATAAATGGGTGCAAACCAGCTTAAGCGGACTGACAGATGGCTTTAAAAGATCCAAGAATAAGGAAAGAACTACAGACATTGTAAGCAGTATTAAAAGAATGGAAAACAGCGCTGCCGAAGAAAATAAAAAAGCATATCAGGAAGCTGCAGATGCTTTAAAACAGATTTGATTGTAATAGAAAAACCGATAAAGATGAAGACTCAAAATAACTCACGCAGGGCTTTCCTGCAAAAATTTCTTTCGGCTGGACTGGTTATTACTGCAGGTGCAGTAATAACCAGTTGCAATTCTGGAACTCAGAAAGAAGGGCAGACTGCAAAAGATGCTACACCTAAAGTGGATCCGGAAGCTTCTAAATCTGCATCAACAGGTACTGATGATAAAGATTTCAAATGTGACGACTTTTCGAATGTCAGCAAGGAAGAGCTAGATAAACGTAAAAAGCTTGGTTATGAAGAGCATTCTTCTGATCCGGAAAGAGAATGTATAAAGTGTAATCTCTTTATCCCAAAAGGTAAAGAAAAAGCCTGTGGTGGATGTATTCTATTTAAAGGACCAGTCAATAATGCCGGTACTTGTACCTATTGGGCTGAACAGGTAACTTAATTACTTTATTATTTAGTTCTAAAAATAATTTATTGGATGGAATCATTTTCATAGCTTGGTCAAATTAATTCCTTTAACTTAAATCAGATCAACCAAACGAAAATTGCCAAATATGAAGTATAGCGCTATCCTGTTTTTTATTATTCTCCATACCGTATGCCAAGCCCAAGATAAAAGAAAAGAAGTAGTGACATTTGAAGACGCTTATAAACGCAAATATAATGTCACAAAGCTAGTCGGAGAACGACCTAGGGTAGATGGTAAATTGGATGAAGATATATGGCAGAATAAAGGCGAATGGTCTGAAAAGTTCTCTCAAGTTATTCCATTTGAACGTGTATATACAGGATCCTGGACACGAATGAAGATTTTTTACGACAATGAAAACGTTTATATCGGCGTTTATTGTAAAGATGAACATCCAGAGCACATGAATGCTTTCATTGGGAACAGAGATGACAATAGTAATGGCGATCTGATCAGCATTGCATTTGATACCTATCATGATTATCGTGTTGCTCCAGAATTTAATGTCAATTTAGGAGGAAATAAAACAGACCTTACTGTTACTGATAAACTTTCGGTAAATCTGAGTTGGAATGCGGTATGGGAGGGAAGAACAAACGTTAATCTAACAGATTCTTCCTGGACAGCAGAGCTACGTATCCCTTTCAGTCAGCTGAGATATAACCAGAAAAATACAGATGGAATCTGGGGTTTACATGTAAGGCGTATCATTCGTAAAAATAATGAGGTTCAGAATTGGAGTTTAATACCGATAAAGAACAATGGTCATGTGTTTTCTTTTGGAGAAATGCATGGAATGAACGATTTGCCGAAGCCTAAAGGAATAGAGTTCTTACCTCATGTGATGGGTAAGTATATTAATGAACCTAAAATTCCAAATAGCCCTTTCCAAAAAGGTAGTACCTGGTCGGGCGGTGCTGGTTTAGATGTAAAAGCAGCATTAAGCGATTTTACACTCGATTTAACGATCAATCCCGATTATGGTCAGGTAGAGTTGGATCCATCTGTAATGAATTTATCAGCCTATGAAATATTTTATGATGAGAAAAGACCATTCTTTCTTGAGGGAAAGCATATTTTGGAATTTAACAACAATGAGGATGGAATGATGTTCTATTCCCGAAGAATAGGAGCAATGCCAACCTATCGTCCTAAAGGGATTGATAATGTTGAAAATTATGCAAGTTCTCCGGGCTTCATACCAATCATTGGTGCCTTAAAGCTAACCGGTACAAACAGAAAAGGGGTTACGATTGGTGTTTTGGAGAGTGTAACTGCTCAAACATCATCAAAGGTCAGCCGAAATGGTGTATTCGATAGAGAGATAACTGAACCATTAACCAATTATACTGTAGCAAGGGTTCAGAAAAACTGGGAAGGAAATACCTTGTTAGGTGCTATGGTTACCTCTGTAAATCGAAGTCTTGGAGAAGATCATTTAAAAGATGCAATGATTGGTAATGCATTTACAACAGGTATAGACTTTACACAGTATTTTATTAATCGTTTGTACTATATAGATGCTAAAGCTATGTTTAGTACCTTACACGGTTCTCCGCAAGCCATCTTAGATAAAAAGATGAACGCAACTCACTATTTTCACAGAGAATCAGGAGCTGAATATTTGAATCTTGATCCTGATGCAAATTCTTTACAAGGTACAGGTGGATATGTTAAATTAGGTAAGAAAGGAAATGCCCAATGGAACTTTTCGCAGACTTTAAGTTGGTCATCGCCAGGGTTTGACTTAAATGACGTTGGTTATATCAGAGAATCTGATTTTAAGTCGAACGAAACTGAGGTGGTACTTCGAAAAACAGATCCCTGGGGACCATTCAGGTTTGCAGGAATAAATTTCACTCAGAAAAACGTTTGGAACTATGGGGGTAAGCCTACAAATAATGGTGCAGCCCTTCGTTTCCGCAGTTTGACCATTAAACATCGTTTTGAAATGGATCTAAAAGAGACATTCAGTTGGAATACTATCGATAGTCGCAGGCTAAGAGGTGGCCCGGATATGAAATACAATTCAAACTTTGAAACGAATGCAGCTTTCAGTACCGACCGTGCAAAAAAGGTAGTATTCAGAATGAATTATAATGGAAGACACTTTTTAAATCAGGAAACTAACTACAATGAAATACGTCCTAGTATGGTTTTCCGATTAGGGAATCATTTTCTTGTGACGGGTCAATTCAATTATGCATGGAATACTGACGATCTACAATATGTAAATACCGTTATCCCATCAAATGGCGGAGCCGTTAATACGGGATACATAATGGGACGAATGAAGCAGGAAACTTATGGTCTGACTTTAAATCTACAGATGAATATCACACCAGATTTTTCTATTCAATATTATGGTTCTCCTTTTACATCTGTTGCTAAATACGATAAATTTAAACAAGCAACTGATACCAGATCTTCTAATTACAACGAACGTTTTTCAGAGTTTAAAGCTAATGAGATCAGTTATAATGCCGGTAATTACACTGTCGACAAGGGAAACAATACTATGACTTTCAAAGATCCTAACTTTAGCTTTAATGAATTCCGTTCAAATCTGGTGGCGCGCTGGGAATTTCTACCCGGCTCTACAATGCATGTTGTTTGGGAGAATACCAGATCCAATCGTGATGACATGTACCATCCGGGTTGGGGAAACAATTTAGATAGGATATTTGGATTGTCGGCTGCCAATACTTTCATGATGAAAATCAATTATTGGTTTAGTTTGTAGGAGGATAAATAGGTATCCATAAGGATATTTTTTGTTAAATTAGTGTTAATGAACACAAAGACAAAGTATAAATTTAAGCAATTGCTTTTCCTGATCTTGGCGCGGTAACTTGTTCGTTTATCCTAATCATTTTGCTGATTAATGTGGTATTAAAGTATATAGGTAATGCCAACACGACCAGGCTTTTTAAAAGCGGATTGGTATGGGCTGTGGTAGTGTGGCTACCACACAGTTGCTGTTGCAGATCAACAGCAAGTTTGGACCAGGTGTTTTATGGAACATTGTTCGTGGAAAATACAATACCCCAAGAGAAGAATCTCGCATCTTTATGTTTTTTGACCTGAATTCATCTACAACAATAGCAGAGAAACTGGGAGAGGATCAATTCAATCTATTTCTAATGATTTTTCTAGAGTTGATAACCCAAATGTCAGCTTTGTTGAGGGGCTTATTTATGAAAGTAAGACAAGTATCAACTGGTTAGGTAACAAAATTGGAATTAGCCTAAAAAATAAAAAGATATATATCCTTGATTAATTAGATGTATAACAATCAGTAAAATTGGTAAGAGAAGCAGTAAAAAACAATGCAGTGTTTTTTTAAAGGGTTTTTAGTATTTTTATGGAATAAATACTTAAATAATATTAATGGGTCACCTTCCAAAACTGATAGAAGATTTAGCTTTAATTTTAGTAACCGGTGCAATTACAACATTGCTTTTCAGAAGAATAAAGCAACCGCTTGTTTTGGGTTATATTATTGCAGGAGTTTTGGTAGGGCCATATTTATCGCTTACCCCCACGGTTGTAGATACAGCAAATGTTAAAACGCTGGCTGATATCGGAGTAATATTTTTACTTTTTAGCTTAGGCTTGGAATTTAGTTTCAAGAAACTAATGCGGGTAGGGGGCTCGGCATCAGTTACTGCTTTTGTAGAAATAATTTTCATTACTATTGGTGGCTATTTTATTGGAAAATGGATGGGATGGTCAACCATGGACAGTTTATTTCTTGGTGGTATGCTAGCCAGTTCTTCAACCACTATTATCATTAAAGCATTTGATGAACTTGGTTTAAAGACCAAACAATTTGCAAGAGTCGTATTTGGAGTACTTGTGGTAGAAGATATTGTGGTGATTTTGCTTATGGTATTGCTCTCTACTGTGGCGGTGACCAAGCAATTTGAAGGTTCAGAAATGTTATATACCATTGGTAAATTGCTATTCTTTTTACTTTTATGGTTTATTGCCGGAATATTTCTTTTACCTACACTTTTAAAGAAAGCCAAAGCACTTTTGGATGAAGAAACGCTGCTGATTTTGTCTATTGGCCTTTGTTTAGGAATGGTCGTAGTTGCTACTCAAGTAGGCTTTTCTGCAGAGCTGGGCGCATTTATTATGGGATCTATATTAGCAGAGACTACGAAAGCAGAAAAGGTGGAACACCTGATTAAGCCAGTAAAGGATTTATTTGGTGCAGTTTTCTTCGTTTCTGTTGGAATGTTGATTGATCCGGTTACCATTATGGAATATAAATGGCCAGTGTTAGCGATTACATTGTTTACCTTATCAGGTAAATTGCTCAGTACGACTATAGGTGCCTTACTATCTGGTCAGCCTTTAAAGCAATCTATACAAGTAGGAATGAGTATGGCACAGATTGGGGAATTTGCCTTTATTGTTGCTGCCCTAGGTCTTTCTCTGGGTGTAACGAGCGACTTTCTATTTCCAGTCGCAGTGGGTACTTCAGCCATTACCACTTTTACTACTCCTTATATGATTAAATTCTCACCTGTCTTTTATGATTTCGTAGTAAGGGTACTACCTAAAAAGTGGGTGACAAACTTAAATACCTATTCTTCCAGTACACAGAATATACAAGCGGAAAGCAATTGGAAAAAGCTGATTAAATCATACATTAATATTGTGATTACAAATGGGATAATTCTGCTTGCACTGGTTTTGTTATCCATTAACTTTTTATACCCATTTTTAGACCGACAATTAGAGCAGGGAAGTCTTGTGAGTATTTCAACCTTGGTGATCTCTCTTGCTGTTGCTTCTCCATTTTTGTGGGCACTTATGGCTAAAAGGCCTAGTAATCTGAGTTATAAAGAACTTTGGTTGGATAGAACTTATGGTAAAGGACCTTTAATGGTGCTTGAAATTTCGAGGTTTATTATTGGCTTGCTTATCATTGGTTTTTGGGTGAGCGAGTTATTCTCTACCACGGTAGCGATTTTGATCGCTGTACCGGCAATAATCATTGTGTTGGTGTTGTTCTCCCAAAGAATACAAGTCTTTTACCAGCGTTTGGAAGGTCGGTTTTTAAGTAATCTGAATGCCAGAGAAATGGCTGAAGAGAAAGAAAAGATAGCCGCTGAAAATGTTTTAAGTAAGCACTTTAACCCACAATCCGATCTTTCCCCATGGGATGCCCACCTGATAGATATGGAGGTTAATCAACATGCAGAATATGTAGGTAAAACATTAAACGAGCTAAGTTGGCGTGAAGTTTATGGCGTTAATATAGCTTATATCCGACGTGGGGAAAAGCTAATATACGCACCAGGAAGAGACAGCCGACTTTTGCCATTTGATCATATTGGAATCATTGCTACAGATGAGCAAATGCAATTATTTAAGCCTGCTTTTGATACAAATGTAGAAATCGATCAGCCTGAAAATGCTATTCAGGATATCATAGTAGAAAAGATTATTGTAGATGAAAAGAATAAGCTAAAAGGAGTAGCTATTAAAGATTCTAGAATTAAAGAGCGTACCAATGGTATGGTGGTAGGTATAGAGCGGAATAAAGAGCGCATCGCAAATCCGAACTCTACTACTATTTTCGAATGGAATGATATTGTTTGGATAGTAGGAGAGCGGAAGAAAATCCAGCAATTAAGTGATTCCGATGATTGATTATGATGATTTTAAGTTTGTGAAAGGCTTAGATGTGTACTTTGAATTAGTGCCACTGATTGCGAAGAGTCATTCTCATATGTTGTTGAAACATGTTCTCTCTGTATTTACGTTTTGCAGCTTTTTTTGAACGGGAGTAAAATCTCCAAATGAATATGATTGCGGCAATTGCACTTATCACATAAAAGAGTGAAATGTTTTGCATACGTATAATTACAACATAGTATAGTCCTGCAATAATTGCGCAAGTAAGAAGAGCATAAAATCCGATTTTCATCCTATAAAGCTAATCAGTGTATTAAATAACGAAGCAAGAACTTATCCACTTATCCACATTTCAGTGTTATGTCGTTTATAGATGCTTGAGTTTAACGATGTTCAAGTGTTTTAGCAGAATAATCGTTATATGTATTTTCTAGATGTAGGGGTATTCATTACTTTCCAATAGAATATTCCTCCAAGACTATACATCAAAATGTCTACTGAATCAGCTGTGTACCTATTCATTTTTATTGGGAGTAATATTTCAAATAGAACTGTGAGAAGCAGTACCGTGAAAATCACCTGCCATCCAGGTAATATAAAGTCTCTTTTTTGTGTTGTCCACCTTGTAAACCACATGGATAAGGTCGCTATTACAGGAACGGCAAGCAAGTCGGCTAGATAAAATTGAATAGGAGCTGGAAAAGTGTAGCCCAGTTTATTCATCACATAAAGGAATATGTAAGTTGAAAAGAATAGACTGAACCATTTTAAAGTATTCATTAACGTACTATCCATTAGCCAGCTGCAAGTGCAATTAGTGCCATTAAAACTGTAATAAAGCCTATGGAAATTGTTTTTGCATAGCCTTTGGCTTTCCTCAAATAGGGGTTTTGATTTGCTGAACTGGCAAATTCCTTTTCTTTATCAAGCTTTTCTTGTGCAGCAGTCACATTTAAAACATTGATTTTATCTTGCTTAATATATTTATTGCAACTCAAACACTGATCGTATAACACTTCCTTCCAGACAGTCCAGTTATTACAATGGGGACATTTAATCTCTCTTTTAGCCATAATGTTTTATAATACTTTTGAAACTATAATTTGCAAAGGTCGGCAATAAGACTGTGGTATAAAAGTTTGGTTTATTGTGTTTTGTAATCGATAAGCTTATGCAGGTTTCAGTAAAACACAGGTATAACATAAAGTTATACATGAAAAACAAGGGGATAAATTTTATTTTATCTTTCTGTAAATCAGTTGATATTAATTATCTTAATGAACTTTATCTTTAAGTACAAAATATACTTGCTATCGTGTGGTCATATTCATTTGGGAACTTTGCTTTACACATCCAGATTTACTAGTTTTACAAAAAACGAGCTTATGGGACACTTATTTAATTTGGTATTATTGATTCTTTTGTCAGTTTTTTCATTCCTTGGTTTCGATAAATGTAATACCGATAAAAATAAGAATGTTATAGAAATGAGACAAAATGATTATGATATGGATGTTAAAAGAACGGATCAAAATTCAATTCTTGAGGCTGTAAAAAATAAACAGTACACAATTGTAGAATCAGCTTTGAAGAGCGGAGCTGATGTAAATTCAAAAGATAAAAATGATAAAAGTCTGTTGCTTATCTCGACAGAACTCAATGATTTGAAAATGGCTCAACTATTGGTTGCCCATGGTGCCAATGTAAATCAACAGGATAATAAACTGGATAGCCCTTTCTTACTTGCAGGAGCATCAGGACATACAGACTTAGTAAAGTTATTTTTAGCAAATGGAGCACGGTTTGATCTCTTTAACCGCTACAATGGAACCGCATTAATTCCTGCTTGCGAAAGGGGGCATATTGAGGTTGTGAAAATGCTGGCCAATACAAAAGGTTTTCCAATAGATCATGTAAACCGTTTAGGCTGGACAGCACTTATGGAAGCTGTTGTGCTTGGGAATGGTAGCAATAAGTATGTGGAAATTATTCAAATATTAGTTGATGCAGGTTGTAATATCACTATCCCCGACAAAAATAGAGTAACAGCATTACAACATGCCAGAAATAGTGGTTTTTCTAGGATAGTGAAAGTACTGGAAAAGCGAAATTGATTGTTTATTAACTAAAGCAAAAAGCCCCGAAAGACTTCTCATCTTCCGGGGCTATAAAACTATTTAGTAATTGATTATTAGGTATAACCTAGAATTTTCAATACCTGTTTACTATTTTGCTCCTCACCAAACACTTCAAAGTTGAAAGTCTCATCGCGGTTGCGACGGATAATTACATGTTTCGGACTAGGCAATAAGCAATGGTGAATACCACCATAACCACTTAATACCTCTTGATAAGCTCCTGTATTAAAGAAACCCAGGTATTGAACCTTACGGGTTTTTGGCATAAACACACTATTCATGTGTGCCTCCTGGTTGTAATAATCCAGTCCATCGCAAGTAATGCCACCAAGGTTTACCCTTTCATATTCAGCATCCCAATTGTTGATAGGAAGGAGGATGTATTTTTGGTTTAAAGCCCAAACATCAGGTAGGTTAGTGATAAATGAACCATCTAGCATTAACCATTTCTCTCTGTCGTTCTGTTGTTTACGGCCCAATACCTTATATAAAATACCAGAAGCTTCCGCAACTGTATATTTTCCAAATTCCGTAATAATATCCGGTTCCATAACATCGTGCTCAGCACAGATTTCTTTAATCCTTTTTACGATCTCATTTACCATGTATTCGTAATCGAAATCGAACACTAAAGAGTCCTTAAATGGCATACCACCGCCAATATCTAAAGTATCCAGCTCAGGATTGATTTTTTTGAATTTGCAATATAAAGTTACATACTTTTCTAATTCGTTCCAGTAATATGGAGAATCGGTAATACCAGAGTTGATAAAGAAGTGTAGTAACTTAACTCTGAAGTTTGGATTTGCAGAGATCTTATTGTTGTAAAAGTCAATCACATCCTCCATACGCACACCTAAACGCGAAGTATAGAATTGCGAATCCGGCTGTTCCTCAGCTGCTATACGAATCCCAAGGTTACAAGGTGTGTCTAACTCTACTTCATCATCAAAAAGATTAAATTCCTCCTTGTTGTCTAAGACCGGGATAATGTTTTTATACCCATCGTGCAACATATCAATGATATATTGTTTGTACTGATAAGTTTTAAAACCATTACAAATTACTGTAATGTCCTTAGTCAGGGCACCTTTTTTCTCCAAAGCTTCAATCATCGGCATATCAAATGCAGACGACGTTTCAAGGTGTATACCGTTTTTAAGTGCTTCTTCGACGATATGTCTAAAGTGTGAGCTCTTAGTACAATAGCAATATTTATAATTGCCACGGTAGTTGTTCTTGATGATAGCCGTTTGAAATAATAATTTGGCCTGCTGAATTTTCTTACTGACCATAGGAAGGTAAGTAAAACGTAAGGGCGTACCATAAGTTTCAATCATCTCCATTAGATTGAGATCTTGAAAATATAACTCATCGTCTATAACGTTGTAACCTTCCTGAGGGAAACCAACACTTAGATCAAGAAATTCGGAGTAACTCTGCATTTTTTTATTTTTGAACTATTATTTATAGGGTTTGGCAACTTAAAATAAGTTAATTTTGGGCTCAAAGATAAACACTTTATAAAATACACCCGTATTTTTTTTTATGACTAAGACTTTAAAAATAATTGAGGTAAAATCTGAGATCGGTGCCGGCACTCGTGGCACCAGTCTAGGAGTGGATGCAATTAAGATTGCAGCCCTGGATTTTGGAAGCAGATTTTTCAAGAAACATAAGTCTGTAGAGGTTCCTAATGAGAATCATTTGTTGCTCGAAAGTACCGGTAGTCCCTTTGCAAAGCGCATTTCGGGAATATTGACTATGGTAGAGCGTGTAAGCGACGAAGTAAGTTCAACACTTATTCGAGATGAATTTCCGGTAGTTTTAGCAGGCGATCATAGTACTGCTGCTGGAACAATTGCGGGTATAAAAGCTGCATACCCCAAATTAAAACTGGGGGTGGTTTGGATAGATGCACATGCAGATTTACATTCCCCTTACACAACACCCTCCGGAAATATGCACGGAATGCCTTTAGCCATGGCTTTAGATGAAGATAATTTAGACTCGAAAGTGAATAAATTAGACCAGGAGACCATCAACTATTGGTATCAGCTAAAAAACGTTGGAAATATTGCTCCAAAGATTCTTTATAGTGATCTGGTACTGATTTCAGCTAGAGATATGGAGAAGCCTGAAGCATATTTGCTAAAAAAGAATAAAGTTAAAAATGTGACTACGGCAGAACTGCGAAAAAGAGGAGTAGAGCGGACTGTTATAGAAACACTTCAATACCTGGATCACTGTGATATCATTTATGTATCTTTTGATGTAGATTCTTTGGATCCTACAACATCAAGAGGAACAGGAACACCAGTTGCGCAGGGATTAACAGAAAGAGAAGCAGGGAAGTTAATGTCGGGATTATTGACCAATCAAAAAGTTTGCTGTTTTGAAATTGTGGAAGTAAACCCCACCTTAGACCGCGAAAACCAAATGGCAGAGCATGCCTTTGAAATTTTAATTAAAGCAACCAACGCTTTCAGAAACGAATAGTAGATTTGGGGATTATTAGTATTATGAACATCGAACAACATATTATTACAGCAACTTTAGCTGCAGTAAAAGAATTATACAATCAGGACTTACCTGAGAATCAGGTAAGTTTACAGGATACCAGAGCAGAATTTGACGGACAAATCACTATTGTCGTGTTTCCAGTAGTACGCTTCTCGAAAAAGTCACCGGAAGCTACAGCAACTGATCTAGGTGAATATCTGGTACAGCATATCAACGAAATTACTGGTTTTAATGTCGTTAAGGGCTTTTTGAATCTCAGTATTGCAGATGCTTATTGGATCAACCTCTTTAATACAAGTCTATTAAACCCATCATTTGGTGACGTTACTCCAAATGGTAAAAAGGTGATGGTCGAATATTCTTCGCCAAACACCAATAAACCACTTCATCTGGGCCACGTTAGAAATAACTTATTAGGTTATTCGGTTGCCGAATTGCTAAAAGCAAGTGGTTATGATGTAGTAAAAGTGAACCTTGTAAATGATAGGGGGATTCACATTTGTAAATCGATGCTGGCCTGGCAAAAATGGGGCAATGGTGAAACACCGGAAAGCTCATTGTTAAAAGGAGATCACCTTGTAGGAAAGTACTATGTTATATTCGATAAGGAATATAAAAAGGAAATTGAGGCTTTAAAGCTTGAAGGGCAGGCAGAAGAAGAAGCCAAAAAGAATGCACCATTAATTAAGGAAGCGCAGAAAATGCTGCAAGACTGGGAAGCTGGTGTACCTGATGTGATTGATCTTTGGAAAAAGATGAATGGCTGGGTATATGATGGTTTCGAAGTTTCTTATAAAAACCTGGGTGTTGATTTTGATAAATACTATTACGAAAGCAATACTTATCTGTTGGGTAAAGGAACGGTTGAAGAAGGACTGGAAGCGGGTGTTTTCTTTAAGAAGCCTGATGGTTCAGTTTGGATTGACCTTACTGAAGATGGTTTAGATCAGAAATTGGTACTACGTGCTGATGGTACTTCAGTATACATCACACAGGATTTAGGTACTGCCCAAATGAAATATGATGATTTTAAAATGGACGAATCTATCTATGTTGTAGGTAACGAGCAAGATTATCATTTTAAAGTGTTGTTTTTAATTCTGGAGAAACTAGGTAAAAGCTGGGCTAAGGGATTGCACCATTTATCGTATGGCATGGTAGATTTACCTAGCGGGAAGATGAAATCGCGTGAGGGAACTGTTGTTGATGCTGATGATTTGGTTGCTGAGATGATAGAAACAGCGAAAGCTAAAACTGAAGCCTTAGGTAAAGTAAATGATTTTGATGAGGTAGAAAAGGAGCGTTTATACTATCATATCGGTATGGGTGCTTTAAAATACTTCCTTTTAAAAGTAGAACCGAAGAAGAGATTGTTATTTGATCCTGCAGAGTCGATCGACTTTCAGGGTAATACAGGTCCCTTTATTCAATATACACATGCCAGGATAAAGTCTCTATTGCAAAAAGCTGCGTATGACTTCGCTTATGCAGGAGTTGCTGATGCTGTTATTACGCCTACCGAGCTTGAAATGATCATGTTGTTAGGGAAATACCCTTCAGAGATCCAATCGGCCGCCAAATCGCATAGTCCGGCTTTATTAGCTAATTATTTATATGAGGTAGCTAAAATGTTTAATAAGTTTTATCATGAAACACCACCTATTATTAAAGAAGAAGATGAAGCGGTTAAGAAGCATCGTTTAAACTTAAGCTTTGTAACGGCTAATATATTAAAGCGCGGTATGAATATTTTGGGAATTACTGTTCCGGAGCGTATGTAAAATAGATAAGCTTGTTTAGTGCACATATTTTCAAGTGCTATT